>JBMNSG010000032.1:0-20034 GCA_050945075.1 Eubacteriaceae bacterium | reverse complement strand
CTAAACGTGTGGTTACTACCAGTAAACCAATGGCATTATTACTTAAAGAATTGATCTGGAGGTACGATATCCAATGATCGGATTTGTTTTAACCGGACACGGCACTTTTGCAGAAGGACTGATGGGTTCTCTCGAAATGATAGCGGGTCCGCAGGAAGAATTCATAGTCCTGCCGTTTAAAGAAAACGAGGACCTCGAAGGCTTCGAAGAAAATATGAGAAAGTCAGTTCAGGAAATGAAAAAGACCTGTGACGAAATTATTATTTTCTCGGACCTGATGGGTGGCTCACCATTCAGAACGGCCATGCTCGTTTCACAGGAAATCCCGGGTGTTGAAGTAATCTCGGGAACTAATATGCCAATCCTGATCGAAAGTCTCGGGATTCGTTATACCGATCCGACAGCAGAAGAGCTCATTGAAAAAGCTCTGGAAGCTGGTAAAGACGGTCTGGTACACGCCAAGCTGGAAATCCCGGAAGATGACAGCGAAGGCGACATGGAGGAAGAAGGAATCTAAGTGGGTATTTGGGAACTCATTCTGGCGTCATCCGGCGTCTCGATTGTTCTTATTCTGATTATCCTCGGACTGTATGCATTTTTCAGTTCCAGAGGCATGAAGAAACAGAAAGAGCATTTCACAGATCTCCATACACAGCTTAAGCCTGGAGATAAGGTACAATTCTCAAACGGATTATTCGGAACAATCAAAAGAGTCGGAAAAGAAACTGTAGACATTGAAGTCAAATCAGGCGCCGTCATTGAAGTTTCCAGATATGCCGTTTCAGAAATCGTTAAAGATCAGTAAAGCGTACTGATCAGAAGATTCAATAAGATTTAAAAGCATGAAGCAGTCCGGCAGGGGGATTGATGATACAGGTCCGGAGGCTTCAGGCTTTAAATAAAATTTACAAGGGGGAGAAAATCATGGCAGAACCTAACATTATGCTTACGCGGATCGACAATCGTCTGATTCATGGACAGGTCGCAACACAGTGGTCGGGTACCATCGGAGCCAATCTGATTCTTGTTGCAAACGATAAGGTTGCAAATGACAAGATGCGTCAGGGGCTCATGGATATGGCAGCACCTTCCGGTGCACAGACTCGTTATTTTTCAATCAAGAAAACAATCGATGTGATCCACAAGGCTGCACCGAGACAGAAAATTTTCATTATTGTTGAAAATCCGCAGGACGCACTGAAACTGGTTGAAGGCGGTGTGCCTATCAAGACATTGAACATCGGCAATATGCACATGGCGGAGGGGAAACGTCAGGTCGCTACATCGGTAGCAGTTGACGATGAAGATGTCGCAGCATTTAAGAAACTGCAGGAGGAAGGAGTAGAACTGCAGATTCAGCGAGTACCTACAACTGCAAAAGAAGATGTAAACAAACTCTTTAGTTAGGAGAAGTAAAATGGATTATTCATTCATACAGATTTTATTAGTCTTTTTAGTGACATTTGTCGCTGCAATTGACCAATTCAGTTTTCTCGAGTCTCTCTATCAGCCGATCGTAATGGGCCCTGTAATCGGACTTATCTTAGGTGACGTACAAACAGGCCTGATCGTCGGCGGGACTTACCAGCTCATGACCATCGGCAACATGCCGGTTGGCGGAGCGCAGCCGCCTAATGCGGTTATCGGCGGCATCATGGCCACCATCCTGGCGATCACACTGCACCTGCAGCCGACTGCTGCTGTTGCTGTTGCCATTCCGTTCTCACTGCTCGGACAATACACAGTTACTCTGATCTTCACATTGATGTCACCTGTTATGACACTGGCTGACAACTATGCTCACGAAGCGAATCCAAAGGGAATCGTCAAGATCAACTATCTGGCTATGCTTGCACTCGGCGCTATTTTCGGCCTGATCGTCACACTGTTCTTCATCGGCGGTGCTACCTTCGGTGAAACAGTCGTTGCAGCAATCCCGACATGGCTCATGAACGGCCTGAGCGCAGCCGGCGGCATGATGCGTTACGTTGGTTTCGCAATCCTGCTCAAGGTTATGGTTTCCAAGGATATGTGGGGATTCTATCTCACAGGCTTTGGTCTTGCTTGTATCGTCATGGCTAACGAAAGCCTCAGTGGCTCTGCACTCGTTATCCTGGCATTCATCGGCTTCGGACTGGCATTCTGGGATTATCAGATTCAGTCCAAGATGAAAACTGCACATGCTGTTGCAGGTGATGTAGAAGATTATGGAGATGAAGAAGATGGCATATAATATACCGGATGTATACCAGGATCAGACACCTGCGGCACCTTTAGATAAAAAAACGCTGAACAAAATGGTCTGGCGTTCGCTGTTCCTGCAGGCATCATTCAACTATGAAAGAATGCAGGCGGCCGGCTGGCTTTACGGCATTCTGCCCGGACTTGAAAAGATCCACACCAACAAAGACGACCTTGCGGCTTCAATGAGTTCAAACCTTGAATTCTTCAACACGCATCCGTTCCTCGTAACCTTTGTTATGGGCCTTATCCTCTCAATGGAACAGAACAAGACAGACATTCCGACCATCCGTGCCGTCCGTGTCGCAGCAATGGGACCTCTTGGCGGGATCGGGGATGCTATTTTCTGGTTCACACTGGTTCCGATCACAGCCGGTATTACCGCCAACATGGCGATAAGCGGCAGTATAGCGGCACCGTTTATATTCCTGATTGTCTTTAACGTTGTTCAGTTTGTCATCCGTTTCTGGCTGATGAACTGGTCCTATAAACTGGGTACGGATTCGATTGGCATGCTTACAGAAAATGCCAAGGAATTCACACGTGCTGCCAGCATCCTCGGCGTTTTCGTCGTAGGCGCACTGACCTGCGTATATGGCGCAACCAAAGTCAACATTATTATCCCGAATGGTACAACCTACGAAACTGTTGCAACAACAGCTGTCGTAACAGAATCCCAGCTGCCTGAATTCGGTCAGTACCTGTACACCGCCGATGATAACGGCAAGCTCACGGACACGCTTCAGGATGGCGCTGCTGTTACCGACCTGGACAACGGCAACTATGAAATCACATTCAACCAGAGTGTTGAAAGCCCTGTAACCATCGACATTCAGAGCATTCTGGATGGTATCCTGCCGCAGATTATCCCTCTGGCACTTACATTGATGCTTTATATGTTCCTCTCCAAGCATAAGTGGACACCGCTCAAGTGTATCGGTCTCCTGCTTGTAATCGGCCTGGTCGGATCCGGCTTCGGTCTCTGGCCCAGTATCTGGCCTGCATAAACCAGCCGATTGGTATTACAAAAGAACCACTCGTGAAGAACAGAACTTTCACGGGTGGTTTTTTTCTTAAAGCTGTTGAAGTCGTTTTAATTCGGGCAGTTGTAAATTCATTTAGAGGTTTGCACCTGATTTTAGCGCAATAACCATTGTCAGCAAAGTTATTATGATAAAATAATGTCAGAAAATATCAGAAAAAATAACTGGTACCTACCAGTTTTACATTGACGAAAAGCCCTGCAGGGCTTATACTTGTCTTGTGGTAGTAACCAGTTGTTTATCGAGGAAAAGATGGAAAAACCAATCAAGAAACAACCTCTATATGAACAACTAGTAGATTTATTAAAAGAGAAGATCGAAAACGAACTGGAACCGAATAGTATGCTCCCGTCAGAACGGGAATTGTCGGAACAGTACGGACTGAGCAGGACTACCGTAAGGCTGGCCCTGCAGGAGCTGGAGCGAATGGGGTATATTTACCGGCAGCATGGTAAAGGAACATTTGTTTCGAAGCTGAGCGAACAGGCGACGGATCTGGCCGTCTGCTACAGCTTTACCGATCAGATGAGGGAGATGGGCAAAGTGCCCAGAACCGAGATCCTGGACTTCAAGGTGATCGAGGCCAACAAATATCTGGCCAAGCACATGAACGTCTATATCGGCGACAAGCTGTTTGAACTCAGGCGTCTGCGTCTCGCGGATGAAATGCCGATGATGGTGGAAAATTCGTATCTGCCGTTTCGGAAATTCATGCCGCTCACTCTGGAGGAGCTCCAGAAGAAACCGCTTTACGAAGTGTTTTCCGCAGACTTCGAAGAGATTATCAAGCTGATCGAAGAAGAATTCTCAGCCAGTATCGCATCTGAAAAAGATGCCAGACTGCTGGAAGTACCCAAAAGCGCTCCTGTCCTCAATCTTGTCCGTACAACCTACAATGATAAAAATGAAATCATTGAATTTACACTCAGTGTGGCCCGGGCCGACCAGTTCCGGTATAAGGTGGTGCACGAGGGGAATTAAGAAGGGACGAAGATGTTTAACTTAACCGAGGAAGCATTAAAAGCAAAAGGCGCGGATATTACAACACGTGAAATCAAACAGCAGCCGGAATTATGGGAAGAAACCTATGAGATCTACATGAATCACAAGGACGAGCTCAATCAGTTCCTGGATGATTTTGCTGCAGAAACTGAAGGACCGATCCGCGTAGTCTTCACCGGCGGCGGTACCTCCGCTTATGCAGGAGACACTGTAGTACCGCATCTGAACCGCACCGGAGACACAAAGAAATATATTTTCGAAAGCCTGCCTTCCACCGATATTGTGGCAGCGCCGCTCGATTACCTGCATCCGGACGATCCGACTCTCCTGGTTTCCTTTGCCCGCAGCGGCAACAGCCCGGAAAGCATGGCTGCAGTAGAAGCTGCCAACAAGGTATGCAAAAACATCCGTCATCTGGCTGTGACCTGTGCACCGGAAGGCACGCTGGCTAAAATGACAAAAGAACATGACAACATGTTCCTGCTGCTTATGCCAGCCGGCGCCAATGACCAGGGCTTTGCCATGACAGGCAGCTACTCGACCATGAGTCTCTCTGTACTGCTCATTTTTGATGCAGCAGCGGATGATGCAACCAAGAAAAAATATGTGGACACCATGCAGACAATGGGTCATGAAGTGATCGCCAGAGAAGGCGACCTGCAGCAGATCGTAGATCTTCCGTTTGACCGCATTGTATACCTGGGTTCCGGCAGTCTTTCAGGCCTGACCCGTGAAGCACAGCTCAAGGTACTGGAGCTGACAGCCGGCAAGATTGCTACAGTCTTTGATTCATCCATGGGATTCAGACACGGCCCCAAATCCTTCCTCGATCAGGATACACTGGTATTTGTCTTCACAAGCAACGACGACTACACCCGCCAGTACGACATCGACATCCTGAATGAAATGCACGGGGACGATATCGCAAGAAATATCCTCTCCATCTCACAGCCCAATGACAGTCTCTCCTTCGAAGGCGACCAGTTCACCTTTGCCACCGGTGCAGAAATCCTGCCGGAAGGCTACCTGGCACTGCCCTTCGTCATGGTTGCACAGACTGTTGCGCTGCTTACTTCCATTAAGGTCGGCAACACACCGGATACACCGTCACCGACCGGCACGGTTAACCGTGTTGTCAAAGGCGTTATCATCCACGAGTACGCAGAATAAACATCTCCGGCGATACAGCTGGTTTGCCGGATCGGAAACCGGAACGGACAGGCACATCATCGGCCTGAGCCCGTCCGGCAGGCGGTCCGGCATGTTTTTTACAGGATCATCAGATCGAGGTGAAAATGGCTACATATTATATAAAAGCAGATAAATTCTTCATGCCCAACGGCGTAAAGGACGGCGGCTGGCTGGAAATTAAAGACGGTTTCTTCGGCGGCTGGTCCAAAACAGCTCCGGCAGAAGGTGCGGAAATTAAAGATTATTCAGGACAGTGGATCCTGCCCGGTCTGGTGGAAACGCATATTCACGGTTTCCTCAACCACGACTTTATGGATGCGGATCCGGAAGGCCTCAAAGAAATCTCCAGAGGATTGTTATCCTGCGGCGTGACATCTTTCCTGGCCACCACCCTGACATCAGGCAGCAGCGAACTCGAAAAGGCTGCAGAAGTGGTTTCCGAATATGCAGACGACTGTGAAGGCGCCAAAGTCGAAGGGATTTTCTTCGAAGGCCCGTGCTTCACAGAAAAACATAAAGGGGCCCAGAACCCGAAATACTTCCTGGACCCGACAGTCGAACAGTTTGACGAATGGCAGAGCGCGGCCAACGGGCTGATCACCAAGATCGCCATTGCACCGGAACGTGACGGCGTGCTTCCGTTTATTGCGGAAATGGACCGCAGAGGCGTGAAGGTGGCGCTGGGTCACAGCGATGCCAGCTTCGAACAGGCCAGGGACGCGGTTGATGCCGGCGCGACACTGTTCGTTCATACCTACAACGGCATGAGCGGACTCAACCACCGGGAACCGGGCATGGTCGGCGCGGCCATGACTTCGGATGATGCTTATGCAGAAATTATCTGCGACGGCCATCATGTCCATCCGGCAGCCATCCGCACCCTGTACAATGCCAAAGGCCCGGACCACATGGTTCTGATCAGCGACTGTATGAGAGCCGGCGGCATGCCGGACGGCAATTACACACTGGGAGAATTCCCGGTTATTGTAGGCGGCGGGACTGCAAGACTCGTGGACGGCGGGAGCCTTGCCGGCAGCATCCTGAAGCTGATAGATGCCGTTAAAAATGTAGTGGACTGGGGAATCGCTTCTGCGGCCGATGCTGTAAAAATGGCGTCTGAAACGGCAGCTCAAGCCAACGGAATCGCCGATATATGCGGTTCGATCCGTCTGGGAAGACCCGCCGATTTCCTGGTTACTACACCTGATCTGAAGCTGGAAGCCACCTATCTGGACGGGGAAGAAGCATATACTGCGCCTGCCCGGACTGAAGCTACGGCGTAAAAACGGGGGTACACGATGATCATCACCGTCACCATGAACCCTTCGATTGACATCTCCTATCCGCTGGAAACACTGAAGATCGACACCGTAAACCGGGCGCCGGTCGTCTCCAAAACCGCCGGCGGAAAGGGACTCAATGTCACGCGGGTCCTCCATGAACTGGGCGCACCGGTTATCGCAGCCGGGGTGCTGGGCGGACATCACGGCGCCTTTATTGCAGACCAGCTGACCGGAGAGGGAATCGACAACGAATTTACACCCATCGACGGAGAAACCCGTGACTGTATCGCCATTCTGCATGAAGGAAAGCAGACGGAGATTCTGGAAGCCGGACCTGAAATCAGCGAAGAGGAAACGGACCGCTTTATCGACAGCTTCGAAGAATTGCTTGGAAAAGCGGATCTGGTCACCATGTCCGGAAGCCTGCCGCGCGGGATCCCCAAGGATTTCTACAGCCGCCTTATCGAACAGGCCGGGCGCCGGAACGTGGGCGTGCTGCTGGATACCTCCGGCGAAAGCCTGAAGGCGGCACTGGATAATCCGGTAAAACCGCTGCTCATCAAACCCAATACCGAAGAGATAAGCGATCTGCTTGGCATTGCGGTAGATGAAACAGACATGGGCGCGTTAAAAGCCCGCTTGAACGATCCCGTATTTGACGGCGTGGAATGGATTGTGGTTTCACTGGGTGCCAATGGCGCCTTTGCCAGACATCAGGACCGCTTCTACAAGGTTTCGATCCCGAAAATTGATGTCGTAAACCCGGTAGGCTCCGGGGATTCTACGATTGCCGGACTGGCTTATGCACTGGACAAGCATCTGGACGATGCCGATGTCCTTAAGACTGCGATGGTCTGCGGGATGCTCAATGCCCAGGAAAAGATAACCGGTCACATCAATATCGAAAATTTTGAAAAATACATCAGCGCCATTCGCGTTGAGCTATTTGAATAACCCCCCTTTACAGGACCAGTTCCGGATTTTCCGGAGCCGGTCCATTTTGTTTTCGGGCTTTTAAATTCCAGGTTTTCTGTTTCGGGTTTGCTGTTCCAGGCTTTCTGTTTCAGATTATCTGTTTGATTTACTGTTTTCGTTTTTTGCTTTCCGGGCTTGCCTGTTTACAGCTCCGACCGCGTTTCCTGCTCCTTCCGGATTTCCTGCTCCTTCCGGATGTCGTTTCGCGTCAGGTTTTTCAGCCAGCCGTACTTGCGGTAGTGGATCCAGACAGCGGGGATTTTGACAAATTCGTCCATATTCAGAATCAGATAAACCACAGGAACAGGCAGTTTCCAGACAAATGCAGCCAGCAGGCCCAGCGGGACTTCAATCACCCACATGGTAATGGCATCAGCCAGGAAACCGAAGCGGGTATCGCCCCCGGCGCAGAAAATCCCGGCGACTGTGGTGGAGTTAACTGCTTTTCCGATCAGATTGACGGAGCAGATCCACAGCATCAGGTTCAGGTAGCTGCGGGAATCCACAGAGAGATTTCCCGTAAAGGCAGACAGAAGCGGGGACAATGCCATCATCACAGCCCCGGAGAGCGCGCCCGTGATCACAGACAGGATGACCAGTTTTCTGCCGTAGCGTCTGGCGGTTTCAATCGCACCCCGGCCCAGCTCGTTGCCAACGATGATACCGGCCCCGGTCCCGATTCCGAGACACAGGCAGGCTGCCAGATTTTTGACCATGTTGGCAATAGAATTGGCGGCCACGGCATCCGAGCCCAGGTGCCCCATAATGACTGAATACATGGTGAATCCGCAGCCCCAGACCAGTTCGTTGGCCAGGACCGGCATGGTGTAGTGCAGGTAATCCCGGCGCAGTGCCGGATCCGGATGCAGAATCATATCCAGGTGCACATGAACGCGCCGCGTGTCATGATTTTCGTACAGGACCCAGAGGACTTCAACGAGCCGGCTGATGACGGTTGCCACCGCTGCACCCACGATACCCATCTGCGGAAAACCGGCCAGACCGAAAATGAGCAGGGCGTTCAGGCCGATGTTCAGCCCCATTGAGGTCGCGCTGATGATGGTGCCCACGCCCGTACGTTCGCTGTTTTTCATGATGCACAGGTAGATCTGTGAAAAGCCCATGAGCAGATAGGACCAGCTTACGACCCGCAGGTAGATGCTTCCCGCATCCACTAGTGCCGCATCTGACGTGAAAATGCTCATGAGCAGTCCCGGAATAAACATAGCCGCCAGGAAAAAGACGAAGGAAATCGCCATCGACAGCCTCAGGACAATAGCCAGTATTTTTTCGACCGAGCGTTTGTCATGCCGTCCCCAGTATTGCGCAGAGAGAATCGTACAGCCGATGGTGAGCGCTGCATAAAAGAGGCTCAGCACAAACTGGATCTGGGCCGCCAGCGAAACCGCGGACAGAGAATTCTGGTCCAGCATCCCCAGCATCAGCGCATCGCATACGCTCACAGCCGACGACATCAGATTCTGGAAGGCGATAGGCAGCACCAGGCGGAACAGATTGCGGTAAAATACGGAATCTGAAGAACGGCCGCCGCCGGAACCGGATTTACTGCCGGAGCCGGCTCCTTTCAGTATTCTGCTTTTTATTGATTTTGCTTTTTGTATTTTCATGGTAATACAAGTATATTCCGTGGAAAGCCGCGGATATACCGTAATACTGGAGAGAAATTATAACAAACGTATAATAAAAAAGAGACCGCTTGTGCGGACTCCTTTGCTGCCGGGGCTGTCTGTTGAGATTGTGCCTGCAGTATGAAATCAGATCTTCTCCAGTGCATCATTTTTAGAAAGCAGGTAAAGGCAGTATTGATTCATACTGATTCCCTCTGCTTTTGAATGCTCAGATAATGACCTATGCAGACTTTTGGGAATGCGCAGCTTGAACTGGCCGGAATAATCATCGAGTGATACTGGTTCAGTGATGGAAATATGATCCTCAAGTGCAGCCGTCAGCCATTCTTTTTTAGCATCCAATGCATTTTCAGCGGCCTTTTCTACAGAATCGCCAACAGTAATACAACCCGGAAGTTCAGGATACCTGGCAACATAACCGCCTTCTTTTGCATCGGGAACGATTTCCAGGCGATAAGGCAATTCCAAATAATAATCAATGGTTTTCATCTATCGATTCCTCCTCAATCGCTTCCCGTACCATCTCGATATAAACCGTTTTGATCGGCTCATGTTATTATCATATATGGTGTCATATATGGTGTCAATCTATGCTGGAGAAAAAAGAGACCGCATATGCGGTCTCTCGTATAGAAAGGAACAATTGTTCAGAGTATGTCTTAATAAGATTTGAAGCTGTCTGCCAGCTTCCGTCACACGAACAGCGGAATGACGTACAGCAGCACAGCCACTACAGAAGCAACGCTGGCGAAGATCTTCCAGATCTTGTATTCCTTGTTGATGGAAGTGAGTTCACCGGCGGACGGGATTTCGACTTCACCGATTTCTTCGGCAATTGGCGGGATGGGCGCGGCATGCTTTCTGGTATACAGGAAATAGGTGATGATGGCGCAGACCGTGATAATGACTCCTGTGATCAGGGCACTGGTATCCACCTGGGTCATCATAACAGCATAGATCACAATGGTGAGCCATGCACCGAAGACACCGGCAGGTGCTTTGTAGGGACGGTCCATATCCGGTTCACGTTTCTTCAGTCCCACATAAGCCAGGCAGCCGATCATATAGCAGAGCAGCAGGCTGAACAGTGAAACAGAGGCGATAAAGTTAATCGAGTTGGTTGCGATAAGCAGGATGTTAATAATTCCGACCAGCAGGATGGCCTTGTCCGGGCTCTTGTATTTCTTATGCGTGGAAGCCAGGAAGGACGGCAGGGCATGGTCTTCTGCCATGGTGTAGATGTAGCGGGCAGGGGCAGCGATGCCGGGGTTAATCGTCGAAAGGTCGCCGCCAAAGGCAATGGCGATACACAGGATAATGATCGGAGCGCCGATCAGGCCTGCCATTTTCAGACCGTCCGCGTAAGGCGCGACAGCCGTAACCAGCTGTGAATAGAATGCTGGCGGAACCAGTCCCACCAGGAACCACTGGAAGATCGCGGTGACTGCAAAGATCAGGAACAGAGCGATTTTCAGGGCTTTCGGAATGACTACCTGCGGGTATTTGATTTCAGCACCCATGGAAACGGCGGTTTCAAATCCGGTATAACACCACCAGACCAGACCCAGGATATACAGGAACTGCGGACCTGCCGGGATGCTGCCGTAGCCTGCACCGAAAAAGCTCAGGTTAATGTGCGGGGCCATCATGATAAACCAGACCAGCGAGCAGCCCCAGAAGAAGAACATGAAAATGTCCTGCCATTTTCCTGCTACTTTAATGCCGCGGTAGTTCAGGATGATAAAGGCGCCCACGAGAATACAGGCGATAATCCGGGGATCGACCGTTACAGCAACCCCGAAGGATTCCAGCAGGATCGAGAAGTAGTTGGCAAAAGCCAGCGATTCGCCCGAACAGATAGCGACAACCGCGATAATATAATTCCAGCCTGCCATGTTGGCAAAAATACGGTTGATGCCGCGCTTGGCGTAATTGTAGGTGCCGCCGGCACAGGGGAGAGCTGCCCCCATTTCAGAATACAGAAGCACCGGCCAGATGGAAATAAGCAGGGAAATCAGGGTAGCGACGAATATAAATTTCCCCATTACACCTATTTCCGCAGAGCCTACGGTAAACAGCCCGACACCGACCACCGTGCCGATGGTCATGGTGATGGCTTCCTTTAATCCAAGACTTCTTGCCAGAGCGGGCTCGGCAGATTTTGCCTTGGGCCCGACTTTCACGCCGCCCATTGCGGCTGTACTGTTTGTGTTTGCCATTTCTTTCTCCTTTGTTTTATATGCTTGATTGTGACAGGACCGGTCAATGTTCTATATGATTGGTTGTGACAGGACCAGTCAATGTTCTATATGCTTGGTCGTGACAGGACCGGCTGATGTTCCATATGCCAGGGCTTGTTATGATTGCCATTTCTATGACCGGTCATCCGGTAATAGATGAAGTTATTTGTTTCTGCTCTTCAGGGACCGGCTCCGCATCCTGTACCGGCAGCAGCCGTGAGTTTGTTTCCGACGGCAGCGTCAGTGCCGTGCCGCTGGTCTTCTGGATCATCATCTGCTCCGCCAGCTCCAGGATCATCGCCGCTGCTTTCACCGGCGGGGTGCCGCGGTCATGAATATTGGAGACACAGTTCCAGTGCGACTCCGGTGTGCCGATGTCGGGGCGGTAGCTTACATAGGCGGACAGGCTCTTGTCTGTCGCCAGTCCCGGGCGCTCGCCTATCAGGTGCACCACGACATCAGCCCCGGTAATGCGGCCAATCTCGTTCAGCACTGCGACCCGGGCATAGTGGACAAAAACCGGTGTCCCTACGGTGAGTCCCAGGCGTCTGGCATTTTCGGTCACCATTTCCATGACCGGCACCGCATTGGTCTGTACCGCGGCTGCGGACAGCCCGTCGCCGATGATAATCTGGATGTCCGGATGCCGCCGGCAGCAGTCATTCACTGTCTGAATGCTGTCCCGGCACAGGCGCTTGCCCAGGTCCGGGCGGGTAATGTACATCTCTTTGCCGGAGCACTGCGTCTGAACCGCTACCAGATCGTTGTCGCGGATAAAGGAATCCGGAACCTCGGAGGTCACCGCATCCACAGCCGCTGCATGGTCCGCCTGAAAGGCCAGCATAGTGGCGGTCCGGTAACGGGTCCCGGCATGGCCGACACCCAGGCGGGCACTGGTTTTTGCGGCCAGACTTTCAAATTCCAGCTGTCCGGGGGAAGATGCCGGCTGTAATTTTCCTGCCTGTAATTTTTTCAGCTTCTCTGTCAGGAGATCCTCTGCGTCCGCATACATGGCCGTTCTCCTTTCTGTTTGCCTTTCCTTGTTTCTTTCGTTGTTTCTTTCCTTGTTTCTTTCTTTGTTTCTATTTTTGTTTCTATATTTGTTTCTTTCGCTGTTTCGATTCCGGGCAGCCGTTTCAAACGGCTTTCCAGAGCGATTTCGTAATCAACCTGCCGGTTTTTAATGAGCCTGCCGGCTTCATCGGCGGCATCAGCCAGCACGGCAGGATTCCCGAAACGGCTGGTAATGCGGCCGTCCTCGTAAAGACCCATGCGCTCCAGCCATTCGTCAAAAGCCCGGATCGGCCGTTTGTGGAGCAGGCTGCGTACGGCCGCGGCATCGTGAAAGCTGGTGCTCTGATAATTGAGCATGACATCATCCGCGTGGGGAACCCCCATAATGTAGTTGCAGCCGGCAGCGCCAAGCAGCACCGCCAGATTGTCCATGTCGTTCTGATCCGCTTTGGTGTGGTTGGTATAGCAGACGTCCACGCCCATAGGCAGCCCCAGGAGCTTGCCCATAAAGTGATCCTCGAGCCCGGCGCGGATCACCTGCTTGCTGTCGTATAAATATTCAGGGCCGATAAAGCCGACCACCGTGTTGACCAGGAAGGGGCGGTAGTGGCGGGCCAGTCCGTAGCAGCGGGCTTCCATCACCAGCTGATCGTTGCCGAAATGCGCATCGGCGGAGAGCTCCGAGCCCTGTCCGGTTTCGAAATACATTTTGTTGGGTCCGGACGATGTCCCGTATTCGCCGATCACGGCGTAGCCTTCGTCAAGAATGGCCTTGCTGATGCCAAAGGCTTCGTTGCCCTTCTGGCTGCCCGACAGCGACTGAAACATCAGATCCGCGGGGGCCCCGGCGCGGATGGCTTTCATCTGGGTAATGATATGCGCCAGCACGCAGGTCTGCGTCGGCACCTGGAGCCTGTTCTTGATCTCATCAAAGAGGTGCAGAATGCTGCTCACGCTTTCCGGCGAGTCGATGACCGGATTGAGGCCGATGACGGCGTCGCCACAGCCGTAGCTGAGTCCTTCGTAAACGGAAGCGCGGATCCCGTCCAGATCGTCAGACGGATGATTGGGCTGCAGCCGTGAGGAGAAGGTCCCCGGCAGCCCGATGATGGTGTTGCAGCAGGCGGTGTTGACGATTTTAGAGGCGGTCTGGATCAGATCCAGATTGCCCATGAGCTTGGTGACCGCTGCTGCGATCTCCGGTGTAATTCCCCGGGAAATATGACGAAGTGCCGCGGTGTCTGTCCGTTCGTCCAGCAGATATTCCCGGAATTCGGAAACAGTCATGCCTGCGACCCGGTTAAAGGATTCTTCGTCCAGATCGTCCTCAATGATGCGGGTGACCTCGTCCGATTCGTAGGGAACTGCCGGCTCGCTGCGAATCTCCTGCAGTGTGGTATCTGCCAGAATGATCCGGGCTGCCACCCGCTCCGCCTGGCTTCCGGCGGCGATACCGGCCAGACGGTCGCCGGATTTCTCTTCGTTGGCCTTGCTCATGACCTCCCGGAGCGAGTCGAACTGCCAGGTTCTGCCCAGAAGTGTTGTTTTCAGTTTCATGATGTTTCTCCTCTTTGTGATTCCGGAACAAAAAAAGACGAAATCCGAACGGGAATTCAGATTTCGTCATCTTAACCGGACTGCGCCGCCCGGCGAATATACTGTTTTTGTTTATTTTCTTACGGTAAAACGGATTTCTGTTCCATCTGCCTGATCCGAACGGATCCGGAAGCTGCCCAGCAGCTGGTCGCTCACGATTTTCTGCATCAGCGACAGTCCAAGGCCGCTTTCTGCACGCTCCGGCACATCAAAGCCGCAGCCGTTATCCGACACGCGGATTTCCGGATAGCCGCCGGCATCCCGGATCTCGATATTGATCTCTCCGCCCGGCAGTGCTTCGAAGGCATATTTGAGCGAATTCATCAGCGCTTCGTGAAGCACCATTCCGACTTCACCTGCAGTCCCCGAGGAAACCGTCATATTTTCCCCGGAAACGTTCAGGTGAAATTCGCGGTCCGGCCTGGCGGCCACGGTCATGATATTACGGCCGATGTCTTCCGCAAGGTCTTTCAGGCCTACACAGTCGTCACTGCGATTCAGGATCAGCTCGTGCGCCGATGAAACCGCCATGATCCGGCTTATGGATTCCTCCAGAATCGACTGGGCTTCCGGGTTTCCGCAGCTGCGGGCCTGGATGCTGATGATGCTGGCGATAGTCTGAAGGTTGTTTTTAACCCGGTGATGCAGCTCGTTCAGGGCTTCTGATTTCAGCATGAGCGCCTCGGGGGGAAGCCGCTTTTCGATAATCAGCACGCCGATGCTGTGTCCGTCGTGCCAGATTGGTTCGACACTCTGGAGCACCTCTGCATTTTCCTGGGTCACAGCCTTCATCTGCCTGGTCGGGACCGAGAGCATGAGGGATTTGAGCACCGCCGGCTCGTTTTCCGCCAGTGCATACATGCCCAGAACCGAACCGCGGTAGCTGGATGGTACATTTTCAGGTGAGGCTTCTGCCGCAACGACCGCCGTTTCCGGAAGATCCGTCATGCAGTCTATGAATACATCTGCCTCCACCAGATTGGCAATCACAGGAAGTGATTCCGCGATAGGAACCAGCTCCCGGATCTCCGTTTCGGTAAGATTGGTATAGCGTCCGCAAATCTGGGTGAGCCTGCGGGCGATATTCTGCTGCTGTTTCAAAATTCTTTCTTTCTCAGAGCCGCTGCACATGCAGGTTAATGCGCTGTTTGGAGCCGCTGCACATGCAGGTCAATTCGTGTTCGGTTCCGCTGCAGTTCAACCCGTTTCTGTCAGACGACAGCTGTCAGGGTTCAGCTGGTATAGCGGGTAAGCAGGATTTCCGCGACCCGTTTCATCGAAAGCTGTTTCCCGCGGCTTATGCTGCGGATGGTTTCGAAGGCTTCCTGTTCGGTCATATCCCGGTACTGCATCAGGCAGCCCTTGGCCCGCTCGATGAGCTTGCGCCGTTCCAGCTGTTCAAAGGCTTCCTGCTTTTCGGTCTTCGCTTCTTTCAGGCGGCGGCTGTTGGCCAGCGCGATTTCAAAGCTCGGGCGCAGTGTCCTGGCACTGAAGGGTTTGGTCAGATAGCCTGCGATATCCAGGTCTCTGGCTTGTTCGATCATTCTGGCATCACTGTAAGCGGTCAGAATAAAGACGGCTTCCGCCAGATTTTCCCTTCGTATAATTTTCGCTGCCGACAAGCCGTCAAGCAGCGGCATCTTCAGATCGAGCAGCACCACATCCGGGTGCTGCCTGCGGCAGAGTTCAATAGCGCCAAAGCCTTCCGCGGCTTCACCGACTACATTGTACTGCCATTCGGAAAAGAGCTGGCGAAGATCCATCCGTACAGCCGGATTGTCATCGACGATTGCTACACTGACAGCCATTTTCCTTCCTCCGATCCAGAGACGTTCCGATTCTGATAGACAGAACCGGTATTGAATACAATCAATCCATTCTCAGATTTTCATCTGTCGAATTCATAGAATTAAACGAAAAAAGGCATCCGATCACCAGGATCGGATGCCTCATTGCATTTAATAAATACAGTATACAAGCAGATTTGAGCTTTGTCAAACCCTGACTGAAAATTAATTCAATAAAATGTAATTCATTGAAAACAGATCAGGGTCCGGCTGATGTCTTTTCCGCCGTTTCTGCACAGTGCCGGCAGCATAGTTCCGGCAGCATAGTTCCGACAGCACAGCTCCAACAGCACAAGCTCCAACAGTACAAGCTCCAACAGCACAGTTCCGACTTTACAAGGTGTTTTCACTTCTGTATAATATATTATTAAACACGTATAAAAAAAGCGGCTTATTAATACAATGAGCCGCTATTTGCATATTATGGAAAGGAATCTAACATGAACATTGATACGCAAGTCGAACAATCCGGGCCGCCCGGCGATTCGATGCAGATCAAACGGGACAAAACGGCAGAAAACCAGAAAGTGGCCATGCATGTATCCAAAGTGACTATTGCAGGGAATGTCGGACTTTCGGCGCTGAAATTTGCAGCCGGAGTTATCGGGAATTCCGGAGCCCTTATTTCTGATGCGGTCCACTCGCTGTCGGATGTACTGAGTACCTTTGTCGTGATGGCCGGCGTGAAAATGGCCGGAAAAGAAGCGGACAAGGATCATCCTTACGGGCATGAACGAATGGAAAGCGTGGCTTCGATTATCCTGGCCGTTTTCCTGTTCCTCACCGGGATCGGCATCGGCTATGTGGGCATTACCAAAATTCTGGCCGGAAACTTTGATCAGCTGGCGATTCCCAGTGTTTTTGCATTGGTCGTGGCCGCTGTTTCCATTGGCGTCAAGGAGTGGATGTACTGGTACACCCGCGCTGCAGCCAAAGAAATCAATTCCGGCGCGCTTATGGCGGATGCCTGGCATCATCGTTCGGATGCGCTCTCGTCAATCGGGGCCTTTGCCGGGATTCTGGCAGCTGAAATGGGCTTTCCGATCTTCGATCCCATCGCCAGTGTGGTCATCTGCGTCTTTATCGTCAAAGCCGCCTGGGATGTATTCAAGGATGCGCTGGACAAGATGGTCGATAAAGCCTGTGATCCTGTGACCCAGGCCAATGTCACCCAGGTGATTCTGGATCAGGACGGGGTGATGGGGCTGGACAGCCTCAAGACACGGCTGTTCGGATCGCGCATGTATGTGGATGTGGAAATTGAAGCAGACGGCACCAAGACCCTCAATGAAACACATGCCATAGCGGAAGCTGTGCATCACGCCATCGAAAATAATTTCGAAGATGTCAAGCACTGCATGGTCCATGTCAATCCGGCACCGGAAACCCGGCCGCCGGGACAGATGCAGCATATGGTATAAAAGCAGCCGGATACGGAAGAAAATTCCGTATTCGGCTGCTTTGTTTTTTGAAACAGAAATTCTATTCTCCGCCGTCTGCAGTTATCCCGCCGGATTCTGCATTGCATCTGATTCACAGCCTCAGCTGTATATCGCATCATCCGAAACCTTTGTCCAGGTGACGTCCCGGAAGGTGATCTCGCTGCTGCCGGGTTTTCCGGAGGTGATTACCAGGGTATCTTCAGAGAAAGGATCAGTTCCGGAGATGTTCTCCAGCTGGATTTGGACTTCGCTCGAATCCAGGGTAATGAGGCGTACGGCGTAGTCCGCCTGCAGCCCGTCCGGGGTATCCGACGCCATCATCTGGAAGCTTCCGCGTCCGGTGGTCTGCACCGGTCCGAAATATACTTTGTCACCGCTGTTGTTCTGGAACTGGCCGGTGATAGAAGCGCACAGCTGGGCATCGACCGTATATTTGTCACCATCGGCCTGGGTGTCTGTATTCTGTTTGACGACACTGGATTGTTCCGTGCGTCCTGATTCGGGATTGCATCCCGTAAGCATAAGGACAAGCATGAGCAGGATCAGGATCCAGACGCTTGTTATTCTGATTTTTTTCATACTGTCTACTTTATCCCGAATGGGCCGATTCGTAAACCGAACGGAAGGCTGTTAAAGAAAATTTATCCTGATCCGGGTATTTCGAAGACGTTGGCAGTATGATAGAAGACAAAGAGTGCGTCTCTGTCAGGCGTCTGGTAAGATCGGAACGAAGGGAAAGGAGCGTCCTGTGAAAGAATACGAATTTTATTACGCCATATTTTTATATACCAATCTGGAACCGGACGGTTCCCCCCGGCCAGTTCATATTTCGCTTAAAGCATACGACTCCGAGGAAGAAGCCATGGAGCATGGCGCCCGCATCCGCGATGAGCTTTCCAGCCAGTTTTCGCTGATCCAGCAGACCATCAAGACCATGACCATGTACAGCCCCCATGATCTGGATGCAGATCCCGGGCTCCGGAAGCAGACGAAGGACAACTGCTATTTTGTCGTGAATATAGGCAGTGCCAGCCACCGCCGGAAAGTGCTGTTCAGGCTTATCCAGGCTGGCAGGGACAATGGGGAAATTCCGGCCGATGCATTGCCGGAACCGGGGAATCCGGACAGCAGTGCGGTCCAGCTTAATTTCTTTTCCGTGGAGGACCAGGCCTTTGACGGACGTTTTATCGAAGACGCCCTTTCTTATTATGCCGACAGCAGCGACCGCTCCCGTTTATGCGCTTTTGCTCCGGACCATTCCGCCAGTGCCGCAGATACAGGCACAGCCAGCCAGTGCGCCCCTGCATCAGCAGGCTGTCAGACCGAGGATTACAGGACGCCGGAAAAATCCGCTTATACACCTGAATACTATACCTTTGCCGTGAGCCCCGCCCACAGTCATATCGTTTTTGATGAATCCGATCCCGGAGACCTGGCCCGGTACGACGAAAGCCGCCGCAGGCAGGAGCTGCACCGGTTTGAAAAGCTCAGCAAATTCGCCATCTACCGCAGTGCCACGGGAACACCCGGTGAAGCAGACTACAGTGAAACCAGCATCTTCATGACCTACGACCAGGAGGATACTTACATTATTGAACGGAAAGGCGGCGCCGAAAGCGAGTACGCCCGTATTTCCCTGAACGGCGAACGCCAGCCCGGGCATTACTTTGACTATATCACCAGAGATGAAATATTAAGGGACTATCCCGAAGCCAGGACGGATTATACCGGTGTGGCGTGTGAGGAGCTGGGAGACGGATGGGTGAAAGTGAAGAAGAGGTAGTTGTTTCATTATAGGACCACTGAAGTAGAAATCACGAGACTGTGTGATAACTATGAAAGTGGTTTTTGAATATTAAATTTGGAAATAAAAAAAGCCCTACAACGGGCAGCCATAAAGGCGGGTACAAAAAATGTTATTTGAACTTGCGGTGTAATTCCAGATGGTGATCAATCCTTCTGAGATTGATTTAATTATATTATTATTTATAAAAAATACAAGGAAAATTTACAAAAATAATTCAAATTTTCTTATTAATTTCAGAGTATGGCTGAATTGAAACACTGTCATATAGGTAAGGTTGAAATTACTTACCTTTAAAAGTGCAATACTTAACCGTTAAGTACGAAGTGATCGGGAAAAACGAGGCAGCTTTTATCAGTATTCAAGGTTATAACCAAGAAATGCTTTTGTACAGTTATTCCAGAAGAGTTATATTGCAGATAATACAATATGTAAATCAGTAGTGTTTGTCAAACAAGAATATGATAAATTAAATAGAGAAGAATTACCATTATTGATCACGATTATAAGAAATATAAAGGAATTATCTGCAAAATAAACACTGAATTCGTAAAAATTGCGGTGATTTTTATGATTTGGGTTTGAGAGCAGTGTAATTCCAGATGGTGATCAATCCCAGGAATTCCGAGTGGTTGCCGAGTTCCAGTTTGAGAGCAGTGTAATTCCAGATGGTGATCAATCTTTTGCCTCTGCAAGTGATCAGTTCC
>JBMNSG010000031.1:0-20302 GCA_050945075.1 Eubacteriaceae bacterium | reverse complement strand
ATTTAATTGAAATTTATTTCAAATTCCTGACCAGTCGCTGTAAACAACTGTTTTTATATTGTACTGTGACCGGTTTGTTTTGTCAAGCAGTTTTATGAACCCGTTTTGCAGGTCCCGGCATCTGTGAAGTGCGAACAAGTCCTCCCGGTTTCATTCACTTCTCTGCCGCTGCTCCAGGACTGTGTCCTGTCTCAACCGATAATCCTATTATACAACTTTGTTAAATATTTATCATTACATAACTTTAAAAATCCGAAACATTTTTTGTGCCTTTCATCAGCTGGATTGCGTATCTGCTCTTATATGAGTCTCTGCGCAATGCAGCGTGGTGATAAGCACGTATCATGTTTCGGATTCAGAGGAAGGCATCCTTGTCTTCGTGTTCGATTCGGTTTTATTGACGCTGCCTGTTTCGAAGCAGCTTTATTAGTATAAGGGGTACGAGATGCTTTGTCAAGCTGTTTTTAGTACGAAGTTTTCATCATCGCGGCCGGTGTTCTGAACATGATCTTGATATCAAGCCATGGACTCCAGTTTTCGATATAGCGGATGTCCGCTTTGATCCGTTCCTCGATCGATGTATCACCTCTCCAGCCTTCCACCTGTGCCAGTCCGGTCAGTCCCGGCCGTACATGATGTTTAATCATGTAATGCGGCACTTCTTCTTTAAACTGATTGACCCAGTAAGGGCGTTCTGGTCTGGGACCAACAACACTCATATCGCCTTTAAGAACATTCACGAATTGAGGCAGCTCATCTATAGATGTTTTGCGGATAAAAGTACCGAATTTTGTTTTTCTGGGATCATCTTCTGTCGTCCATCCCTGTTCGCCAACCTGAGGAACATCGTTACGCATACTGCGAAATTTATAGATTTCAAATTCTTTCCGGTTCAGTCCGATTCGCGTCTGCTTATAAATAACCGGACCCGGCGATGTGACTTTGACGCCAATTGCAGTGACCAGCAATAGCGGTGACAAAATAATCAGGACCAGCAAAGAAAATACAATATCAAAAAAACGCTTTAATCCGTTTTTCCATGGGTTATCGAGTGGAATATACCTTGTGTTAATAAGCGGAATTCCATCAAGTTCATCAAAAGACGGTCTGGATCCCTGGATTAACGCAAAATAATCAGGAATAACCTGGGTTTTGATACCCTGAAATTCACAGATATCAATCACTTCATTAATCCGTTTCTGACTGGTATTGGGCAGAGCTATGACTACTTCATCAACTCTGTGTTTTTCCAGAATTTTGTCCAGCTCTCTCGTTGTACCCAGGATCGGGATTCCATCTTTATCCTCTTTCGGATAGTAATCATCCACATAGCCTGTTATCTGATAGCCGAGCTGTTTCTCTTCCATTGCCTTTCTGGCAAACTGCTGTCCGAGGGCACCTGCACCCACAACCATAATATGCTGCAGATTGTAGCCTTTACTTCGAAGTTTTTTCAGGATATATCTGACCATAAACCGTTCACCAATCGTGAAGAGAATGGTGAAGATATAGAAATACCCGAGCATTAGCCGGGAAAAATAAATATTTTTCGTCAGAAACAGCCAGCTTACAGTGAACAGGATACCGGAGGTATCAGCCAGGAAGAGCAGCTCACCTTCACGGTAAAATCTTCGTGTCCGGAATGGCTTATACAGTCCGAAAATCGCGTACAGGATCAGATAAACCGGTATAATCACCGCGGCCAGCCGCAGATAATCTTCAACGTTAAGAACCCGCACCCAGTCAGGATAAAAGGGCGAGGAAAAACGAATCCAGTAGGCAAGCAGCAACGACAGACCTACTGTAAGGCCATCGAGCAGTACCTGAATGAAATTGAAAAAATGCTGATGTGATTTTATCATTTAAAACTGTTCCTGAATGAGGCAAACGATTTAAGAATACCGGTTCCTGACCGTACGATGGTATTCGTCACAAAGTTGTATTTTCCCTGATAATGCTTGTCATAAAAAATGAGCATGGAATCATAAAAAGCATCCAAGACCTTTTTATCTTTTTTAGCATTCCAGCTGGCTTTTTTATAATGGGTAACTTTTACGTCAGGATAGTAAATAATCTTGAATCCGTTTTGCTTAATCCGATAGCACCAGTCAATATCCTCGCCATACATGAAATAATCTTCGTCCAGGCCGCCTGTTTTCTCATAAGCTGCCCGGGAGACACACATATAGGCCCCGGTTGTACAATCTATTTCTGCGGTCGTGTCCGGATCAATCCAGGTCATATCGTAAGCCCCGAACGTTTTATTTCCCGGGAAAGCCTTATCCAGTTTCATGGAATGATAAAAACCGGAAGAAGGGGTTGGAAAACTCCTTTTACAGGCATGATCAAGACTCCCATCGGCCAGACTGACTTTTGCGCCCAGCACGCCGCACTCCGGATGATTGTCCATAAAAGCTATTGTCTTGACCAGTGCATCAGGAGCAATTACAGTATCCGAGTTAAGCAGAAGCAGATATGCCCCGACCGCTTCTTTAATACCAATATTATTAGCGACAGAAAATCCGAAATTATCGCTGTTCCGGATTATCTTAATACGTGATTCGTCTGCATATTCCTGTTCCAGCCATTCAATACTCCCGTCGGCGGAAGCATTGTCAACCAGGATAATTTCATATTCAAGGCGTTCGTCCCGCAAATAATCTTCTGCACTCAGAACAGATTCGATACAGCCTTTTGTATAGTCATATGTATTGTAGTTAACTATAATTACGGATAAATCCATCGTAAACCTCTGTTATAAATTCTGTTTTTTCCGACTGACATTAGTTTTAGTTTAGCATAAATGGTTTGTCCGCAGCTTAAAGAAAGTCAGCAAACAGATTGCAGGCATCCTCCGGTGTGGTTACATGAAAGATCTTATTTCGCAGTGAAGAAGAATCAGGCAGACCTTTTGTGTAAGCAGCAAGATGTTTGCGCATCTCAATAATTGCGTACTTGCTGTTGTCATATTGTTCTGTCAGCTCAATATGCCGCAGTGCTGCGCGAATCCGTTCCTGTACATTATCATCAGAACAATTTTCCTGTTCCTTCTTCAGTCCGTTTTTTATACGCCTGAACAAAACAGGGTCACCCACGGCTGCCCTGCCGATCATCAGGCTTTTTACACCCGTCTTCAGCGCTCTTTCTGCATCCTGCAGATTATGAATGTCACCGGATAAAATGACAGGAATATCAACAGCTGCTGCAGCTTCGGCAACGGCATTCCAGTCGGAATGACCCTGATAATATTCTTCGCGGGTTCTGCCGTGTACGGCAAGAGCGCTGGCACCAGCGCGTTCCGAAAGCTCTGCGAGCGTTTTTGAAAAGTTCTCGCCTTTGTTAAAGCCTTTTCGAATTTTCACCGTAACCGGCACGTCTGATGCTTCCACCAGTGATTCAATACACTGCCCCAGTAACAAAGGGCGGGTCAGCAGTGCGGAGCCGTCACCGTTTTTAACAATTTTCGGTGCCGGACAACCGGCATTAAAATCGATGAAATCAAATCGTACCGGATCTTCTGGATCATTATTTCGAATTCTGAGCTTACCGGCAACATCGGAAAGTATTTCCGGATCAGAACCGAAAAGCTGGATACCAAACGGAGTCTCCACATCAGTTGTTGCCATCAGTTTTTCAGTTTTTTTATCCAGATAGTATAAACCCTTGGCACTGATCATTTCACTGACAGTTATGTCTGCACCGTATTCTCTGGATAGTAAACGAAATGGCAGGTTTGTATAACCTGCCATTGGAGCGAGTATTAGTTTCCCGCAAAAATCTTCAGTTTTCATGCTTTTTGTCCGGCTGCTTACGATTCTTTTCGTAAATATACCGCAGCCCCTTTAACGGGAGCTTGGCATCATAATAATCGATTTGATCGGATTCTTCGAAAAACATACGGCCGTAACCGCCTGTGGCAATGACCTTGATATCATCGCGTCCGATCTCTTCTTTCATCTTTTTTATAATGTATTCGACTTGCCCGAGATAACCATAAACCAGTCCGGCCTGCATACTGGAAACCGTATCTCTTGAAAGAATGGAATCCGGCTTGACAATAGCAATGTTCGGCAGCTGTGCTGCATTTCTGAAAAGCGCTTCCGCTGAAATCTGTATGCCCGGGCAGGTTGCTTTTGCACACATTGCGCCGTTGGCATCCAGATAATCATAGGTCGTTGCTGTTCCGAAATCAATCACGATCACCGGACCGCCATACTGTTTGAATGCAGCCACAGAATCAATAATTCTGTCAGCTCCGACTTCCGCCGGGTCGGTAAGCAGGATCGGCATACCCGTCTTGATTCCGGGACCGACCTGAATGGGCTTGATTCCAAATGTTTTCTTAATTCCGTTATTCAGGGAATGCATGATATTCGGAACCACTGAAGCGATTATAACGTCTTCGATATCATCCGGCTCGATATTTTCAGTCTGCAGGAATCCGCGGATTACCACCGCGTATTCGTCCGAAGTCCTGGGCGTTTTTGTCATAAACCGCCAGGACTGCAGTAATCTGGATCCGTCAAACACACCGATTTCCGAATTGGTATTGCCGACATCAATCACGAGGAGTAGCTTATTTTGCAGCATCTTTTTTCTGGATTACTTTTGACATAAACTGTTTTTTATCAACGATGACCCGTGTATGTACGCCTTCAGCAACCTTCTGACAGTCGTCAAAAGCTTCTGTTTTATAAACCAGGGCTTTTTCAGTCACTTCAGTCAGAACAACATGGACCCGTACTTTCATTCCTACAGGGGTCGGTGCTATATGGCGGATATCTGCCTGTACCCCGACTGTCGTCTGCTGATCGGTCAGATAAAGCTCAGGTAATAGAAATGCAGACTGTTCCATCCATGCGAGTAAAACAGGTGTGGCAAGAACGGCGAGTCCGCCGCTCTTGACTACTTGTGCAGTATCTGCTTTTTCCACTTCGTACATTTTTGTCAGTTCAAGACCGACTTTCAATCCTTCTGTCATTATGCTTCAATTGCCCTTCCGGTTATTTTCCCGGAGCTGTCCTTATCAGGGATATCAGCTTTTCCGGGTGTTGGTGTGTCATTATCATCAGCATCGCTGATGTCTTCCGGTTCAATGACTGTTACTTCATTATAAAGATCACGGAATTCGTCACCGCTTATAGTATTCACCTTCAGCAGTGTTTCGGATACCTTGATCAGAATATCTTTCTTTTCATTCAGAATCGCCACAGCCCGTTCAAAACTATCTTCGACAATGCTTCTGATTTCTTTGTCAATTACAGCTGCAACTTCTTCTGAATAATCACGTGATTTACCGAAATCGCGTCCCAGGAAAACTTCTCCGCCATTGTTGGATCCATAGGCAAGCGGTCCGAGGTGATCACTCATTCCCCATTCCGTTACCATTTTCTTGGCAATGTTGGTCGCGCGTTCGATGTCGTTTGATGCACCGGTACAGATATCATCCAGTGCTACCTTTTCCGCTGCACGTCCGCCGAGGAGTCCTGCAATCTTATCCATAAGCTTGTGGCGGCTCATGTGCTGACTTTCGTCCATCGGCAGGGAAATCGTATAGCCTGCTGCCATTCCCCGGGGAATAATCGAAATTTCATGGACTTCATCACCACTGTGGAGATATTCCATGACAATGGCATGTCCGGCTTCATGATAAGCGGTAATAACCTGATCTTCCGGAACAACGACTCTGCTCTTCTTTTCAGGACCGGCGATAACCCGTTTGATTGCTTCTTCGATCTCGCTCATGGTGATGACTTTTTTATGTCTGCGTGCAGTGAGCAGTGCAGCTTCGTTCATCAGATTTTCAAGATCTGCACCGGTAAATCCGGGTGTTCCCTTGGCAATCGTTCCAAGATCCACTGATGAATCCAGCGGTTTGTCCTGCTTGTAAACTTCAAGTATTTCTTTACGTCCCTTGACATCCGGAACACCGACTGTAATCTGACGGTCAAAACGACCCGGTCGCAGAAGTGCATTATCCAGGATATCCGGTCTGTTGGTTGCCGCGACGACAATAACGCCTTCGTTGGCTCCGAATCCATCCATTTCTACCAGAAGCTGGTTCAGTGTCTGTTCGCGTTCATCGTGTCCACCGCCCAGGCCTGCGCCTCTCTGGCGGCCGACTGCATCAATTTCATCAATGAAAATAATACAGGGTGAATTCTTCTTGGCATTTTCAAAAAGGTCACGCACACGGCTGGCACCGACACCGACAAACATTTCGACGAAATCCGAACCGGAGATGAAGAAGAAAGGAACGCCCGCTTCACCGGCTACAGCCCTGGCCAGGAGTGTTTTACCTGTCCCCGGAGGGCCTACCAGCAGAACACCTTTCGGAATTCTGGCACCGAGCCGGTTGTACCGTTCCGGTGCTTTCAGGAAATCTACAATTTCCGCAAGCTCCTGTTTTTCTTCATCGGCGCCGGCAACCTGTTTAAATGTTACCTTCTTATCGCCGCCTGTCGTCATCTTGGCTTTGCTTTTGCCGTAGTTCATCACTTTCCCGCCGCCGCCGGCCTGCTGTGAGAACATCATGAAAAAGACGATCATGATGACCACGAGGATGGCAGTCGGAATCATGCTGATCCACCATGAATCATTTGGTTTTGCGATGGTAACGTTCATGTCCGGAGACGCTGCAATATACTGTGCGATCTGCTGATCGATCACATACTGCGGAGCGATGGCTTCAAACTTGCTTCCATCGTTGAGTGTTCCGGTAACGGTCGACTCGTTGATTTCAAGCTCCTTGATATCCTTGGCATCAAGATGCTCGATAAGCTGTGAATAGCTGAGTGTTGTCGTTTCAGCCTGCATCGGATTCAGAAATGTAACCGCCACGATAATAATCATGAGGATCAGCAGATAGAATCCCATCATTTTCAGATATTTATTCAATTTTCAGTCCTTTCATAAAATCAGCAAAAAGCCGACCGGGACTGCATGAAAGCTACAATTGTGTTTCATCCAGCACGCCGATATACGGCAGATTTCTGTAATACTGGGCATAGTCAAGCCCGTAACCGACAACAAATTTGTCTTCTATTTCAAAACCCACATAATCGGGTTTAATATCCACTTCACGACGGGACGGTTTATCCAGCAGAACACATGTTTCAACTGATTCTGCCCCCAGCGTTCCAAAATATTCGGTAAGCTGTTTCAGTGTATTGCCCGAATCAATGATGTCTTCAATGATGATGACCCTGCGGCCCTTCATATCAATTCTGTTCCCGCTGATCTGAATTTCTCCGGAACTTTCAGTTTGGTTTCCGTAACTGGATACCTGTATAAAATTCAGTTCAAGCGGAAAATTCATCTTTTTGAGAAGATCTGCACAGAACATAAAACTGCCGTTAAGCACGCTGATCACCAGCGGATTCTGATCCTGATATTTTTCTGAGATCGCAGATGCAAGCTCTGTTACCTTGTCATTGAGTTCTTCTTCAGACAGGAGAACTTCTTTGATAGCATCATTATTCATATTCATATCCCTCTAGTATAATATTCAACTTCCGATCTGTTTTTTCTGTCTGTCTTTTTTTAAACAGGCCGGGTATCCATAGAATCTCGTGACCGTCCGCCAGAAGGGGAATTCTGTCCCGCCTGGTTCTGGGAACCTTTTTATCAATAAAAAAGCGTGACAGCTTTTTTTTCCGGGTTTCCCCATCGATCTTTATATAATCTCCGGATTGCCTGGATCTGAGATTAAGGCTATCAGTTATATTATCATAATCAACGACTGTTCTGCACCCTTTTTTTGATCTTCCTTCCCTTCGAAAATCTTCCTGATCGGCAGCAGCAGCTCCAATGTCATCACATACTATAATTTTACCGCCATTGCTTTGATATTCCCTGTAATAACCGTTCATCCACTGTTCAGGCACTTCCAGCTCCAGTGTTTCCAGAGCCGTCCTGTCGTCTGGCTGTCTGATGGAAAATCTGCCTGATTCAGAATAGGCTTTAAAACCACGCGGCAGACTGATTTCACCGGCTTTTCCCGATTCAAACAGGTCCAGAATGGCTTGAACATGCTGTCTGCTCAGATCTTTCCTGATTCCTGCCTCTCTGCAGGCTGTGCGCAGCAGTTCAGCGCGAAAACCCCTGAGTCGTGTCATGCTGGACTTATCCGTGAAAGCAGCTTTCTCAACCAACACGCCATCCTCAGCAACACGGATGTATTTCCGGATTTCAGGCTCGAGCACCTCTTCCAGCAGTTCCCGGGTATCCTGCAGATTTTCCGCAAACCTGCCAATGTTTCTCCCCGCACCGGGGCAGGCTTCCTCCAGAGACGGAAGAACCTGACTGCGAATCCGGTTACGGCTGTAATACAGATCCGCGTTGGTGCTGTCCTCACAGAAATCAATATGCCAGTTCTTAAACCATTCAAGGATTTCATTTTTTCTGACATCAAGAAACGGTCTGATCATTGTAATATCGGAATGCCGGGTAACCGGAAGAATTCCGCAGGCCCCCTTCAGCCCGGTTCCCCGGGCCAGACGGAACAGAATCGTTTCTGCCTGGTCATCAAGATGGTGAGCCAGCGCCAGACGGTTAAATCCGTGCTGACGGCAGAGTACTCCAAAATAGCGGTATCGCAGCTCCCTCCCCGCTTCTTCCAGCGTCAGAGAGGTTTCCCGGGCGTATAGGGCTACATCGGTTTTTCCGCTGTAAAAAGGAACATCCAGTTTCCTGCACAGCTTTTTCACTGTCTCACAGTCATGTTCTGCTTCTTCCCTGATCCCGTGATTCAGATGGGCACAGCCAATACTGATTCCGAGCTCCTGCTTATGGCTGTTCAAAAAACAAAGAAGGGCCAGCGAATCTGCTCCACCGGAAACTCCGATCAGAACAGAATCACCCGGACGCGTCATTGCGTTAGCGTGCATCGTCTCCGATACCCTCTGTTCAAATTCCTGTTTCATCGTGTGCAGCATTTCTGCCGGCCTTTCAATCGTTTATACATGAATAATAGTTTAGTTTAGTTTAGTTAATCAATTTTTAAATAAAAAAAATGGTGGTCGCTATAGGGCTCGAACCTATGACCCCCTGCTTGTAAGGCAGGTGCTCTCCCAGCTGAGCTAAGCGACCACACAAAGTGGTTTTCAGATCGCACGCAGCGTCTGAAAAAAGTGGTGACCCCTGAGAGAATTGAACTCTCGTTACCGCCGTGAAAGGGCGGTGTCTTAACCGCTTGACCAAGGGGCCGAAATGGTAGCGGCGAACAGAATCGAACTGCTGACACTGCGGGTATGAACCGCATGCTCTAGCCATCTGAGCTACGCCGCCATAAAAATGGTTGCGGAGGCAGGATTTGAACCTACGGCCTCCGGGTTATGAGCCCGACGAGCTACCAAGCTGCTCCACTCCGCAATAAGGTTATGTTATGATGGCCATCAGCCAGCAAAAATTGTTGGTGCCGGAGATCGGGATCGAACCGATACGATCAATAAAGATCACAGGATTTTAAGTCCTGGGCGTCTGCCAGTTCCGCCACTCCGGCGTCTTTAATGATCCCCGCATCTCAGGGACAAGTGTTATTATACGGGGTTCCCGGACAAAAGTCAACGGTTAGATCAAAGTTTTTTACATTTTTCTCATTCCGCGTAATTTTTTGTAAAACGGAACCCCTGTTGTAAAAGCAAATCAGCATTGTAAACAGATGCTGCCTTTCTTGTCAGCCGCGCCGTTTACCGGCCCTGACTGATATATCGTGTCCAGGCTGCACCTTCCATATTATCGTAATCACAAACGGTAAAAGCATCCCGTCCGGTGGCTTTCAAAACTGCTTTGACAATAATTGCTCCTGCCAGAATAATATCTGCCCGTTTAGCTTCGAGTCCGGGAATCGTCTGGCGTTCCTCAAGATTCCTGGAAGCAAGATTGGCAATCATATCATCCAGTTCTTTTTCCGTAATGACACTGTTATGGACTTTTGTAGAGTCGTAGATCAGCAGCTGCTGATCTATTGTTGCCAGCGATGTGACTGTCCCGCCGATCCCCACCAGTTTATATTCTTCCTGGTTAAAATGAAAGCCTGACAGCGCTGTATGAATTGTATCATAAGCATGGTCGAACAGCGCATCCAGTTCTTCTTTTTTGGGTGGATCCTGATGCAGATAATCCTCCGTCGAACGGACGCAGCCGAGATTGAGGCTTATCATATCATTAATTTCCGTTTTACCGTAAATGAGCTCGGTACTGCCGCCGCCAATATCAAAAACAAGAACAGAGCCTTTAAAACACTGTGAAACGCCTATAAATCCGTACTGAGCCTCCTGTTCACCGCTTAAGATATCTATTTCAATCCCGGTGCGTTCTTTGATCAGATCGAGAAACTGGCGCGAATTAGCGGCATCTCTGAGTGCGCTCGTTCCGAACGCATAGATTTCCCTGACATCGTAATCCCTGGCAATCCCTGCAAATTCATCTGCTGCTTCCAGATTTCTGGACATGGCATCATCACAGATCATCCCTGATTTTCCGACATGCTGTCCGAGACGGGTATATCTCAGGCTTCTGTTCACCTGAAACAGATTGCCTTTCTTGTCTCTTCTGAAAATCAGCATCCGGATCGAGTTTGAACCGAAGTCAATTACCGCATAATTATTTGCTTTTCTCTTTTTTTCGTTATCCATTTTACTGCGTTTCTCCCGTTTGTGCAGCAGACTGGTCCGTATTCTGATCAGTAGTACTCTGATCTGCCGCGCCCTGGTCCGTTGCACTCTGATCGGTACTCTGATCCGCGGTGCTCTGATCGGTCGTACTTTCATCCGTACTTTGTGTTGTACTCTGGTCCGTGCCCTGATCAGTACTCTGTGTTGTGCTCTGTGCTGATGTGTCTGTCTGCGTTCCTGAGGACTGAGTATCTGTTTTTTTGGCTTCGACAGGTATTACGATCTTTTCATTCGGATAATACAGTCCCAGATATTTGCGGGCTGTTTTCTCAATATACGATTGAGAGCCGATTTGTGCAATATCATCGTCAAGCTGCGAAGATTCATCCCTGGTCGTTTCTATCTGAGTTTTCAGACTTGATATCTCCGACTGCAATGTAAATATCTTGATAAAATTACCAATATAAACAAAAGCCGGTATCATCAGAATCGCCGCGACTACAAGAATCGAATTAAACCGCGATTTAAAGCTGCGGTTTCCGCTTCCCCGGCTCATTCATTTTCTCCGAGAATCCGATACATATCCTGAGCGCTGTCTTTTGTGACGTGTTCAGTCAGTGCCAGCACTTCCACCCGTTCCTCACGGCCGCCAAAGCGTAACGTCAGAACATCTCCGACTTTAAGCTTCGTTCCCGGTTTCGCTTCTCTTCCGTTGACGTCAATACGTCCGCCTTCACAGGCAGATTTGCCGACAGTCCTTCTTTTGATCAGCCGGGAATTTTTTAAAAATTTATCTACCCGCATTGCTGCTCCTTTACTCCTGTGGAGTTTCTTTCAGTATAACAAAAAAGACCGAAGTTTTACCCCGGTCCTGTGTCTGTTCCTGATTATTTATTTAAAGCTTCTTTAAGGGCTTTCCCCGGTTTAAATGCCGGAGCCTTGGATGCTTTAATGAGCATTGGCTGTTTGGTGGCCGGATTCAGCCCTGTGCGTTCTGCTCTTTCTCTGACTTCAAATGTCCCGAATCCTACCAGTGACAGCTTGTCTCCTTTTTCAAGAACTTCTGTAACTGTTTCAATAAAAGCATTCAGTCCTTTTTCCGCATCTTTTTTCGGAATATCTGCCTTTTGTGCAATTGATTCGATTAATTCAGTTTTATTCATATTTCCTCCGAATTCATTGATCGGGTTTCCCCGGTACTTTGTACATTATAGGCAACCTTCCCTTAAAAAACAATAAAACTGTAAAAAAGGTGGCCGCTATTCTTTTTCTTCCTGTTTGGCCTGTTTCCAGAGATCTTCCTGTTCTTCAAGATTCAGTTCTGAAAAATCACGGCTTTCCCGGTCTGCCAGTTCTTCCATCCGTGAGTACCGCCGTATGAACTTGGCATTCGCCTGTCTGAGCGCATCTTCCGCCTGCAGGCCTGAAAGCCTTGCAGTGTTTACGGCTGCGAAAAGCAGATCCCCGAGTTCATCTCTGAGCTTGTCCGGATCTTCCGGTTTTCTGTTCAGTTCTTCCAGCACCTCATCCGTTTCCTCGCGGACTTTCTCCAGTGAAGGCAGCGGATTATCCCAGTCAAATCCCTGGCCCGAAGCCTTTGACTGAAGTTTCTGGGCTTCCATCAGTGCAGTAAAGCTTTTGGGAATTGCTTTCATTTCACCAGAAACCGACTGAGGTTCTTTTTCAGTTTTCTTGATTTCGTCCCAGTTCGCCAGAACTTCTTCTGAAGTATCTGCGCTGACATCACCGAACACATGCGGATGACGTCTGATCATTTTCCGGGAAATACCTTCCACAACATCTTCAAATGTGAAAAGTCCTTCTTCTTCTGCCAGCTGCGCATGAAAAACAATCTGAAGCAGCAGATCTCCCAGTTCTTCCTGAAGATTTTCGAAATCTTCCTGTTCGATCGCATCTGCCACTTCGTAAGCCTCCTCAATCAGACAGCTTTTCAGGCTTTTATGATCCTGTTCTTTATCCCACGGACATCCTTCCGGAGATCTCAGAATGCGCATGATTTCAAGAAGCCTGCCGATGTTTCTCGTGTTTTCAGGAACCGGCGGAATGAAAACAGAAGTCAGATGATCGCATTTCTGCCTGTCCAGTTCATAGAGCGGAAGTGTATCGACAGATTCGTCCGGCAGTCCGGCATGATACAGCAGAATAATTTCAGTATCGTCCGGATAAACCCGTGCCAGTGCCAGTTTAACCTCTGAAGCCATGTGGCTGTTATACACCTGTGTAATCAGAGCAGCGGTTGACGGGTCGGGCGTCTGCCTGGAAACAGCATCTCCGACTACAGCGAAAGCATCCAGAACAGTCAGCCCTTCAACCGGGTCAAATTCCAGCGTGTCCGCTGTGTTGTCGACAAAACTGACTGCCGGAAAAATCCGGTACGGAATATCCCGCTCAGAACAAAGTGTGATCAGATCGGTAACACTCTGTTCCCCGAAGCAGGGATTTCCCGGAACCGCATAGACAATATCAGACTCTCCGGCACGTTTTGCCAGTGTTTCGGCAATGACTGAGTAAACATCCTTAAATTGATCCTGCTCCTCGTAAACCTGATCAAAACTGGTAAAAGAAATACCCTGTTCCTTAAGTTTGTCCACACACGGATGGATGGCTGTGCGAAAATAATTCTCTCCGTTTTTCAGGAGCTCCAGTGTTTCAACCGTGATCTGCCCGTAATCCCCGGGGCCAAGTCCGACAATGCTAATTTTTCCCATCTTTATGATCCGTGTCCTTTCTTCTGATTACTCTGGCAGAACCTCTTCCGCGTTTTCTGCGCAGTCCCTCAATTTCCGGATGTTCCTCGATATTGTATCTGCGTTTCCGTTTACCGGACTTTGAGGCAGAATTCTCCTCTGTTTTTTCAGAATTCACCGCCCCGGCAGCGCTATAATGATCCGCCTGCTTTTCAGGTTTCTGTTTTTTTCTGTCATGATCCTGAATCTCAGGATTCGTCAGCGTATGTTCACGTTCATATTCCTGACTGACAGCATGAACACGGCTTTCATCCTGCATATTCGTCTTATTGATCTGTTCAATTTCTTCAGACTCGGTCAGTATGGATTCATCTACAAGCGGACGTCCCAGCCGGGTCATAAAGCGGTTGTAAAGCGGAACAAGCTTCGCATGTCCCGGCAGCTGAACCAGAACCTCCGGAGTCAGGCCTCCCGTTATGATCATCATAAATCCGTATACAAAAACACCGACTACGACAGCGATAATAACGGAAACTGAACGCGGAATGAACATTTTCAGGCCATAATAACACAGCCATACAAGGAGTCCCATGACCGCGGATGAAGCAAACACTGCCAGCAGGTGGCGCCAGTCGATACGGACACCGGTGTATTTTCTGAGAAACAGATAATTGGAGATCGTCAGAAATACAAAGGTAAGCATACCGCTGATAATAATACCGTACAGATTAATGCTGGGGATAGCCAGCAGAACCCATTCACTCGCGAAGCGGATTACCGCAGCAATTCCCAGACTGTACAGTGGCAGTTTGAATTTGTCAATGCCCTGGAGTGCACTCTGGAATGTATTGGAGAGCATCATAAACAGGGTGACGTAAGCATAATAAAGCAGGTAGCTTCCGCCATATTCAGAACCCGGGAAAAGCAGGTCAAAAATGCCGCCAGAGAGTAGCGACAGACCGATACAGCAGGGCAGTCCGACCAGAATAATCAGCTCGATGGCCAGATTGATTTTTTCGTTCAGCAGCTTTTTATCACCGAGAATGTAAGATTCTGAAATCGAAGGCATGGTGGCAACCGCGAGATTACCGCTTATGACCAGCGGAATATTAATCAGAATTTCCGCATTTCCAAGATCCCCGATCATGCCTGTCGCTGTAATAGCGTCAATTCCGGCTACAGCCAGACGCGGCGTGTAGATCCAGGAGTCAATGACAGAAAACAGTGAAACGATCGCAGAGGTCAGTGTAACCGGAATTGCAATATAAACCAGACGCTTGAGCAGATGCTTATAGGATTTTGTCTCAACCCCGGGTCTGCTGTGAGACAGCTTGATCTTGTTCTTGGAGCGGTACATCAGATAAAGCACCAGCAGAAGAATCAGAGCCGCAATTCCTCCGGCAGTTGCACCGAATACAGACCCTGCAACACCATAGCCGATGTTTCCCAGAGCAATAGCGCCGTACCAGGCCAGCAATACCCCCAGAGCAACCCGGACAACCTGTTCGAGAATCTGGGAGACAGCTGTAGGATTCATGATCTGAAAGCCCTGGAAATAGCCGCGGTAAGCTGAACACAGCGATATAATCAGCGGAGCCGGTGCAATTGCAATAATGGACCAGTAAGAGTCCTGCGTCCAGCCGGTGCTGTCTATAATCCATTGAGCTCCGAACAGCAGGAACGCCGTCGCCGCGGCTCCGACCGTAAGCAGACTGAAAAAAGAGACATTAAAAACTCTGGTTACTGACTTATAGTCATGAAGCGCTGCATTTTCAGAAACCATTTTTGAAATGGCCGTTGGCAGACCGACTGTTGAAACCATCAGCAGCAGATTGTAAATATTGGTAACATTGTAATAAATCCCATTACCGTAGCTTCCGATTATCTGATAAAGCGGGACCTTGAAAAACAAACCAAGCAGCCGGGATAAAATCCCGGCTGCTGTAAGAATTGTTGCACCTTTTATATATGATCCGGCGGCCTTTTTACTCATAAAACACCCACTGCAAAGGGTCGGTTATACACCGACTCTGCTTTCATATTTGACAGTTTCGAAATCCGATTCCAGTTGTTCTGCATAAGCCTGAACCGGCGTTTTGATATCATAAATATCCGATTTGTACTGTTTCTGGAGTTTTGTTTCCAGTTTGTCAAATTCTTCGTCGCCTTGAGTGGTTTTAACTTCTTTTTCCACTTCGTCTCTGACTTCATCCAGTTTTTTAACTTCTCCGTCTTTCTTGTCGTATACGAAAATCACGTGGTAACCGTAAGATGTTTTGGTCGGGCCGACAACTGTATTGTTATTCGCTTTAAAGACAGCATCTGAGAATTCGGAAACCATTGATGTTTTATCGAAGCTGCCCAGATCCGTTGCTTCTGTAATGGAGCTGTCGTCCTTGTACTTGTCAATCAGCTTCTGGAAATCACTCTTGCTGGTGATGTCTTTGGCTTCCTGATAGATTTCCTTGGCTTTATCTTCATCCGATGTCAGGATATGCATAGCTGAAGCAACCGAAGTGTCGTACTTGTCCTGATTCTTCGAGTAATAACTCTGAATCGCGTTTTCGGATACTGATGCATTATTTTCGAAATTCGATTTAATTGCAGCTTTCGCAGCTTCTGCAGTCGCTTCTTCTTTCTGATAGGTGTCATACTGGGTTTTGGTCATATAGTATGACTGCAGGTAACTGTTAAGTGAGCTGTCGTCAGTGAAGAAATAACCCAGTGTTGTCTTAAGCGTCTTGAGCTGGCTGTTTACAGCATCATCTGTAATTTCAATATTGTTGTCCTTACAATACTGTATATTGGCATCATTAATAGCGATGGTGCTGAAAACTGTTTCGTTGGTGGTCTTCACCGTACTGGCGTCTGTTGCCAGTGCCGATCCTGAAGACATATAGCTGGAAAATTCCTGAGCGATGTAATAATAGTAATACTGCCCTCTGGAAACATCGGTATCTCCAACCTTGCCCACCGTTTCATCCAGAACAATAGACGGGTCAGCCGTGATTTTTTCCGAATATTTCTGCAGGACTGCAGTCGCATAGGCGCTTTCCACCTGATAATTTTCATACCATGTCTTGAACTGATCTTCCGTGGTGTAGTTATCACTGAGGATCTTGTCAAAAGCATCGCTCAGAGAAGATTTTTCCTGATCAATGGTCGAATCTGCTGTTTTTTTTGCTGCAGCTTCATCAACTGTGAGGTTTTCTTTCTTACCTTCCAGATACAGAGCCTGCTGCTGCAGAATGGAATCATAAATGTTTTTCTTGAGCGTGGTCAGATCGCTGCCTGTAGGCATAGTCTGACTGTTGGACTGATAGCTCATCTGTGTGAGTGCCATATAATTATTAAATTCACTCTTCAAAATATCCTGTCCGTCCATGGTAGCAATGACCTGGGCATTATCCTTATCCGGATTGACATTAATAAGAGTACAACCGGATAACGTCGCGGTCATCAGCAGCACCAGGAGCGCCGCCGTAATTCTTTTACAGATTTTCAAAATTTACTCCTTACTCTGATCCTATAACTTTAAGCTGTTACGATGCGGGTTCAAACATGACGAGAAATTCATACAGCTTTTTCAAAAGCTCATATCCCGTTAAACCGGGGGTTATACTCCAGGCGGGATTCCCGGCCCTGCCTGCTCCGAGCTTGAGCTTCCACTGCTTCGGAATTTGTTTCATCTGATCCGCATCAGGAACCGGAGTATGAGCTTCGTCCGCAAAAACGATTCTTATCACACCGTTCCGTTCTGTTATTTCAGTAATTCCGAGCCTGTTGGCAGCATTTTTAATCATTGCCGTCATCATTAAATTATACACTGACTGCGGAATATCTCCAAAGCGATCCATTAATTCTTCTTCCAGACTGTCATAATCATTCCAGTCGGAAACGTAGGAAAGACGACTGTAGATGTCATACTTCGTCTGTTCATCTGAAATATAACCGTCCGGGATAAAGCCGTCAATGGGAATGTGAATCGAAACCGGTTTGATTTCCTGCCAGGTCTGGCCGGTCATCTTGCGGTTTACTGTTTCCTCAAGAATTCTCGTGTACAGTTCATATCCGATTTTCGCCAGGTGTCCGGACTGTTCAGCACCCAGCAGATTTCCCGCTCCCCGGATTTCAAGATCTCTCAATGCAATTTTGAAGCCGGATCCAAAAGCCGTGAAATCGCGGATTGCCTTGAGCCGTTTCTGTGCCACTTCCGACAGGATCTGCTTCCTGTGGGTAATGTAGGCATATGCCTGATTATCGGAACGGCCGACTCTGCCCCGCAGCTGATACAGCTGCGCCAGACCAAAAGCGTCTCCTCCATCTACGATAAGCGTATTGGCGTTTTTAACATCCAGACCGGATTCAACAATGGTCGTGGCTACCAGTATATCAAAGTCGCGTGCCAGAAAGCGTTCCATAACGTGCTCCAGTTCGTGCCCCGTCATTTTTCCGTGCGCTGTAACAATTCTTGCATCCGGTACCAGCTGATGAAGTGAAGCCGCTGTTTCCTCGATATCATGCACTTTATTATGGATAAAATAAACCTGACCGTCTCTGGCAATTTCCCTGTCAATGGCATCCCGGATAATCGCCGGAGAGTAATTCATTACATAGGTCTGTACCGGTCTTCTGCCATGCGGCGGTTCTTCGAGAACGCTCATGTCACGCACACCGGACAAACTCATGTGCAGGGTACGCGGAATCGGGGTGGCAGAAAGTGTCAGTACATCAATATTTTCGCGAAGCTGCTTAATTTTTTCTTTCGAACGAACACCAAACCGCTGTTCTTCATCAATAACCAGAAGACCGATATCCTTAAACACCACATCTTTGGAAAGCAGACGGTGAGTGCCGATCACGATATCGACCTTGCCGCTGCGCACATCTTTGAGGATCTGTTTCTGTTCCTGTGGTGTTTTAAAACGGGAGAGAACCGCAATATTCACCGGAAAATTTTTAAATCGTTCCAGTGCGGAGTTATAATGCTGCTGTGCCAGAACTGTTGTCGGCACCAGAATTGCTGTCTGTTTTCCTTCCATTGCGGCTTTAAAAGCTGCTCTGAACGCCACCTCGGTTTTTCCGTATCCGACATCCCCGCACAGCAGACGGTCCATGGGCATGTCATTTTCCATATCTGCTTTGATCTCTTCGATACTGCGCAGCTGGTCTTCTGTTTCCTCATACGGAAACGCATCCTCGAAATCCTTCTGCCAGGGTGTATCCGAAGCAAACTTATAACCTTTGGCTTCTTTTCGTCTGGCGTACAGAGCAATCAGCTCGTCCGCCATGTCTTCAACAGCCTTTGTTGCTTTCTTTTTGGCGTTCACCCAGTCGGGGCTGCCCATTTTGGATATTTTAGGCTTGGCTTCCCCGGTTCCGATATAGACCTGAATCGAGTCCATCTGCTCGACCGGAATATACAGCGAAGCGTCTCCGGCATATTCGATATGCATGAGGTCCTTGGTGACGCCGTCGATCTCCATTTGTTCGATCCCATGGTAAATCCCGATCCCATGAACATCGTGAACAACGTAATCACCGATTTTCAGGTCTGTAAAATGGTCAATCTTTCTGGCATTCGGATTCTTTTTGCGCCTGCGTTTCTTTTCAGGTCTGAAATAATCCGTTTCGTTGAGAAATACGATTTTTTCCCGGGCCAGTTCAAATCCTTCACTGATTTCACCGATTGTAAAACGAATTCCGGGATCGTTGCTGCCGGAATCCTCTTCAATAACAGGTCCGACTCCGATTTCCCTGACGAAATTTCTGATTTTGTCTGCTCCGGCCTGGTCCCGACAGAAAAAATGGATATAAAAGCCGTCTCTTGTCCTGTTTTTCAGGAATTCCTCAAAAATAGACGGTTGTCCGGCAAATGATTCAATCGCACGGGAATCCATATCAATTGGAATCCCCTTTTTCTGACGGGTCCCGAACAGATATTCCTGAACCAGTCGTCCGGCTTTCAGCTGCCGTTCAATCTGATAGACAGAAAAGAATTTTTCCGCTTCTTCCGGAAAGACTTCTCCTTCTTCAATGAGCGCAGCATAATCGTCTCCGGCTCGTTCCAGAAAAATCGACGCGGTTTCTCTGGAAGACGTCGGATCATCCCATACGACAGTCATATTATTATCTGACTGTCTCATATAATCAATGAAGCTTGATTTGCGTTCGCTTAATACCGAAAGTGTTTCATCATGTGTGCCCGGTTCAGCTGCCAGTTTTTCAAAGAGCTCCAGGTAGCGGTCAAGCTTTTCTCCGGATCCATACCTCTGTTTGAAAGCTTCAATCGCAGAAGTACGTTCCTCGTCCGTAAGCAGTATTTCTGCTGCCGGTGTGAGAATAATTTCCTTTACCTCTGCGCCTGATCGCTGACTGGCACTGTCCAGAACGCGGATGGTTTCAATTTCATCGTCAAAAAACTCCAGACGATACGCAGTATCAGAAGTCATTGGAAAAACATCGACAATTCCGCCGCGTACTGAAAACTGACCTCTGGCTTCAGTCTGGTAAACCCGGTCATAGCCATAACCGGCGAGCAGCGCAGCCAGATTCTCCAGCCCGTAATCTTCACCGCTTTTAAGGGTAATAAAGCTGTTTTTGATCCGGTCTGGATTCTGCAGCCGCTTGAGCAGTGCATCCATGGATGTGACAACCAAAACCGGCTTTCCCGTCAGGACTTTCTGAATTGCCGTCAGTCGTTCTGCGTTAATCGTCAGTGAGTGTGCATCTGAAAAATAATCGTGAACCTGTTCCAGCGGATAATAAACAATATCCAGATCTGTAAAACGGGACAGGATCTTATAACGCTGCCTTGCATCTTTATCTGAAGGCATGACAAACAGCACACTGTTTTCAGTCTGCTGAAAAACAAGCATGGCGAGAAAGCCCTTCAATCCGCCTTTGACATTCGTCAGATTGACAGGCTTGCCCTGATCCAGTGCCTGAAACATTTCGGATGTTATATTGATTCTGTCT
>JBMNSG010000030.1:0-21395 GCA_050945075.1 Eubacteriaceae bacterium | reverse complement strand
CTGATATTTTAGTATCTTTTGTATACATTGTAGTAACTCCTTTAACTAAATTAAAAACCTGACTGTCACAGTTTCCTAGTATAACATGAATACAGGCTTCTTTTTACCGTTAGAATTCTACCCGTACTGCAGACAAATCTATCGTTTTTTCAGGAATTCCAATGTAAATTGAGGTTATTGTGAGATAACCGTTTACGATGTATTATAGTCGAAAGACAGAGCTTATGGTGTTTGATAAAAGGATTTAGTCGTATAATGATAATAATATTAAGAATCTGAGGAAACAAACAGTGAGAAATACAGAAATTGTCCAGGCAGGATCGCTGCTTGGTGCGGACGGGCGGATTGCCCATCCGGGATACTCAAAAAAACCTTATCTGCGTTATATGAGAAAGGACATCAGGGCTTCCCGTCTGAGAATCAAAGAATGGGATTATTATATGGTCATGAACGATGATTTCGGTGCAGGCTTTACGGTATCCGATCTCGGCTATGTAAGAATGGGAAGTGTAAGTTTTTTCGATTTCAGTAAGCCCTTTGAACATACCCGCACAGTACTGGAACCACCCGACCGTGGATCCGAAATGCCGGAAAGCTCATCAGAAGGGAATGTTCTGTTTAAAACAAAGGATGTTTATATCAGCTATGAGCCAAATGAAGAAGGACGGCTGGTGCGGTGTATTTTCCGGCGTTTTCACAACGGCAGTGATTTTAAAGCCTATATTCAGTTTAAAGATATTCCCGATGAGTCTATGGTCATTGCAACGCCCTGGGCGGATTCCGACGACTTTTATTATAATCAGAAAATAAACTGTATGCCTGCATCCGGTGTCATCGAATATGACGGACAGCTTTACAGACTCGATCCGGAAAAAGATTCCGGCGTTCTCGACTGGGGACGGGGAGTATGGCCTTATGATTCGAAATGGTACTGGGGTACAGCATCCGGATTCCTCGATGGCGTTCCATTCGGATTCAATCTGGGTTATGGTTTCGGGGATACCTCTGCAGCTACAGAAAACATGATCTATTACAACGGCAAAGCCAATAAACTGGACGATGTCGAATTCGTGATTCCGCCCTATGACATGATGAAACCCTGGATCATCACTTCCTCAGACGGCAGGATTGAAGGCGTATTTACACCGGAAATGGACAGGGCAGCGGATCTGAATATGGGCATTATCCGCTCCGATCAGCACCAGGTTTTCGGGTCATTTTCCGGAACAGCAATTCTTGACGACGGCACGCGTCTGCATCCGCAGAATTTCAGATGTGCTGTCGAAGTAGTCGCCAACCGGTACTAAAAATTACCCTGCATAATGTTTGATAATCCTAACAATTAAGGCTATAATAAATTCATGGTCGGGATATCGACCGCGACAAGAGGTTGAAGGAGGAATATTATGCCAAACTTTGCAAATCCCTTTACGGGAAATGTCAACAGAAAAATGTCCAATAAGGAACTGATGCAGGCTATTCGTCTTGATATAGCCGGTGAACTGGAAGCTATTTATCTTTATGAATCACATATTCTCGCCACGGATGATATTGCAGCCAAGCATGTTCTTGAAGATATCAGAGATGAAGAAAAAGCGCACATGGGTGAACTGATTACACTGATGCGTTATCTGGATCCGGAAGAAACAGACCATTTCCTTTCAGGGGAAGAAGAAGTCAATGAAATGCTTGATGATCTTGGGATTGCCAAAAAAGAAAAACCGGATGGTGCGACAGTTGGCAGTCTGAAGGGGGAATAAGATGAATAAAGAATTTTTAGCAAGAGACGATGCGTCCCTGCCTGAAGGCTTATGGGAAGAAATTGATAAAACAATCGAAAAATCTGCTTCAGCACAGATGACGTCCAGACGCTTTCTGCCGCTGTTCGGACCTCTGGGTCCCGGTGCAGAAACTGTTATGATTAACAAGCCGGACGAAGAAGAAGTTCTGGAAGACGGCATTGGCACGATGGAAGGACAGGAAATTATCCGTCTGCCCCAGTTGTTCCAGGATTTCCAGCTGTTCTGGAGAAATCTGGAATATAGCTCACTTCATCATTATCCGGTAGATCTGTCCTCAGCTACGGCTGCTGCACAGAAACTGGCTTCTGCTGAAGACAGACTTGTATTCTTCGGCAATGAACGCCTTGGAGCAAAAGGACTGTTCAATGCGGACGGCATTCAGAAAGCGGCACGCAGCGACTGGAAGACAGGAGAAGGTGCATTTTCCGATATTGCATCCGGAATTATTTCATTCACCAAAGAAGGAATTCTCGGAGAAAAATATCTGATTGTAAGTCCGGATCTTTATGTAGACCTGCAGAGAATCCAGCCTTCGCTGGGAATGGTGGAAATTGACCGCATCAACTCGCTGCTCGGTCATAAGGTTATCAATGCACCGGTTCTCGGACCTGGCAAAGCGATCCTGGTTTGTGCGGAACCGCAGTACATGGATCTGGCAATCGGCATTGACGTATCGACAGGATATCTTGAACTGGCAGATTTCAACCATGTATTCAGAATCATGGAAACTGCCGCACTCAGACTTAAAAATCCGAAGGCAGTTGTTGTATTTGAATAATCAGAGCATGACAGACAGATAAAAATAACCGGCGGATGCCGGAAAACAAAAACAGCTCTGTCCGGAAAACACAACCGGGCAGAGCTGTTTTTCATTATTTCATCACTTTGACGATATAGGTGGTTAATCCGTTAATATCCGGAATATCCAGTTTAGTCAGTCCCCGCGTATATTTAAAGGTCATGACACTGTCGGTCATCAGCTGTTCGCTGCAGGTGAAGCTGTTTTTGTCTGAAGCCAGTTCAAAGCTTGTCAGATTTTCTGACTGACTGTTATCCTGCTGTTCCCATTTCTGACTGCTGCCATTGTATTTGTAGATGGTCACACCGGAGATATCCAGTGTATTGCCGTTTTGTTTCCAATTACCGGTATAACACCAGAATGTCTGTTCGGTATCCTGAATAATGGTGATGGAATTTCCGCTGGTATACAGGTAACGGTTAATCGTCAGACCGTTATCCGTACTCGTCCATTCTCCAACCATAGCCTTGTCTTCGTTAGTGCCGGGATCCGCTATTTCACCAGCTGCTGTTTTCGTTGTTGTACAGCCGGCAAGAATAAGAATCGTAAACAGACACAACGCGATACTTATCAGTTTTTTCACATTCCACCTCTTTTTCCTGTTTCAATGTTCAGATGTTTTATATCCGGGACCCGGTTTTCTGACCGGCTGCGGATTCTGAGCTCCTTCGGATCCGTCCTGTGCATCTGCTTCACATAAATGCGTGCCGTCGCAGAAGGGCTTGTTGGCAGAGTGGCCGCACCGGCACAGGGCGGTTCTGTTGCGCACTTCATAGGACACACCGTCAGCAGTTTTGACCGGAATTCCTCCCTTGACCCAGAGAGGGCCGTAGTGATTACGGGGCCGGTCATCGATACATTCGATTTCCATGCTCAGCTCCGGCTCAATCATTTTACCGTCTTTGACTACGGTGAGCCGGCCGGATACACAGTTGCAGGTTTGAATCACGGCTTCTGCGAGACCGTCTGCTTTCTGGACCAGATTCCAGCAGCTTCCGTCCGGGTCACAGTAGCGGACGATTGCGCACAGGCTTTCCTCATCCATCAGGTCATAGCCGTTACATCCCCTGTAAATCCTGGCCGATTCCGCATAGGGTTTTGTCGATGCTGTACAGGTTCCGTCCCATTGAATCTTTTCATGTGTGCCGTCGCAGAAAGGCATATGTTTGGAATGTCCGCAGCGGCATAAAGCATAATCTTCGCCTTCCGTTCCGGATTCTCCGACATACCAGCCAACACTTTCTCCTGTGTCATTTGCCCGGATCATCGAATTTTTAAGAGGAACGCCTCCAACGACAACATAAGGCCCCTGACTGACAATGTGTATTCCGGCGGCTTTTTTTAATGCAGGTTTTTCCCGCAGCAGTTCATTTGCGGCTTCTTCTCTGCCCAGCGGATCCGACTGAACTTCTTCTGTATTCATTGTAACATCTTCCGGGTTGGATGCGGTGACTCCCAGCGATTTCAACACTTTCGCAGCATCGAGTGTTTCCGGAGCGGCAGCCGGAGAAGGAGCAGCCGGATCAGCCGTTTTCCGGGAAGGGCCGATTCCGAATTCTGCTCTGATCCGGTCAATTGCTTCCTGATTGGCAGGAGTGATTTTACTGCCGGCGGGGATATGACATTGTTCCGGATGTCCGGGTGCAGGAGAGCCGCAGCTGATTTTTCCTTTTTTATCGGTACTCATGTTTTTACCTCTGTTATGATTATAATTATGTCAGGAACAATATACCCAAAATCCGGGAGGGCCTGACTGTAAACCCGAATCAGTAAAGAAGATGTCAAAATATGGAAAAAACAAAAACAAATAAAACACTGACGGCACCTGAAGAACGTGGGCAGGCTCAATGTGCAGCTACAGAAAAAAGCAAAAAAACAGAACAAAGCGAGAAAAGAGTAAAAAAAGAAGACAGCAGGATTCCGGTTATCGGGATTGTGCCCCAGATCGATATGGAAGGACGCTTTCATCATGTCAGGCTGTTTCCCAACTATATGAAGGTACTCGATGCCTGCGGGGCTGCTGGAATCATGCTTCCGTTTACCCATGACCGGCGCAAGATTTCCAGGCTTCTGGAAATATGCGATGGTTTTCTGCTTACCGGAGGACAGGATATCAATCCGGAGCTTTACGGTGATGTCACTTCCGGTACCTCCGAATACGCGCCGGTGCGGGATACTTACGAACCGGTCCTGTTTCCCATGATTCTTGAAACCGGAAAACCGGTACTGGCTGTCTGCCGGGGCATGCAGATGTTAAATGTACTGGCAGGCGGCACCCTGACTCAGGACCTGCCGGATGAAAATTCCGGAGATTCGAAGATGAAAGATTTTATCCTGCACCCGGACTGGAAGCATCCGCTCGAGGGCGTGCACCGGGTTAACGTCAGACCGGGAACACGGTTCAGACAGATTACCGGAACGAACAGCATCATGACGAACAGTCTGCACCACCAGGGTATAAAAAAAATCGGAAACGGACTGACTGTGTCAGGCGTTTCCGATGACGGACTGGTAGAAGCCCTTGAAATAGATGCGCTTGAATATGGAATTGGCGTGCAATGGCATCCCGAGGAGCTTTTCGAGGATGATGAAACCTCACAACGCCTGTTCAGAAGCTTTGTGGAGGCTTCACGAGGTTAACAACAACGGGTTATCTCTTTTACTGACCATTCTCCTGTGAATAGGTGAGCACACACAGCAGATTCGGTGAAGTGATCTGCGGTGCCGATTCACCCAGATAACTGTCAGAAGCTGAAAAATAGACAGGGGACTGATCAGCAGCCGAACAGACATTCGAAGTAAGCTGCATGGGCGCGGATATCTGAATCGGGGACACGGTATCAATCGATGTCTTCCAGATACTCTGATTGCTGGTATTGGATTCTGCAACTGCCTGCGTATAAATAACGGAGTGGCCGTCTTCGGTGAAGCGGACTGAATTGAGCTGAGCGCGCAGGATACAATAGCCTTTCGCGAAACCGGTCTGTGCCGTTGTCAGGTAAAGACCCTGATCGGTGAGCTCCTGATGGATATAAGCGACGGTACCGCTGTTCTCAGAATAGTCGAAATCTATGACATGAGAGGCCACCCTGGACTTATCCAGTGTACCGTTTCTGTTAATCGTCATTTTGTATAAATCGTCTGTTTCTCCGTCATTCGTGGTTCCCAGCAGGAACAGCGCGTTTTCTGACGGGCTCCAGGCGATTTTTTTGACTGACAGATTCTTATCCAGTTCAAACCGCTCGGTTTCATTCTGTGAATCGGCAAGAACCAGATTGTGATTGCTGCTGATATAAGCAATCTGATCCTCTCCCCAGCAGGTAAAGACACCGGTACTGGTCTGATCCCCGACTGTTATGGTTCGTTCTGTGCTTTTATCCAGTGAATACCACATGATCTGGTACAGATCGTCTGTCAGCTGATTCCGGACAGTCCGCCTGGAATAGTAAATACCCTTGGATGTAAACATGGCCGAGCCGATTTCAACATCGGAAGAGATCAGATTGACCAGACTTTCAGAAGCAGTGTCGTAAATATCAAGGGCAGCGCTGCGTGTTCCGGCGGCTGTCTGGCCGATTGAAAGAACCTGTGATCCATCTGCAGATAAATCCTGAACTCTGCCGCCCTGCCGGGCTGTAAAAGAAGTGATCGCAGCAGAATTCCGGACATCCGGTTCGACAGTCAGTACTGTATTTTCAGGAGTCAGAACACCGCTGCAGCCGCTGACGAGCAGGACAATCAGGATCAATGATAATACGGCACAGCCTGTTTTTTTATTCATCATGCTGTTCCTCCGTATTGATCTCTGTTTCCAGAACCGGCAGATAGATGGTCACATTGGTACCTTCTCCGACTTCCGAGTCGATCTGGATACGTCCGTTGTGTTTTTCTGCAATCTGCTTGACCAGGTAAAGTCCGAGTCCGGCGCCGCCTTCGCCCTTGTTGCGGGCGCGGTCTTCTTCAACACGGTAAAAAGCAGAGAAAATAAGCTTTTGCTGAGCCGGATCGATGCCGGTCCCGTAATCCCGGATCGACGCTGCCAGGAATCCATCTTCTTCAGTCAGGATTACATCGACAATACCGCCGGTATTGGAATATTTCAGGGCGTTGTGAAGAATGTTGATAAACATCTGTGACAGCCGGTCGTAATCGCCGAGAACGGGGGGCAGATCGGATTCTGATTTATAGGTGATTTCAACTTCCTTCTGCCAGCCTTTTATACGCATCTGGTCCACCACATCCCGCAGCAGTGAATCCAGGCTTATGGTGGTGCGCCTGACTGTAAATTCCAGCGTATCCAGAGAACTGGCACTGAGCAGATCATCTACCAGACGGACCAGTCTGTGGCCTTCGCGGTTAATAGTGGTCAGAGAGCTTTCCAGCAGCTTCGGGTCCTGGACATTGCGGCGTTTGAGCATATCCGTGTAGCCGATGATGGTGGTCAGCGGTGTTCTCAGCTCGTGGGATACCGAACTGATGAATTTCTGCTGTTCGCGTTCCAGCTGGCGGGTAGCCGTAATATTACGGATGATAATCATATAGTTTTCTTCCAGTCCCGGCTGATGAATCGGGGAGCCAGTGAGAAGAAGAATCCGATCGTTACATTCGACTTCTTCTGAAATATAGTTCTGATGAAGGCGCAGTGAATCAAAAATATCCCTCAGAAAGCTCTGATAGGTAAAATCGTAAATGGTTTTTGGATTTGAAACACCGAAGTAGGTTTTCAGATAGGAGTTCGAAGCAATGATATTCCCCTGCTGATCCAGAGCCAGCAGGCCGTCATCAAGTGAAGCCAGAACAGAGCCCAGTCGTTCACGTTCTCCTTCCAGCTGTTTGATGCTGTTATTGATATTCTGCGTCATCTGATTATAAACAGCAGTCAGGTCACCGATCTCATCGTCCCATTTATACTGGATCACGACATTGTAATTGCCATTGTCAATTTCCCTGGAAATCCGGGTCAGATCCTTAATAGGCTGAGTGAACTGATTGGCAAAACGGATGATCAGGAAGGTCAGGATAATAAGACCGATCAGTCCTGCGATAAGCATCACGATCACTACATAGCTGGTGATCGTGGAAACCGCGGTAAGCGGATAGACATCTGCAAAATAACCGACCCGGACCCCGTCAATGTCTACAGGAGCCATATACCAGATCTGATCCTGGCCGTTAATGCTGCGGACTGACATGACGCTGCTGCTTCCGGCAGAACATTTCTGATATTCTTCCTGCATGAAATACAGGGCCTGATCCGGCTGCATTTCTGAAAGCAGGGATCCATCCGAGCTATACAGATAAATCTTACCGTCGGTATAGCCGCTGATCACCTGGGAAAGCATGGAAGCCTTGCTTTGATACCAGTCCGTTTTATCCTGGACTGTTGCCAGTCCGGACGTCTGCTGTTCAATCAGCAGTTCTGTATTCTGCGCTGTTTCGTTAATCAGGGTCTGGGTTTTGTTGACACTGATATACCAGATTCCCTGAACAGCCAGAAACGTCACCAGCAGAAAGGTAACAGTGTACAGAATCAGATTGAACAGAACCATGCGGCTGCGGTAATCCAGATGAATCATACCTTCCTCATTTTATATCCGATTCCGAAAACGGTCTGGATCAGCTTGTTGGGGGAGGTATCGATTTTGCGGCGGATCCGCTGAACATGCATATCGACAGTACGGGTATCACCGTAATAATCATAACCCCAGATTTTTTCCAGCAGCGTTTCACGGGGAAAAACCTGTTCCGGGTGTTCCGCCAGCAGATACAGCAGATCAAATTCCTTCGGAGTCAGGTGGACTTCTTTACCATTGAGCGTAACAATACGTTCTTCCGGAATGATCGAAAGCGGTCCGTTGGTAATGACGGTGGCTTCATCTTTTTCTCTGGGGATTTTCTGGGCACGGCGCAGGTGCGCTTTGACACGAGCCAGCAGCTCTCTGTTGTCGAACGGCTTGGTCAGATAGTCATCAGCCCCCAGTTCCAGTCCCAGTACTTTATCGACGATATCGGTTTTGGCTGTGAGCAGGATAATCGGCACATCGAGGAAGCGGGTAACTTCCTTGCATACATCGTAGCCGTTTTTCTTGGGCAGCATAATATCCAGGATAATCAGCTCCGGTACAAAGCTGTGGGCTTTTTCGACGGCAACTTCTCCGTCATAGGCAACATCTACCTTGTAGCCTTCAAATTCAAGCTCCATTTTGATGAGGTCAACAATCGACGGTTCATCGTCAACAACCAGAATCTTTTCATTCATTCGAGTTTAATGTCCTTTCATGACCAGGTCCCGGTCGTTCGGAATTGAACCACAGGTGAAACTGATCCTTGTTTTCTATTGCGCGCAAGACGCGTTCATCAGCGTCCGGGATCGTTTTTTTGAGATCACGGATCATGTTTTTGATTTCTTCACGTTTGGTGTGCCCGTCTGCAGGGCAGGTGCTTTGAACCACCGGCAGTGCTTTGAGTTCCGGATTGAGCACGATATCTTTTTCCCGGACATAAATAAGAGGCCGTATCAGGGTAATTTCCTTTCTGTCCAGCCAGGTGACCGGTGAAAAGGTATTGATCCGTCCTTCATAAAACAGGGAAAGAAAGAAAGTTTCAATTGCGTCGTCTGCATGGTGACCGAGTGCGATGGTCCGGCAGCCGCGTTCCAGCGACAGATCGTGCAGTGCACCGCGTTTCATGCGCGCACACAATGCACAGGGATTTTTCTCCTGCCGTACATCGAAAACGATGGGACCGATCTCGGTCTTGCGCAGGGTATAGGGAACGTCAAGACTGCGGCACAATTCACGCATCGGTTCAAAATCCATGCCCTTGAATCCCATATCCAGCGTAATACCTTCGAGCTCGAAGGGGACCGGAGAAAAGTGGCGGTACCGGGCCAGTGCATACAAAAGTGCGGTGCTGTCTTTGCCTCCCGAAAGGCCTACTGAAATCCGGTCTCCGGGCCGGATCATATCGTATTTTTCTACTGCCCGTCTCATGGGGCCTAATATTTTTTTCATATTGTATTATTCTATCATGTTTTGCCTGTGTTGGGCTTCATTGTCCCTGAAAGCCGGCATGATCCTGAGAAAAGCCGGATCTCTGAAAGCCGGATAGGCCGCCGGGTTTACAGACGAAAAGAGGCGGGCCGCTGTACGGCCCGCCTGCAGGAGTTGGAAGTAGTATGGAATGACTGATTTTTTAAATCAGCGAATTGACTGAGGGTATCCCGTCAGGCTTCTGTAATAACAGATACACCATCCGGAATAATAACAACATGGGGATCTGCTTTGTCTGCAGCAGCTTGTTTCAATGCTGTTTCCAGATCCGGTGCGTATTCGAGCTTCATGTTTTCGATCATTTCCTGCTGAGCGGGGTCTGATACAAAAATAACCCGGTGATTGGAGAGTATTCTTGACATGATCTGATATTCCCACTGGTCCGGCTGTGTCTGATCCATCGGGATTTTCAGAATTTCTTCCTGAAGTTCTCTGGCAGAGCTGCAGTTCTTCAGGGCCTGGTAGAAGCCTTCGCCGCCAGAACCATCATTGCAGGCAGAGGAAATGATCAGGACGCCGTCGTCTTTTGCCGCTGCTTCTGCGGCAGTCAGACCTTTTACACTCTGGTAGACATTCTGGTCAAGCGGATATCCGCCGTTTGAGGTAATGACAATATCACCTTTGGCAGCTGGTTTGACCCGGCAGTAATCCTTGATGAAATCACAACCCTGACGGTGTGCGGTCACAGGATTGCCGGCAAAAGCAGCGACAGCCTTTTTTTCGCCGTCGATTACGACGTTTACAATATACTGCAGGCCGGCAATTTCACAGGCTGCGAGCATGTCTTTATGAATCGGGTTGCCGTCCAGAATCCCGGTGCGGGCATAGGGACTGTCAATAAAAGCGGAGCAGTGATTGCCAAGCACAGTCGTTTTGCTGCAGACACCCGGCAGAATGCTTTTCCGTCCGCCTGAAAATCCAGCAAAGAAATGTGGTTCGATAAAACCTTCCGAGACGATCAGGTCAGCGTTTGCAGCTACTTTATCGATTACAAGCGGGGCGCCGGAAGGAAGAATGCCAAGTTCAACATTGGCGTCATCGTCCTGTGAATCGTGAACAACGATTTTTTCATTGTCTACAATTTCTTCGCCGAGTTTACCGACCAGCTCTTCTCTGGTAGTCGGACGATGGAAACCTGTCGCGATCAGCAGGGTAATATCGATGTCCGGATTGCCTTCACGCAGCTCCTTTAAAATGAATGGAACAATATGGCGGCTCGGTACCGGTCGTGTATGGTCACTGAGGATCACGGTTGCCGTTTTCTTTCCCTGTGCAAGCGCTGAAAGCTTCGGGCTGTCAATAGGGGATGCCATCGCTTCGAGGACCAGTTCGTCTTCCGTTTTGTCGGAAGCCAGTTCACTGACTCTGCTTACCAGAATTTCCGCTCCTTCAGGAACGTTCATCTCCATACCGGTTTTACCATACGGAATTCTCATGATTTTCTCCATTTCGCTTTTGTAGTTGCAACAATTGCCGTTGCTGCATAATTCGTACTACCTTTACTGTTATTATAGTACTGGTCAAACCAATAGTACAATACTGTAAACCATTCTGAAAACAGACTGCAAAGCATTGACGCATAAAAAATATTGAAAAACCAATCAAAAACGCAATAAACGGTTGTTTTTCTTGGGACTGGGTGTATACTGAAGTCACTTAAGGGTTTGAAATCGATTTTGACACCAAAGGGACCATGACTTATTCTGCAAATATTGATAGTACCAATTAAAGGAGATTGACCAATTATGAATCTTGTTCTGGGGTTTATTCTGGCACTCGTTCCGATCATCTGGCTGGTTATAGCACTATGTGTGCTTAAATGGCCCAGCAGCTGGTCCTGTGTATCTTCGCTGGCGATCTGTGCGATTCTCGCACTGATTTTCTTCAAGATGCCTGTAATCGATTGTCTGAGTGCGATGCTTGAAGGAGCCTGTTTTGGACTCTGGCCTATTATCTTAGTCATCATTGCCGCTATGTTTACTTACAACCTGACACTGAAAACCGGTGCCATGGATATTATCAAACAAATGATCACCAGTGTATCAGCGGATAAACGGGTTCTCGCAATCCTCATTGGCTGGTGCTTCGCGGGCTTTATGGAAGCGATGGCCGGTTTCGGCACCGCTGTTGCCATTCCTGCCAGCATGCTGGTCGGACTCGGGTTCGCACCGCTTCCGACAGCTGTGATCTGTCTGCTTTCCAACGCAGCACCTACTGTTTTCGGATCGATCGGGATCCCGACCGTAACCCTGGCCAACGTTACCGGATTGAATCCGCTTGCCCTTTCTGCATTGACAGTTATTCAGCTTGCTCCATACATTCTGTTTGTTCCATTCCTGATGGTTGCCATTATCGGCGGCGGCTGGAAAGCCATTAAAGGCGTCGGAGGCCTGTGTCTGGTTGCCGGACTGTCCTTCCTGATTCCTGAATATGTTATAGGCTGTTTCCTGGGCGCCGAACTGCCGGTTGTTGCAGGGTCAGTCATTTCTCTGATCTGCTGTTATCTGTATGCACGCAAGGATAAAGACAAACCGATTCCGGCCGAATATGATATGAGAGCTTCTCTTCCGGAAGCTCAGCCGCTCGACGGGAAAAAGGCCTTTACTGCCTGGCTTCCCTTCATCCTGATCTTTATCTTCCTGCTTCTTATCTCGAAGCTCATCCCGCCGCTGTACAATGTACTGTCATCGGTCAAGACTTCGGTTCAGTTTTACACAGGAGACAACCCGGCTACGATCACATTCTCATGGATCGCAACACCTGGTGTGGTTATCTTCCTGGCTGCCATCATTGGCGGAATTGCTCAGAAAGCAAGCGGTTCCGATATGGCAGAAGTACTCGGTGCCACCTTTAAACAGATGACTCCGACCATCATCACCATTATCTCTGTCCTTGCAATGGCCAAGGTCATGGGCTATGCCGGCATGATTTCCGCAATCGCCGCTATGTGCGTTGCAGTTGTCGGAACATTCTATCCATATATTGCACCTCTCTTCGGAGCGATCGGAGCCTTTATTACTGGCTCCGGTACCAGCTCTGAAGTCCTGTTCGGGAAACTGCAGGTGGAAACCGCTACAGCCGTCGGCGCTTCGCCAATCTGGATTGCAGCTGCAAACTCCGCCGGTGCCGGACTCGGGAAAGTCCTCTCACCCCAGTGTATTTCGATCGCGGCTTCCGCAGTCGGAAATGAACCCGGACTGGAAAGTAAGATGCTTTCCAAAACTGCAAAATATGTATTGTGGATGCTGGTTCTTGCCTGCATTATCACAGGTGTAGGTTCGTATTTTGTCGCTGCCTGATCAGTTGACTGCAGCGTGAAATAAAGCGGGTCCGCTCTCCTCGAAGGGGATCCGCTTCTATATTGATTTTAAACAGCATAGGAGTAAAAATGGATATTCTGGTATGCATCAAGCAGGTACCTGCCTCGAACAAAGTAGAAGTCGATCCGGTTACGGGCGTACTTAAAAGGGACGGCGTCGAATCAAAGATGAATCCCTACGATCTGTATGCGCTTGAAACAGCGATGCGTCTGAAAGAACAGAACGGCGGAAGTGTTACAGTCCTCTCAATGGGACCACCTCAGGCAGAAGCAGCAATCCGCGAAGCTTTCATGATGGGAGCCGACAGAGGTGTTCTGCTTTCAGACAGACGTTTTGGCGGAGCCGATGTTCTGGCCACCAGTTATACACTGTCCCAGGGAATTAAAAGTGCAGGAAATTTTGATCTGATCATCACCGGCAAACAGACGACAGACGGAGATACCGCCCAGGTTGGTTCTGAAATATCGGAATGGCTCGGAATTCCCGCAGTCAGCAATGTTATTAAAATAGAAGATGTGGACGATGCCGGTATTACCGTGGAAATGGACCTGCCGAACAACATCGAACGCTCGAAAATTTCCTTCCCGTGTCTGATCGCGGTTGACAAGGATATCTATATGCCGCGTCTTCCTTCTTATTTAAGAATGCAGGCAACACAGGATCAGGCAGTCGTGATGCTTTCACTGGACGATATGCAGGATAAGGACGAAGGACATTACGGCCTGTTCGGTTCACCGACTCAGGTACAGCGGATCTTCCCGCCGGAATCGGATGTTCATCAGGAAGTCTGGAAGGGTGAAGAACTCGGAGACAGACTTTATGACAAACTTGCCGAACTCAAATTTATCTGAATGATTCTGAAATATTCTTAATAATAGAAGGGAACAACATGGAAAAACTGGTTTTTCACAGAGATAAAGTCACCGATCTGGACGCTTTCAAGAAACTGTGTCCGTTCGGAGCCATCGAAGAAAAGGAAGACGGTAGTCTCGAACCTAATGCAGCCTGCAAGATGTGCAAGATCTGCGTAAAAAAAGGACCGTTTAAAGCAGCGGAAATCATTGAAGTCCGTTCGGAACGCCCGCATGTCGACAAGAGTCTCTGGAACGGAATCACCGTCTATGTGGACCATGTAGAGGGCAAAATCCATCCGGTTACATTTGAACTGATCGGTAAAGCCAGAGAACTGGCGCAGGTTACCGGAGAACCGGTCTGTGCACTCTTCCTCGGAAGCGGCATTGCAGACAAGGCAGAAGAACTCAGACATTACGGTGTCGACGAAATTTACGTTTATGACCAGCCGGAACTGGCAGAATTCAGAATCGAACCTTTTACAGGCGCATTCGAAGATTACATCAATTTCAGAAAACCGGGAACGATCCTGGTCGGCGCTACCACCGTGGGACGCCAGCTGGCACCGAGAGTCGCTGCCAGAATGCATACAGGACTGACTGCAGACTGCACTATCCTGAAAATGAACGAAAATACGGACCTGGTTCAGATCAGACCTGCCTTTGGCGGGAATATCATGGCACAGATCCTGACACCGGACAACAGACCACAGATGGCGACTGTCCGTTACAAAGTCATGACTGCACCGGAACGTTCAGCGGAAAAATCCGGTAAAATCATCGAACGCAAAGCGCCGGAAGACAAGCTTGGCAGCGGCATTGACGTGCTCGAAGTCACAGACAAGCCAAAAGAAACCTTCATTGAAGGCTGCGATGTGCTGGTAGCTGCAGGCCGCGGCGTTAAGAAACCTGAAGATCTGGCCATGATCGAAGAACTGGCAGATCTGCTGGGTGGTCAGATGGCATGCTCACGTCCGATGGCAGAATCCGGCTGGGTTGACGCCAAACGTCAGGTCGGTCTGTCGGGTCGTACCGTCCGTCCGAAACTGATTATCACCTGCGGTATTTCCGGAGCTATCCAGTTTGTCGCCGGCATGAATAATTCCGATCTCATTGTCGCTATTAACAAGGATCCGAAAGCTCCGATCTTCAAGGTCGCTCATTATGCACTCATCGGCGATCTGTACGAAATCGTACCCAAGCTTATTGAAGATATCAAATCCGGCAAAAGTGCAGCAGAAGCAATCAACAGCGAGGAACAGGCAGTATGAACTACAAGAAACTAGACGGACAGGACCTGAAAGCCCTGTTTGATATCATCGGAGACGAAGAACGTTTCCTGACAGACGGAGACATTAACGAAGAATTTTCCCATGATGAACTCTCCGGCACCAACAGCTATCCGGATGTCGTAATCCGTGCACTCAATACCGGAGAAGTATCAAAGGTTGTCAAGTACGCATACGATCATAATATTCCGATTACCCCCAGAGGAGCCGGAACAGGCCTGGTCGGCGCGGCAGTACCGATTGAACACGGGATTCTGCTCGACCTGTCACTGATGAACCAGTTCCTGGAACTGGACAAGGAAAATCTGACACTGACACTGGAACCGGGCGTTCTGCTTATGGAACTGGCAGCCTATGTCGAAGACAAAGGCTTCTTCTATCCGCCGGATCCGGGTGAAAAATCCGCTACCATCGGCGGAAATATCAGCACCAATGCCGGCGGTATGCGTGCTGTTAAATACGGGGTAACCCGTGACTATGTACGCGGACTGGAAGTGGTTCTTCCCAACGGTGATGTTGTGGAATTTGGCGGCAAGGTCGTCAAGAACAGCTCCGGTTATGACCTGAAGGACCTGATTATCGGTTCTGAAGGAACACTGGGGATTGTTACCAAGGCTATCCTCAAGCTGTTGCCGCTGCCGGCAAAGACCATCTCTCTGCTGGTTCCGTTCCCGACTCTGCAGCAGGCAATCCGCACGGTACCGAAAATAATCATGTCCAAGTCCAACCCGGTTGCGGTTGAATTCATGGAAAAGGAAGTTATCCTCGACTCTGAAGAATATCTGGGTAAAAAATTCCCCGATCATTCCGCAGATGCCTATCTTCTGCTTAAATTTGACGGCAATACCACTGAAGAAATTCAGAAAGCTTATGACAGTGTTGCCCAGCTGTGTCTGGACCAGGGCGCGATTGATGTGCTGATTTCAGATACGGAAGAACGTGATGACTCTATCTGGAAGGCCAGAGGCGCTTTCCTGGAAGCCATCAAGGGATCTACCTCCGATATGGATGAAGTAGATATCGTTGTGCCGAGAAACTGCGTCAATGACATGGTCGAATATTCCCATGCGCTCCAGGAAGAACTGGGCGTAAGAATCAAGAGCTTCGGACATGCTGGTGACGGTAACCTTCACGCTTATATCCTCAAGGATGATATCCCGGATGACAAGTGGGAAGAAGTAATGGCCCAGGCGATGGAAAAAATGTACGCAAAAGGCCGCGAACTCCAGGGACAGGTTTCCGGTGAACACGGTATTGGTTTTGCAAAACGGGGATACCTGAACGAATCAGACTCTCCGGAAGTCATGGCGCTTATGCGCGGGGTTAAAGCAGCATTTGACCCGAAAAATATTCTCAACCCGCACAAGGTTTGTGAAGCTTAAAGGCAGACCGTAAGACAATTCTGTTGGCTTACTTAATCAGACCGGTAAACGGATATTTCCGTTTACCGGTCTGATGTCGTTTTACGGGAATACGGGTATAAAAAACGGCTGTGACAAACGTCACAGCCGTTTTTTATGGAATCTCCCTGTTTCACAGAAGCCGGATACGGCCGGTTTCTGTAAAAGGATTATATAGCCTTGATATTGGTATCGACCAGATGGAAATGCTCATTCAGGGCATCGGATATTTCCTTTTTATCCGAACGGCGCAGACCTTCCACAAGCTGTTCGTGGGATCGCTGCAGCTCTTCGCGGCCTTCCGGGTTCAGAGCTATTTCACGGCGCATATCGGCAATAAAAGAGCTTATGGCATCAGACAGCGCTGTCAGCAGCTGAATAATCAGCTGGTTCTGCGAAGCCTGAGCGATCAGATCATGAAGCATTCTGTCTGCTTCTATGTTCAGTCTTTCATCATCCGAGCGCATACTTTTTACTACCCGTTCGATCTGGGCAATCTGTACAGGTGTAATGCGGTCAGAGGCCAGTATGGCAGCCTGCATTTCCAGAGCTTTTCGTGTTTCCGATACCTGACGGTAATCAATCTGTCCCAGAAGAAAAAGCAGATTCAGTGAATCCGCGAGGTTGCGGCTGATATTGCAGCTTACAAAATTTCCGGCTCCCTGTTCGCTGGAAAGAAAGCCCATCATTTCCAGAGTACGGATTGCTTCTCTGAGACTATTGCGGCTTATTCCCAGCTGTTCGGCCAGTTCCCGTTCCGGAGGCAGCTTGTCGCCGAGGGTAATCTCACCGTTTAGTAAATTGGTTTTAAGATAATTCAGAAGCTTTTCATAAGACTTCTGAGGTGCTGTACGCGTAGCTATGGCTTTTCCTCCAAAATGATGATTACTATTTATTATAAATGTTTCATTTAATTATATCAATATCCAAAATTGGTTTAACGAAAACATTCTACAAAAATACAAAATAATATAATTCAGCAAATCAATGAAACATGATCCGGTTCTTTTTATACCCGGTTCGGCGGGTATATAGCCAGTAGTAAAATATGCGGTTTTGGAAATTCTTCCGGGCCGCTGCTGCAGAATCAACAGTTGTAAAAGCAACAGCTGCAGAAATAATAGCTGGTTTAAGACAGGAGTCTGTTATGAGTGAACAAAAGAATGAAAACAAAACTATGGATGCAGGATCCGGGAATGCAGCAGCGGCTGCTCCGGGACCGAAGAAAACGGCTGTAAATCCACGTACCAGAATGCTCGGAGAAGAACGGATCGGACCGCTTCTGATGAAACTGGCAGTGCCTGCTATCCTTTCGCAGGTTGTCATGCTTGCCTACGGAATAATCAACAATATTTTTGTCGGGCATATTCCGGAAGTCGGAACAAAAGCGCTGGCTGCAGTCGGTGTCTGTACACCGGTTCTGACTATCATTGCCGCGGCTGCCATGCTGCTCAGTGTCGGGGGTGCTCCGCGTGCTTCCATGGCACTTGCCCGGGGAGAGCGTGAAAAAGCGGATGAAATTCTGAGCAACAGCTTTCAGCTGATGATTATCATCTCAGTTATCTTTACCATCGTCTTTGTCTTTTTTGCAAAACAGATTCTGATGATGATCGGGGCCAACGAGGATACGCTCAGCTTTGCCTCGAATTACCTGCAGATTTACGGACTCGGTACCGTTTTTGTTGTACTGACCTATGGACTTAATATTTTTATTATGGCACAGGGCTATACCAAAATTGCGCTTTACACCAACCTGATCGCGGCCGTTGTTAATATTGCGCTTGATCCCATTATGATCTATGTGTTCCACTGGGGCGTTGCCGGGATCGCGATTGCCTCTATTCTCGGGCAGGTAGCTTCCGCTTCTTTTGCCATCCGGTTTCTCCGCAGCAAAAAAGCCCTGTTCAAACTGAATCTGAAATGGTCCAGAGTGGACTGGCCGGTCCTCACACCCTGTCTGATCCTGGGTCTGTCTCCGTTTATTATGGCTGTTTCAAGCAGTATTACCGCTGTTAACTACAACAGTTCACTGCTTCTGTATGGCGGGAATGTAGCTGTCGGTACCTACACCATTATGGCCAGTATTCTTAATTTTATGATGCTGCCGCTGCAGGGCCTGACCCAGGGCGCACAGCCAATCACCAGTTTCAATTTCGGGGCTAAAAATGTGGCCCGCGTTAAAGAAACCTTCCATATGCTGCTGATCTGGTGCATGGTCTGTTCGGGGATTTTATGGATAATTATCGAACTCTTCCCGGGTTTGTTTGTAGGCGTCTTTACCTCTGATCCGGCTCTGGTTGCCTATGCTCAGAATATCCTGCGTATTTTCGTCGCCATGTTCGGATTCTTCGGCATTCAGATGGCCTGCCAGTATACACTGATCGCCATTGACGAACCGAAAATATCGCTGTTTCTGGCTGTGTTCAGAAATCTGATTGTGATGCTGCCCATGATGTACCTGCTTCCTCATCTGTTCGACAATAAAGCGATTGGTGTTTTCTGTGCCGAACCGGTTGCAGACGGGCTTGCTACGATCGTAACAGCAATGGTCTTCTTCTTTACTTTCAGAAAAGCAATGAAAAAACTGACAGCAAGCAGAGACCTCCCCGAATTGAAAGCAAAGGCTGTAAAAGCCTGACGGTAACAGGCTATGGATAAAGAAAAGAAAACAAAGGATCCGCCGGAAGAAAGAGAACCGGCAGAATCAGGGAAAAGCAGTGGTATGAACGATCCGGATCAATCCGAATCCGCTGCCGGGGGCATTCAGGAGGCGGAACGGGATGCCAGAGAACATGCGCGTGTACTCAATGCCCGTTCCAGAATGCTGGCTGCGGACGAGATCGGACCGCTGCTGCTCAGGCTGTCGGTTCCGGCGATTGCCTCGCAGGTGATTACCCTTATCTATACGCTGGTCAATCAGATTTTTATCGGCCACATCCCGGGATACGGATCACAGGCACTGGCGGCAGTCGGCGTCTGTCGGCCGGTCCTGGTGATTCTCGGTGCTGCAGCCATGCTGGTCTGTATGGGCGGAGGCCCCAGGGCGTCAATTTGTCTGGCCAGGGGTCAGAAGAAAGATGCCGAGGAAATCCTGAACGGCAGTTTTACACTGATTCTGATTCTGGCAGTTATCTTTGCGGTTATTTATGTATTTTTCGCACGGCCGATCCTGATGGCTATCGGCGCCAGTGCCGACACTATTGACTATGCCTGCAATTATCTGAAGATATACGGGCTGGGCAATTTGTTTGTGATCATGACCTACGGGTTGAATCTGTTTATCATGTCACAGGGATTTACGAAGAATGCCATGTTTGTCTCCATCATCGGCGCGGTCGTCAATATTGCGCTGGACCCGGTATTTGTCTTTGTTATTCCCTGGGGAATAAGCGGAGTGGCGCTGGCGACAATGATCGGCCAGATGGCTTCCTCTCTGTATGCCATTCATTTTCTCAGAAGTCGTTACAGTACGCTGTTTCTTGACATTAAAGCTTCGAAAATCAACTGGAAGCTTATGTTGCCGGCTCTGAAACTCGGTACAGCGCCCTTTATCATGGCCGTTACAGACGGACTGACGACGATCTGTTATAACAGCTCCCTGCTTTTGTACGGCGGTACCCTTGCTGTCGGTGCTTTTGCAGTCCTGTCCAATATCATGTCCTTTATGCTGCTTCCCATGACCGGGCTTACTCAGGGTGCCATGTTCATCATGAGCTATAACTACGGAGCCGGGAATATCGGGCGTCTGAAAAAAACGTTTAACAAAGTGCTGTTCTGGTGCCTGTTTTCATCACTGCTGCTTTGGGGGATTGTCGAGCTGGCTCCCGGATTTTTCGCCGGGATCTTTACCTCGGACCAGGGGCTGATTGATTTCACCATTCGTGCAGTCCGGATTTATCTGATGACATACGGGCTGTTTGGAATCGTCATGGCCTGCCAGTATACACTGATCTCGATTGACAAGCCGATGACGGCTCTGTTCCTGGCTTTGTTCAGAAAAGTGATCCTGATTATTCCGCTCATTTATATCCTGCCGATGATGATGGCAGACAAGACGGCAGCAGTCCTGTCCTCGCAGGCGATTGCGGACCTGGCAGCTGCGGCAGTCACTTACATCATGTTCAAACATACGTTCAGGAATACGCTGAATCAGCTGGAACGGGAAAAACAGACTGACGCCTGAAACTGACCCTGATGGTCAGAAATCAATGTGTTTTTTTCGCTTTCGCTGTTTATATCATAGTAATTTACTGTGAAATGAATTATACTGAGGTGAAAGAAAAATGATTGAAAATCAGGAGTCATCAATGTTAGAGCTAAAAGATGTTATCTGGGATGCGGACGACGGGGAACGAATTATCAATGGTGTGTCGTTCAAGGTTCCGGATCGTAAACTGGTGGTAATCACCGGACCCAACGGCGGCGGGAAAACCACTATAGCCAAACTCATAGCCGGGATTATCAGACCGACTTCAGGCAAACTTGTTTTTGACGGTCAGGTTATTACCGATATGTCCATTACCGATCGGGCGAGAAACGGAATCAGCTATTCATTCCAGCAGCCGGTGCGTTTTAAAGGCGTGACTGTCCGGGATCTGCTCAATCTGGCAGCAGGGAAGGAACTGACAGATCATGCGCTGTGCAATCTGCTGGGAACTGTCGGTCTGTGTACTGCGGATTATGTGGACCGTGAAATCAACCAGAGCCTGTCGGGCGGCGAAATCAAGCGTATTGAAATTGCCTCGGTTCTGGCACGCCGTTCCAAAATGATGGTTTTTGACGAACCGGAAGCCGGGATTGACCTGTGGAGTTTTACCCAGCTGGTTCAGGTATTTGAAACCATCAAACAGAAAGAAGACGCTTCGCTGCTGATCATTTCGCA
>JBMNSG010000029.1:0-21650 GCA_050945075.1 Eubacteriaceae bacterium | reverse complement strand
CACCGGGGTTCCGTTCAGATAAACGGCCGCGCCCGGATAATCCTTTTTCAGGTATTCTGCTGTCACATCGCCCGCCGTGATAATGCGGTCTTCCGTGACTGTCAGTCCCATCCGTTTCAGTTTTTCCACATACATCGAAGGCACTCTGGAGGCATTGTTGGTAAAGAACACATAGTCTCTGCCTGTTTCTACAACCTTGTGGATAAAATCCAGAGAGCCGTCAATCAGGTTTTCTCCCAGATAAACCGTACCGTCCATATCGAGTACAAAGAGACCGACTCCGTCAAAAGCCGTCTTTTTTACGGCTTCGCTGTTATTAACTGTTTTACTCATTCCGGTTTGTATTTTTTAGAAATGAATGCCGCCAGATCTTCCAGTTCGCCCAGATCATAGAAAATCTGAAGCGTACCGTAGCGATTGCGGAGATCCTTGGCATAGGTGATGACATCGTCCAGTTCTTTCTGTGTAAGCGGATAACCGGAGGGATCGGTCAGCGCGCCGAGTTCCTGGAGCAATGCCGGGCACTGGGAAAGATCTGCTTCAGTCTGGCGAAGCTGTGCCATAATCTTGTCTTCATTGGCTTCGATGGCATCAATACGTTTGAGAACATTTTGCGGATCGTCCTGGCGTGCCTGATCATAGAGCTTGATCACTTCAGCTGCGCCTTTACCGAAAGAACGTTCGATTTCCGCTTTCCAGCTGTCAAAATCAAATGCCTTTGCATGGGCTCTGGCTTTATCGTAATCAATGGGGGTGCTCATGAACTGCTTGTACATTTCGCTTATCATGCAGGTAGCCATTCCAACATTGGTACCGTGAAGTTCGCCGTATTCTCCGGCAAAAATAGATTTCATTTCCAGGAAATGGGCAATATGGTGTTCCGAAGAGCTGGCCGGTCTGGAATAACCGATGTAGCTCATGGCAATCCCGATCAGAACCAGGCTTTCCATCAGATTGGTCAGAGCCTGTGCTTCCCTGTTTTTCAGTCCGTCTATCGTATCTACACATTTCTGGACCGAATACAGAATCAGTTCGCAGACTTCCGGGCAGCAGTATTCATCATTAATGATTTCCGAAAGCTTCCAGTCGCTGATGGCAATATACTTGCCCAGAATATCACCGAGTCCTGCCGCAATCATATGCATCGGAGCTGTAGCCAGAATATCGGTATCGCCGATGATGGCTGCCGCACATTCCGCCGGGAAGGAGATCTTGAGATCATTGTGGATAAGCGGGCTGATGTTGGACGCATAGCCGTCCATGCTGGGTGCTGTAGCGATAATATAATAGGGAATGCCTTTTTTGAAAGCAGCCCAGCGGGACATATCGTTGATGGAACCGGAACCTACAGCAATCAGAAGCTTTGCATCTTCCGGCATATGTTCTGTTTCTTCGTCCGCATAGCGTTCTTCCGCATGCATATGCGGATGCGGCAGTACGTATTTGCTGACGATATAGCCTTCACCTTCCAGTCTGTCGGAAACCATTTTCCCGGCCGCTTTTTCAGTATTGACATCACTGACTACGTAGATCCGGTCGGTCGCTTTATTGAATGTTGTACCGTCTCCCAGCTTCTGGGTGTCGATAAAGTCTTCCAGTTTTTCAATGGCACCATTGCCAATGGCGATATTCTGAATATTGGCAATATGTGTTTTTCCGCAGCTGCATGGATATTCGGTGTTGATCAATTCGTTAATGCTTTTGTCTGTAAGTCCCATAATACTTGCCCTTTCCTTCTTTCTTTTATCTTCTGCTTATAAAACAAGCCGGAATCTGCAGGGGGAGTGCATATTCCGGCTTGTTTCAGAGGTTATTTCTGCAGAACGCGGCTAGTGAGAGACATGCCAGTTCTTCATCAGATCCTTCAATTTCAAAACGGATCTCTTCGTCCTGTTTAACTGCCAGAATCATCAGGTCCATTATATGCCTGGCATTAGCCGAATGTCCGTCTTTCAGTACAGATATTTTGCTTTGATAGCCTGAAGCCATCTGGCTGAGCTTTGCTGCCAGTAAAGCATGCAGACCGGCAGGACATTTGACTGTATATTCAAAACTCTTCATCATAACCTCTAACTTCTATTTATACTATTTGGACCATGTCCTGTCAGATCAGATTATGTACTTCCTGACATATTTTTTCAGAAAACTCATAGGAGCGCCTGTACGCAAAACTCTTTGAGCGAACAGTGTTGACAATAACGGGAACATCACAGGGAATATGATGTTCACCCAGCAGGATCTCAACTTTAAGCGAATGAATGAGCTGGCCGCCGTTTCCAGACTGAGCCAGCTGGGCCAGCTGATCCGGTTTAAGCTCCGGATCGCTGACGATGGAAACGGATTTGATGTCGTCATAGGGATGGATAACCGGGTTTTTATATCCTCTGATTACCATTCTATTATTAGGAATACAAAAATTCTTGTTTTTATCATCAAAAAGGATGAAATTCCCAATCCGCCTGGTAATGTCGAACATATCACCGCCGGTTGAATCACCTTTATCTGCTTCACACAGATCCTTAACCTGATCCAGCGTCAGACGGCTGATGGTTTCCACACAGTGATGACTGGCTTTTTCATAACAGTCCCTGCAGACTGCACCATCTTTATACTTAAACCGGAGTATACCAAGCGGTGCCCCGCAGACATCACATGTTTTCATCTTCGTTTCCTCTCATTATCATTCTATGAAGCCGGACTGCTGAAGCGCCGGTTTTTAGGCGTAAGTCAGAATGCCCGTCAAGCCGCCGACTACAGCGACTGCAATGATGAGCACGATAATTTTAATTGTTGACCAGTGTTTTTTGAACAGCCAGTAAATACCCATTGTTGCGCCCAGCGGCAGAATGCTTGGCATAACCGTATCAAACAGATCCTTCTGCAGATTAAATGTCGAAGAAGAACTGACAATATCGATTCCGCAGGTACATTTTACATAGTTAACAATCAGACCGCCCATAACCATACAGCCCATGATGGAAGCACCCTTGAGAATTTTGTTCAGGGTTCCTTTTTCCAGGAATTCCATAATGGCATTGCTGCCGGCATTATAACCGAACATAAAGTTCCAGTAACTCAGACCGTAAGCGCCTGCAATGATTGCTACTGCGTAAATGATGGAGCCCCAGATATTCCCGTCGCCCATTCTGGTAATATCGATACAGATTGCCAGCAGAATCGGGATAACAACGCCCTGCCAGATGGTATCACCAACACCGGCCAGAGGACCCATCAGAGATGTTTTGATGTTGGTAATGAATTCGCCAGGGATATTTTCGCCCATTGCCTTTTGTTCTTCCATAGCAATGGCCATCCCCAATATACACGAACCGAACTCGGGGTGTACATTAAAGAATTCGATTTCCCGCTTCATGACGGGTTTACGCTTGGACGGATCGTCCTTATACAGATATTTGATAACCGGCGTAAATACATGTGCGCAGGCCAGCCCCATCATACGTTCGTAATTATAACAGGTCTGTACAAATGTTTCCCAGATCAGAAACGCTCTGATCAGTGCCTTTTTAGGAATCAGTCTTTTGGTAGTTTCTGTGGAATCCACGGTTTCCACGGCATCTTTTTTTTCTTCAGACATTTAGAAATCCTCCCCTTCTTCTTCTTCTACTACAACTTCAGTCTTGCTGGGAACGACCTGTACATAGATAATCGCTACCAGGAGCGCAATAATACCGAGGGGAAGAAGTCCGAGGCCGGAATAAACAGCCAGGATAAATCCCATAAACAGGAATACTTTCGATTCACCTTTAAAGATATACTGCAGGGTGATTGCAATACCAAGTGCAGGCATCAAACCACCGATAATCTGGAATACTGTCAGAACCTTGCCGCTGAGCATGGAAATGAATCCGTTGATGTAATTTGCTCCGTAATAAGCAGCCAGCGTGCAGGGAATAACCGTAATCAGGAAACACAGAATCTGAGGATAGAGAATATTGGCTTTCCAGATTTTGTTGTACTGTTCTTTTTCGATGTAATTGTCCGCCATATGAACAAACGTCGAGTCAAACGTCATTCTGGTATACCAGACGATGGTTCCGAGAATGCCGATCGGGATAGCCAGAGCCAGCGCGGTGTCCGCGTCAAGGTTCCCGGCAATCGCGTAAGCCGTACCCAGAACACCAGCCAGCCCCATATCCGCCGGCATACTGCCGCCTGCAGAGATAAAGCCAAGGTAGACCAGGTTGATGGTACCGCCGATCACGGCCCCTTTGACCGGATCACCCAGAATACAACCGACGATGAGACCGCAGACAAGCGGCCGCTGCAGAGACCAGAGTCCTACAAACGGCAGATTCCCTACCGCCAGCCAGTAGACAATACCGCAAAGTATTGCCTGAAACATTGTAATGTGCATAATAGATCCCCTTTACAGATTTATTTTTACTTACTTGTTCACATAACCTGCTGCATCAATAACCTGCTGTTCCGGTACCAGCTGATAATAAACATTGGTTCCTGAATCGATCAGATCCTTGATTGCCTGAATTTCGTCCGGATCACAGGCGACATTCTTGATAAAAGGCTTGCGGGCATCGCGGACACCCATACCGCCGAGATTTACGGCCGGCAGCTCCAGACCTTTATCCTTCATCCGTTTATAGGTAATCGGCGACTTTGCCAGAACAATGATGTTTTCACCTTTTACCGGATCCTTCATCAGATTCCTGCAGGCTTCATCCACCGTACAGACGTTTACTTTGACACCGGCCGGCGCCAGGAGCTTGATAACACGGCTGTTGAATTTATCCGCCGCAACATCATCATCCGCTACAACAATACGGTTGGCACTCAGGCTCGGAGTCCATACTGAAACAACTTCACCATGGATCAGCCGGTCATCAACTCTTGCTAAAACTACATTTCTCATCTTCAGATCTCCTGTCCCAGAAATTTTTTGACATCTACAATCGTTGAGGGCGCTACTTCGATAATATCGGCACAGATTTCATCTGCAGTGGCTCCGGAATTGCGCTTCATGATCGCTTCCAGCAGCAGCGGAAGATTGATCCCAGTCACATGATGAATATCGTACTCACCCATCAGCGAGACAACTACATTGAAAGGGCTTCCGTGAAACAGATCCGTAAAGAATAATATTTCACCATCTGCCGCCTTCATCTCGCCTTCCAGTTTTTCTCTTAACACGGTAGTCGGTTCGTCTGGGAGAAGACTGTATGCGACCAGATCTTCCTGCTGCCCCACCAGCATCTGAACACTTTCCTTCAGTCCCTGCGAATAACCGCCGTGTGATACTAATACAATTTTCACTACATCCTCCTGATTTACTTGCTCTTTCTGTACTATTCTTTCGACTAAACCAAGTATACTTCGTTTACAGCGTATAAAATCACAATCATTTGCATCATACGAACGCAGTACTCTGCTGTTTCATTCAAAGCATTTCACTATCGTTACTGCAATTAATTAAAAGTGCTGAAATTATGTAAAAAAGCCCGCAGTCAGTATGGGATGACTCCCAAATACTGACTGCGGGCTTTTATGATTGTATTAAACTGATTTAACAGCTTTCCGTTTATACGCGTTTAAATCCGGGCTGTTCCGGCTGTTCCTCCCAGTAAATCTTTTTGTGTTTGTCGTCCAGCGTGTTGATAAAACGCTGCTTGTAAACCAGAAACTGTTCGAGATCCATCAGGATATGAAACAGAACCATCTTCCCTTCCAGATCACCCCGGTTCGACGGCAGCGCGTCTGCCATCTGCAGACGGTAGGTCGCTTTCACCGCCACCAGCTGCTTTTCCGGATCGTTCATCTCGGCAATATAGGGCTTCATATATTTTAAGATGCCGGAAGCAGTCTGCGCCTGAACCGGATGACTCTTCAGGATTTTGACCTGATAATGCAGATTATGCAGGGTATTGATCTGCTTGATCCGCATCACAAAGTAATTGATATAGTACTCCGGATGCGAAACGAAGGTATCATTCTGATACTGCCAGGCCCGGTCTTCGGCTGCTTCCGCATAATCTTCCAGAGCAATCAGCCGGTCCCAGACAGGCGTTTTTATTTCATCGCTGACCAGATAATCGGCTATTTCCTGCATAGCCGCTTTCATTTCAAATTCGGTATAACGCATATCGTTCACGATGACCTCCTGCTGCCTTGTATAATCATTAAACAGGTTGATGACAACCGCAACGGAAATACCGATTAAAACAATGTAAAATTCATTGAGAATAAAATGCAGCGAAAAATCACCGGTCATCAGAAGCTGAGACCCGGTAACCGCATTGACGGATAAGGCGCTTTCCCATCCGGATAGAAAGCTGATGGCGGCAATCAGAAAAATGAAAATTCCGTAACTGACCCAGTTCAGACCGCCGATATTGAAAACCAGAAAGGCCAGATAAATCGTTAAACCAAAGGAAACAATACGCGTCCAGGCCAGCCGGACAGTGTCCCATTTGGTCGATACGATTGTAAGCAGCGCAATCGTTCCCGCAGAAGTGGCAAACTCAAGCTGCAGAAGCTCGGCAAGCATGATCGCCACAGCACTTCCGATTCCGATCTTGAGTGCTCTGATGAGCATTCGCTTCTTTTTGATTTTTATTAGATCCATTGACTCCCCGTATCAGGCAAAAAAATGGCAGTAAGCTGATAATTAATATTTTAACAGCTTACTGCCATGTTCATCAATAATTTTTTATCACTGTGCAAAGATTTGTGCACTGATTGATTACAAATCAAAAACTGACGTCTAAAAGTTAACTTCTATTGCAACAGTTTGGCCTTTTACATAGACTGTTTCACGTTTGCAATAGAGAACACTTCTGAAGACTTCACGGTTTTCGGCTCTGGTCTTGTTGTCTGAAGAAACAGGACACGCAAACAGAAGGCCGTCTTTTTCATACAGCCTGACGGTTTGCATAAAATCAATCCATTTAGGCGTAACTGTTGTGTCCAGGACAGCATTCACCCGTTGTCCCTGCAGTATGGTTCCCGTCATTTCAAGCTCCAGGGCTGCTTTTACATAGTACTGCGTCGCCAGCTGCGCACCCCCCGGCGGTCCCGGGATTCCAATCACCGGTACATCATCCACTATAACGAGACAGCAGTGTTTACCTGGTGCAACACCAATTTCAGAAACGACCACCTTTCCCATTTCATACAGGACGTCCAGTGTATAATCCTTACTGCCTTTGGAAGATCCGGCTCCGATCACCACCAGATCCGCACGAACAACCGACTTTGCAATCGCCTTTCGAATCGCATCGACATCATCCGGAATAATTGATGTTACTGCCGGACTTCCTCCGAATCTGCGGATTAGCGCACTTACCAGCACACTGTTACACTCCACATTCATGCCTTCAGGGACAGGGCCGCCGGAAGGTACCAGTTCGTCTCCAGTCGGAATAAAGATCACATTTGGCTTCGCAAAGACGCTGATACTCTGGTAACCGGCTGCTGCCAGAATGCCAATCGTAACAGGCTGCAGCTGCTCGCCTTTTTCTACCAGTATTTCGCCCTGTTTCATCTGGCTGCCTGCGGGACGGACCTTTTCGCCTTTCCTGGCTGGACGCTTTTTCAGACGCAGACACCGGTTCACGTCGAATTCCACCTGTTCAATCGGAATCACCGTGTCGAACCGGTCCGGAACAGCAACACCGGTGTTGCTGAAACAGTATTCGATATTCTCACGCCAGTCAGACGTATCAGGATTTGTCTGGAATGCATGAAAACAGACAGCAATCCCATCACAGGCACTGACGTCCCTGTTTGGCAGCGTATAAGGCGCTCTGATATCTTCCGCGGCAAACCGGCCATCTGCTTCATACAGCGGAACCGGTTCGGACCGGTTCAGAAACGGAATATGTTCCCTGAGAATATCCAGCATTTCATCGCGGTCCGGTTCAAATTCAGGTTCATGATACATGGTTATCCTTTCTGTTGCGGATCACGGTTCGTTCCGCATACTTTCCGAAGAAATGATAGCCGGAACCGGCTTCACTGATGATGTCGAGCAGTTCATCCGGTCGTGTGACCTGAATGCCGCCTGTCATGGTTACACCGCGTTTAAAGAAAGCATCGGGAATCATACTGGCTGTTGGCCCGGTGACGAGAATCTCCGCCCCCGGTTTTGCCATTTCCAGCAGTCCGGGAAGCGTATCGTTCAGGATAGTTACCCCGGTGATCACAAGCAGATCTGCATCGGGCACGTACAGCCCTGCCTGATCCGATGGTGCATAATAGGGCATTTCCCGCTCCTTAAGCGTACGGGAATCCTGCTCCAGTACCCGGAAATCAGAGCCTGCCGCAATCAGTTTTTTCAGCATCGGCACCAGGGCTCCGATCACGACGGTTTTCGGATATCGCTTTACGTCGAGCTCGTCAAAGGCATCGGTATTATGGATCACTGTGCAGCATTCATCCCCGCGCTGAATGCGCCGTTCCTGCACCAGCATCGACACTGCATTCAAAGCGGCGATCCCCAGTGTACGCTTAAGCACATTATCTGAGAAAATTTCTTCAAGATAGCTGCGCAGTGACCGGCCCCGTAGTTTTCCGGCCAGTGGCATGGCCCTGGCCGAGCTGGGGCAGCAGACAGCCTCCGGAATTTCCTTGACTGGTGTATAACAGAGACCGCCATGACCGCTCGACAGCTTCACTCCGGAAAAGAACAATCCGAAAACCGCACGTTCCACTGTCAGTTCGTCAAGCTCTGTTCCCAGCTCCTGCTCAACAATCCCGATGGTCTCATGCAGCATCTGAATTGCCTATAATACTGCTCACCTGTTCGTCTGAAAGATCATAATTAAAGAAATGACTGTAGAAGTATTTAATTTTCGTTGTCAGATCTTCTTCCGATTCCAGTTCGGGATACAGCTTGTTCATTGTCCAGAACACCGTGAGCGGCTGCTCGACGGTCCGGTTTCCCCAGACATGCGCTACAGTCGGAATACAGTAAATTGATCCGTCTTTTACAGCTGTGATATCACTGTCAAGCTCGTCTGCCATGATGGTGCTTTTCATTTTCTTATCTGTTGTAATCATCACATCCGGATTCCAATTGAGCAGATCTTCCTGTGTATAAGTACAGCTGCTGCCTTTTTCATCCCAGGCGTCCTTCGTCACGCTGATGCCGCCTGCTGTTTCGATCCACCATTCAGCAATTACATGTGGCTGTGTCAGTTTATCGATATTGCCGTAAAGCACTGTTTTCTTCGTATCGTCCGTCAAAGAAGCTGTTTTCTGATTTGCTTCCTCTACCATATTGTCAAAATACGACAGGTAATCCTTCGCCACATCCTGTTTATTCAGTACTTCCCCCATGAGGGTGACAGCTGTCTTGACATCGTCGGTTTTCTTCCAGTCAAAATAGATGACATTCAGACCATTCGATTCCAGCGGTTCGATCAAATCTTTGGACATAACCAGGCAGAGATCGGGATTCAGTTTTAAAACTTCCTCCATCTGAATCTCACCGTCTGCATTCTGCAGCACAGGAGCGCCCTTCATCTGCGGGGCAAACTCGTACTGCATCGCCCATTTGTCTGATTTTGTAAAATTAGACGTCATATCGTTCACGATCTTGTCGCCGCATCCCATTAATTCAACAAAGGCGTTGATAACACCGATCGATCCGAATGTCGCAATACTGTTGATTTCTGCCGGCAGAGTCACTTCCCGGCCGGCCATGTCGGTGACCGTTCTTGTTTTACTACTCTCCGAATCTGCTGAAGCGGTACCGCAGCCTGTCAATAAAGTGACTGTCATCATAAGCGCCAGCAGCAGGGCTGCCAGCCGTTTCATCCCATAATTCTTCATCTTTTTTTCCCCTTTAAATATAATGAATTTGATGCTGAACAAAAATTATCCCGTTTTATTTCCCATCAAGCAGAGGTATACAGACCTTCTGTACAACCTGCTTCCCGGAAATATTGACCGCCACATCGGTTACGCCGACCGGAACCTGATACAGCCGGCTCAGTCTTTCTCCTGTTACAACTTCTTCCGGTTTTCCGAAGTCCATAACTGTTCCTTCCCGCATCAGCAGCGCCTGTGTGCAGGCCATAAACGCATGATCCGGAAAGTGTGTTGTCATCAAAACACCAAGCCCGTCCTGTGAAAGACTCCGGATCATTTCCAGAATGCGGACCTGATTACTGTAGTCAAGCGCTGCTGTCGGTTCATCAAGAATCATGTAATCCGCCTGCTGGGCCAGTGCTCTGGCAATAAGAACCATCTGTCTTTCACCACCACTGAGTGTCTGGAAATTACGCCGGGAAAGCTCCTGAATACCCAGGCGCTCCATAGCTTCATTTGTTATTTTTCTATCACTCGCGGACAAAGAGGCACCCAGTTTCATATGCGTGATGCGGCCCATCTGAATGACTTCTTCTACGGTATAGGGAAATGTCAGGCCGGTAGACTGGGTTACGTAAGCAAGATGCCGTGCCCGTTCACCCGCACTCAAACTGGTAATATCTGTCCCGTCAATTAATATCGAACCATGCTGCAGATGATAAAAGCCGAGCAGACACTTGAGTAGTGTCGTTTTCCCCGTCCCGTTCGGTCCGAGAATACAGACGCACTGACCGCGATCTACCTCAAAACTGATATCCGAAAGAACATTCTTACTGTTTTTGTAATGAAATGCCAAGCCATTTACAACGATCATCCGGATGCTCCTCTCCGCGATTTGACGAGCAGAAAGGCAAATACCGGTGTGCCGATCAGTGCTGTAAGCACCCCCAGCGGCAGTTCCACACTACTGACGCCGCGAATAATATTATCCATGAGCAGCAGAAAAAAGCCACCTGCCAGAAATGATACTGAAATAAGGCGTGAGTACCGGGCTCCCGTAAAAATCCTGGCTATATGCGGGACAACCAGCCCTACCCAGCCTATGATCCCGCAGATGCTGACAGACACGACAGTCATAAGCGTGGAGGTCAGAATGACCAGAAAACTGATCAGGCGGACATTCACACCCAAAGCCATGGCCTCCTCTTCTCCGGTTGACAGCACATCGATCTGATTTCGAAACAGCAGCAGGATTAACAGACAGATGATCGTCACCGGCAATAGCAGCCTGACGTCGGACATGTCTCCTTTTCCGAGGCTCCCCATGAGCCAGAACGTAATTGACGGCAGCTGGCTGTCTGTATCTGCCCATGTTTTAACAACAGACAACAGCGCCTGGAAAAAACTGGATACAATCACTCCGGCGAGCACCAGCGTCGTGATGTCGGATTTCCCGTAGACAGAGCTGATTCCATAGGCAATCGCTACCGCCGCCATTCCGAAAAACAGGGCATTGAGCTGAATCTGTGCCCACGAGCCATCGTACAACATGGCAAGTGCTGCGCCAAAACCAGCTCCGGCCGATACCCCGAGAATATCCGGAGATACCATTGGATTCTTGAACAAGGTCTGATACGAAGCACCGGAAACAGCCAGGCCCCCGCCCACCAGAATTGCCAGCAGAATTCTCGGTGTCCGGATCTGCAGTATGACTTTTTCAACAGCCGGTTCAACGTTTGCGGAGATACCGGTTACCCGGGAGATCAATACCTCCCATACTGTAGCCGGATCGATTGGAAAGGTTCCAATTAAAAAAGATAGGAAAAACAGCAGAATCAGCAATCCTGCCAGACAAATGATTAACAATATAAAAGATGATTGTCTCCCATTCTGCTGCAACAGCATTCACCCCCCGTTTCATTCATTACAAGCAGACTTTGCACAGGCAGACTTTGTACAAGCAGACTACGATAGAATATAATTGTTTTGATATTGATACTATACAGGGTTATTCTGAAAATATAAGTTGTTCCGCCAACATTTTTTGACTATAATTTCATTAGAATCGATTATCTCCAATATAAGTCAGTAAAAGGACAATATAGAATGAGCAACTTGACAGAAATCCTCGGACAAAGTAAACTCTTCTGCGATTTACCGGAAGATGTCATTGAACAGAAGCTGATACCCGCAGGAACAATCAGAAGCTGCCACCGTGAAGAATACATTATAACTGCGCAGTCACAGGTCGATTTTATCGGTGTTGTCATCAGCGGAAAGGTTCTGGTCCAGCAGATGTTTTCAGATGGTATAAACAGCCTGATCTCTACCTTGAAACCGGGATATATTCTGGGCGCTGACCTGATCTGTACCAATACCCGGCGTTCCCCCTATTTCGCAACAGCTGTAGAGCCGAGTGAAGTTTTTCTGATTCCTGCCAATGTCATTCTCGAACCTGGTGTTCTCAATCAGAGAGAACTGATGGATGTCTGGCATAAGCTGATGACCTTTGTTTCGCACGAAAATATGAGAAAACATTACCGCATCGCCATCCTCTCGCATAAAAAAATGAGAGACCGCATCCTCGTTTATCTGACCATGCAGGCCAGCCGCCGTGGAACCTCTACCTTTGAGATACCTTTTTCCCGGGACGAGCTCGCAGAATTTCTCTGTGTAAACCGCAGTGCGCTCTCGCACGAGCTGAGCAAGATGGAACAGGAAGGGCTGATCCGTTTCAGAAAAAACAAGTTCACACTTCTTGACCAGGGGCATGAACGAAGCATATGGAAAACATTTTAAATACCAACTCGGTAATGTTTTCTCAAAAACAATGATAATTTATTATTAAACATAGTAAATTATTGACAGAATGTAAACGACGCTCTATTATGAATACAGAGGGGTAACACAACCGTATTAACTTCCCAACCGGAAGTTTTTCTGGAAACATGGTGTTGAAAAACGGGCCTGGACCGCATTGAGATACTGTGTTTTTTTGTACTCAAAAATCAGAAGAGCCCGGGAAAGCGAGGTTTATTTCAACGTGAGAGTTACCTGATCAGCGTGTCGATGGCCGGAATAGTCCGGCTGCAAACAATACTGATTGCATATGGAGTTTAGGAAAATAACAGGGGATATTTGATCAATGAGTACTTATTACTTCTTACCGACACGTAATGTATTTGGCGAAGGTGCTGTGAATGAAGCCGGAGCGCTTATGAAAAGCCTGGGCGGCAGCAACTGCATGATCGTAACGGACGCTTTTCTGGCAAAAGTCGGAATGGCAGACCGTGTAAAACAGATTCTGGAAGATGAAGGACTGACCGGTAATATTTTTGGCGGAGCAGAACCGAACCCGACCGACAAGAACGTGGAAGCAGGCGTAGAATTCTTTAAAGAACACAACTGCGATTCCATTATCTCACTGGGCGGCGGTTCCTCACATGACTGTGCCAAGGGCATCGGCATGGTCGCAGCCAACGGCGGAAGAATACATGATTACGAAGGCATCGACAAATCGTCGAAACCAATGGTTCCGTTAATGTCTATCAATACGACAGCCGGCACTGCTTCTGAAATCACACGTTTCTGCATCATCACCGATACTTCCAGAAAGGTCAAAATGGCTATCATTGACTGGAGAGTTACTCCGGCAATCGCCATCAACGACCCTGAACTGATGAAGGGCATGCCTGCTTCTCTTACAGCGGCAACCGGTATGGACGCCCTTACACACGCAGTAGAAGCTTATGTTTCCACTGAAGCAAATCCGCTTACGGACGCAGCAGCTATTATGGCAATCAAGATGATTACCCACTATCTGCCGAAGGCCGTATCCAACGGAGATTATATGAAGGCCAGAGACCGCATGGCATACGCTCAGTATCTTGCCGGTATCGCATTCAATAATGCTTCACTCGGATACGTTCATGCAATGGCGCATCAGCTCGGCGGCTACTACAACCTGCCGCACGGTGTATGCAATGCCATTCTGTTACCTTACGTTGAAAAATTCAATCTGATCGGGAACATCCACCGCTTCCGTGACATCGCTGTTGCTATGGGCGTCCAGGTCGAAGGGCTCTCTGCCTGTCAGGCAGCAGAAGCAGCGATCGACGCCATGAGAAAACTGGGTAAGCTTGTCGGCATCCCGGCTGATCTCAAGCAACTTGGCGTCAAGCCGGAAGACTTCGCTGTTATGGCCGAAAATGCCATGAAGGACGTCTGCCAGCTCACCAATCCAAGAAAAGCAACACTCGATCAAATCATCGGCCTTTACGCTGAAGCCTACGAAGGCGAAAAAGAAAAGGTTGTGCTGTATCAGGCTTATGACGGCTCTGACAGCAGAAGCGAAATGAGAGCATAACTCTCTACGACGAAACCGCGCTGCATCTCTCAAACATATCTACACACTCATCTATCATCTAAAAAAAACAAACGAATGTACACTCATCTAACAAACCATCTAACCAACGTCAGAGAGCTTGCAGTTCGGGAAACGTCAAAAACCGGGGCAGCGACAGTCAGTCGCACCCCGGTTTTTATTATTATCCCGCTTTTTTGCCGCTTCATTTGCATACAGACGAAAAACAGCTATCTTCGATAATCCAGATAATCAAGAAATCTTCGCACTGCCAGTGACGCTGTCCTTTTGTTTCGCATCGCCAGTCCTATAGTACGAAATGCCGGAACATCAAGCTTTTTCGCCACAATATGGTAAGGAATACGCTGCAGGATCAAAGAAGGAAGTATACTGATACCCAAACCACTTTCAACCATAGACATAACCGCATAGTCGTCCCAGGTCGTAAAATGAACATCGGGTACCAGATGATTTCGTTCAAATATTTCTGATATTTCCGCCCTTGCTCCTTTTTCCAGCAGCATAAATGGCTCATCGCACAGTTCCCGAACCGGAAAACAATCACACTGAGCACGAGGATGATCTTCCGGCAAGACAACCAGCAATTCATCCTGATCGAGTTCGATCGTGTCAAATTCAGCCCTGGTTGGCAGCCGGAGAAATCCACAATCTACCCGGCCTTCTGCAATCCATTCTTCAATCTCAGTATAATCACCCAGCAGCAGTTCATAGTCAATTCCCGGATAATCTTTCTGAAATTCCCGGATGATTTTAGGCAGCCAGTGCGTGGCAACACTGGAAAATGAAGAAAAGTGATTTAAACAAACAGAGGAAAACTCTATGAAGAAAGCGTATATGAAATATATTACCGCACTGCTGCTTTTCGGAATGAATGGCATTATAGCAAGTTTTATTTCGTTAACCAGTTATGAGACTGTCTATCTGCGGACCATGATCGGAAGTATACTGCTTCTTGCCATGTTTCTGCTATCTCGAAAAAAATTTACATTCACCAAATATCGGAAGCAAATGCTCTATCTTCTGCTTTCAGGAATTGCGATGGGTGCAAGCTGGTTATTTTTATATGAGGCCTATAAACAAATCGGCGTCAGTCTGGCTTCCCTGGCGTACTACTGCGGGCCGGTAATCGTTATGATACTTTCACCTGTTCCTGGGGATGGTCAATACGGGTATCGGCTGTTACCTCTATTTCTCATCAATTAGCAATCTGCCGGTCCAGACCGTCGCTGTCTGTGGCTATCTGGAACCATTGTCTGCAGTTTTGTTTGCCGTGGTCTTTCTCCATGAATCCATGACATTGCTTCAAACTGTTGGCGCTGTGCTGATTCTGGGCGGTGCTGTGTATGGAGAAAATCCGGGTTTAATCAAGTCATTATCCCGCTGATTCAGCTTAAAGGAATTTCTCGCAACGCGTTTGCTCCACTGCTTCTTTGCCAGGAAATGCAATGGCCTTCTATATCGAAAAAACCTCCGCATCGACTTCAAACGACACGGAGGTTTGTTTCCAGCCTGCAAACATAGAGGGAGATTTGCGGCTGTTTATTGTTTAAACTTCCTGATTTTCAAGTTCAGACTGCTTCTGAGCCCGCTTTTCTTCAAGACTTGCCAGAATTTCTGCACTCTTTTTTTCATCGAGCGGGTATTTAGCGAGCGGAATCAGGCAGAGCAGGAACATGATTCCGAAAATCAGATTTGTTGTCAGGTTAATGCCATTCAGTGCTTCAGCACTCTGCTGGGCATTGGCGATATAACCGGTTGCACCCATAATCAGTAATGCACCGGAAACACCAATGGCAGAACCAAGTTTTGTCGAAAGTGAAATGGTTGCATAAGATGTACCATCGGAACGGATTCCTGTTTTGTTTTCTTCGTAATTGATTGCATCCGGAACCATTGCCATCGGAATCGGAAACGAGAAACAGAAAAGACCATAAACACAGCTGAGAACCAGAAGCAGTGTAATGTTGGAATATCCCATGGTCAATCCTACAAAGTACATGGCAATCAGTGCAGAACCGGAACCGATATAGCCAATTGCTGCCATTTTCTTCTTACCGACACGGGTCGTATATTTCATCGTCAGGAATATACCCAGAACGGTAAACAATGAAGGTAATGACATGAACAGAGAGATCATATTATAAGCTTTCAGGTTGTACATCAGGTAATATATTACAATGCCCATCCGGCCAAAGAAAGCTGTCATAGCCAGGAGCTGAATCAGAAAAATAAGCATCAGTGGTTTGTTGGTCACAACTGATTTAATACTCTGTTTAATCGGTACTTTAACTTCGTTTGCTGCAGGATGAATTTTTTCCTTACATTTTGCAAAAACAAAATAGAAAAGCGGCAAAGACAGCAGTGCAAAGATAACGGCAACCTTGGTGTAGGCTGATGCTGTGTAACTGTCGGATCTTCCGGAAAAATAGATCAGAAGTGGTGCTGTAACAGCGTTCAGGAGTACGGAACTCAGGTTGGTTCCCATCATTCTGTAACTGTTGAGCAGTGAAATATCTTCCGGGTCAGTTGTCATAACGGTTGAGAGAGAGCCATATGACAGATTTACGACTGTGTAGAGCATGCCGCAGCCGATATAAGAGAATGCCGCCCAGACAACTGCGGTGGTACCGGATCCAAATGTGGTAAATGCCAGTACTGAGAACAATGCCAGAAACGGTGAACCAAACAGAATAAAGGGTCTGAAACGTCCCCATTTACTGCTGTTGCGTTCTGCAATAGCACCGAACATCGGATCGTTTACACCATCCCAGACCTTGGCTGCAAGCATCAGAATAGAGGCAACAGCCGGAGCCATTCCTACAACATCGGTATAGAATATCGAAAGATAACTGCCAATAAAAGTCCAGCACAGATTGCTGGCAAAATCACCGCAGCCATAAGCAAACATTGTGCTTTTAGATAGTTTTTGATTGGGTTTGACCGTATTCTGCATATTTTCCTTAATATTCAGCGTATTAGAATCGGATACGTCGTTCATATAACTTCCCCTGTTATTTTCCCCTGTTCCGGAATTTACAATTCATTCCGGAACGATTGACAATAGCTTAAAACGGGATGTAAAATTTCATTGAGATTGAATTCTCATCCCTGCTGTGGCAGGTGCTGGCGGGCATCTGTCACAGCTTTTCTGCTTTATTCCCCCAGCAGTTTTTTTACCATAGCTACATGACGCGTTGACTGTTCGACAGCGTCGTAGCCGCCTTCATCTTCAAATTCGGTAACGATATAACCATCGTAGTCAGAAGCTGCAATAACCGGAATGATTTCCTCGTACGGAATAGCAACTTCATGCAGATTTTCATCCACGTAATGGCATTTGCCGTGCATTTCAAAACAATAAGGCATGATCCGTTTCAGTCCTTCAAGTTCTGCTTTGCAGCTTTTACGGAACTGAACAAAACCGTACATACTGTTCAGTGCTTCGGTCAAAGCCGGGCATTTTTCCATATCAGGACCCATAATCTTCATAGCTTCATCCATTGGTACTTCGTCATAACGAAGCTGTGCACAATGATTAAGCTGTTCTTCTGTGGCACCATTGGCAAGAGCCCGATCCCAGTATGGTTTATTCGGTTTCGTAGCAAAGCACCCGAAATCCGGTACAAAACCAATATATTGACTGCCCGTCTTTTCGATGACATCAACATATTCCTGAATGGCCGGAGTAATCGGACTTTCCGGATTATGGATTTCAATGCCCACTTTGACATTATATGCTTCCGCATACGGCGCCAGCCTTGCCAGTCCATCCGCAGAAAGCAGATACTGTTCCCGCATCACTGTGCATCCGAGTTTGTTGGCGGATATAATGTCGGTGATTGCCCTGGCTACCATTTCATCTTCTGTAAGATCGCGATCCCTGAGCATCCCGCGGTCCATATTAGCTGCATAGCAGATCGGACCGATTCCATACTTCCGCCTGCAGTCTTCGATAAATCCTATAAACTCATCAGACACATAAGGATAAGATGGAATCATCTGTGTTGCAACAATTTCGTATCCTTCTGCCCCCATTTGAGCTGCGGAACGAATAACGCCTTCAAGATCCAGTTCACCTTTCAGATAAGGGGTTCCCAGTGAAAACAAGGTGATACCGGTTTTTACATTTGACATTTTGAAACCTCCTAATCTGTAATTTCCAGTTTTTTACTGCCGCAGCCGTCAATCGGCATATACTGGTGATCCGGTCCGATTGGCATGTACGGTGAACGGAAAAACATCGTTACATCAATATCATGTTCACCTTCCGGCAGTCCGCCCGGGTAAAAGACGCGAATCGTTGCCGGTTCAGTGACCTGCCAGAATTCCGAGTAACATTTATCAAATTCGACCGGGCTGAATTCTTTTCCGTTTATACAGAACTTAATCCGTTCTGCGGGCACTTCAAACCCATCAACCTTAACAGAAAACTCGTCAATAACAGAGAGAAAATGTCCGCGGTAATAGCTGAGCCGGATATCAAACTGATAGCCCATTTTTTCGCCGCCTACATAATAATTTTTAAGACTGTCGCTTACGACCACATCTACAAAATTAATTCGCATTGCAAATCCCATAATGATCTCCTTGTTAGAATTTGATTTCTTTGTTTTCTGCTGCTGACTGATAAATAGCATCCAGAATCTTTGTCACTGCCAGAGCTTCTTCCGGTTTTACCAGCGGTTCGGTATCATTGATAACAGCTTCGAGCCACTGCTTGCAGTCGATGGTACCTTCTTCTCCGCCGCCGCCGCCAAAGTATGCAACGCCGCCTACCGGGGAAATTGATTCCTGCATCAGCTGTCCGTTACGTCCGCGGTTATAAATGAGCTCATTGTTTGTGAAGCTCATGCCGGAATGAATTTCAGCCCCCGCTTCTGTCCCGCATAGTGTTGTCGATGCTTCTTTTGATTCAAGAATATTCAGTGCCCAGCTGGCTTCCAGATTAATGGTAGCTCCGTTCTTCATTTTGACGAAACCCATTGCTGAGTCTTCGACTTCGTAAGTTTCCGGATCCCAGGGACCGAACAGATTTCCTTCTGTAGCCTGCTGTAGTCCGCCAAGTTTATAGAATACAGAACCGGTTACGCTGTCTATATCGTAATTGTTCATACACCACAGTGTAATGTCCAGTGCATGCGTGCCGATATCGATAAGCGGACCGCCGCCCTGCTGTTCTTTATCCATGAATACGCCCCAGGTCGGAACACCTCTTCTGCGGACTGCGTGTGCCTTCCCGTAGTAGATGTCGCCCAGATCGCCTTTAGCGCAGGCAGCATGAAGATTCTGAACTTCCGGACGGAATCGATTCTGATAACCAACAGTAAACTTTCTGCCTGATTTCTTCCAGGCTGCAACCATTTTTTCTGCTTCTGCCGGACTATGTGACATTGGCTTTTCACAGTAAACATCTTTATCCGCTGCAAAAGCATCAATAGTGATCTGACTGTGTGCAACATTAGGCGTACAAACATGTACGACTTCTACACTGGGATCTGCCAGCAGGTCTTTATAATCCTTGTAAACCCTGGCGCCTTCTGCCCCAAATTCGTCTGCAGCCTTCTGAGCCCGTTCTTCAATAATATCGCAGAATGCAACGATTTCATTGAGATCGGAATTGGCTTGAAGAGCCGGGAAATGCTTCTGATTGGCAATTCCGCCGCATCCGATAATACCGATTTTTACTTTTGACATTTGCTTTCCTCCTGAACTGTTTTATTATTTATCTTGAATTCATTTTATCAGGCTGATGTATTCAGGACTTCCAGCAGCAAAACCTGTTGTCTGGCAAATAATGACGTATAATTCAGAAAAAAAACATCTGTTCGTTTACAGGTCAATATTATATAGATTTTTTTGACCCTTTTCTGTTTATTCCTGGCCCAGACTGTGTAATATTCTGTTTTCCATGGTAATATGACGTGAAATTTGTTCTGCAGCATCATTTAAATAGAAGGAATGTCCTTCATATTCGATCATGATGGTTCCGGTAAAGCCTGATTCTACAATCAGTGTCAGCAGCTTCTGGTAAGGAATCGTTGTTTCAATACAATCTTCATCTATATGATAGAACTTACCGTGAAAATACCGGGCATAAGGCAGTACTGTTTTAAAACCTTCCAGATCAGCGGGAGCAAACGACATATAGCCGAACCATTCACTAACTGCCATTTTTTCGGCTTCTCCGCCTCCCATTTCCACCATTTTGGCATTCATTTCATCTTCTGAATATCCATTCCAGCGGTTATCGATGATAAACTGAAGGTTTTCCTCTTTTGCCCCCAACTTTATAAACCGTTTGATGTGAAGCGCATTAGGCCGTTCGATATAACAGCCAAAATCCGGAACAAAGCCTACCCAGTCAGAATTCAGTTCTTTGAATATCGAACACAGTTCCTGCACTTCCGGATCACTGGGACGCTGCGGTGCATGGATTTCATAACAGACCTTGACGCCGTAAAATTCTGCCATCTGCGCAACCCGGGGATAGAGTTTATTGGGAATACCAAATCCACGGATATATTTACAACCCAGTTTATGAGCAGTCATTAAATCGAAGACCACTTCGTTCAGCATTTCATCTTCGGTCAGATCACGATCACTTCGTTTTCCAAAATCCACATATCCGCCATAACTGAAAGGTTCAACATTATACTTGCTGGCGAGATCCACAACTTCTGAAATTTCTTCACTGGACGGGTTCGGATAATTCTGAAACATCTGGGCTCCGACAACTTCAAACTTCCTGATTCCCAGTTTATTCAATTCCTGAAACATTTCTTCGAATCCGAATCCGTCTTCCTTTACAAAACGTTCGGTAAAACCATAAAGAGATACACCGAGATCTATTTTTGAGGACATTACATTTCCCTCCCGTCACCTATTATCATTTTTTTCTCTTCAGAACCATCAATCATTCCGTATACACCTGGTGCAAATTCCATATATGGGCTTTTGTATTCAATCCTGACTGCAACATCGTGTTCGCCTGGTTCCAATCCGTAATTAAAGACTTTGAGATGAGCCGGTGTTTTAATTCCCCAGTATTCCGTATACAGTTCTCTGAGTTGTCCCACGGTAAACTGCTTGCCATTCAATTCGAACAACATCAGATATTCCGGGATATTTTCACCATCAACAGTCAATTCAATTTTCTGAACACTTGAAAGCGGGAGTCCGCGATAATAATTGATACGCAGATCAAGATTAAAACCGACCTGTCTTCCATTAAGCAGCACATTGTAAAAACCGTCCTGCCGGATTACGCGGTCTTCAAATCCAAGCTTCATAAATTGTGTAGGCATATTAATCTCCTTTTCAAATCATTCTGTTAATCATCATACGTGAAATATATTGTTTCACCGGTTTCTGCAGATTTATAAATTGCTTCCAGTATTCTGGTCACCACCAGGGCTTCTTCCGGTTTCACAAGCGGTTCTGTATCATTTTTTACTGCGTCGATCCATTGACGGGCTTCCAT
>JBMNSG010000028.1:0-22646 GCA_050945075.1 Eubacteriaceae bacterium | reverse complement strand
CCATGATCCAGGCCTGCGGTTTTTTCTTCGGCCATGGCTCCGGCAACTATATCTCCAGATCCATCGGCGCAAAAAAATATAAAAGCGCCGAGAGAATGGCATCAGCCGGCTTCTTTTCGGCAGTCATCCTGGGGACGATCTGTGCGATCATCGGCTTCACATTCCGCGTACAGCTGGCGCGCGTTCTGGGGGCGACGGATACCATTCTTCCGGATACCCTGGCGTATATGGATTATATCCTGCTTGGACTGCCATTTATCATGTCTTCATTTGTCCTCAACAACCAGCTGCGTCTGCAGGGCAACGCATTTTTCGCCATGGCGGGTCTGGTGTCAGGCGCGGTCTGCAATTCGCTTCTGGATCCGGTGCTTATTTTCGGTTTCCATATGGGGGTTGCCGGTGCCGGCCTTTCGACCATGATCAGTGAGGCTTTAAGCTTTCTGATTCTGCTGGCAGGCTGCCAGAGATCAGACAACATCACCATCCGCTGGTCTAATTTCAAGCCCACACTCAGGACCTACCGGGAAATAGCGGCCGGCGGTCTGCCGTCACTATGCCGGCAGGGTATTTCCAGCCTCGCCATTCTGGCACTCAATCATCTGGCCGGCGGGTACGGCGATGCGGCGATTGCAGGTTTTGCTGTCGTCAACAAAATCGTCAATCTGTCCGGAGCGGCTATCATCGGTTTTGGACAGGGATTTCAGCCGGTGTGCGGTTTTAACTACGGTGCCGGATTGTATAAACGGGTTTCCAGCGCATTCTGGTTTGGCGTCAAGCTATCGACTGTTGTGCTCATTGTCCTTGCCGGACTGATCGCGCTCTTTGCGCCTCAGCTGATCGGCCTGTTTTCCGGAGATTCGCAAGTCATCGCCGTGGCTTCTGCGGCACTTCGCTTTCAATGCCTGACCATGCCGCTGCAGGGGTGGATTGTCATGACCAATATGTTCCTGCAGAATATCAGGGAGACGGTTAAAGCCAGTATCCTGGCACTTTCACGTCAGGGTCTGATGTACATCCCCATGCTGTTTCTGCTCTCCGGGATCCTGGGACTGACCGGTCTTGAAATCACTCAGCCGCTAGCGGATCTGCTTACTTTTATGATCTCCATCCCCTTTGGCATGAGTGTGCTGAACAGGATGAAACACAGTCCCGACTGCATTGATTGTCAGTCAGATAAGAATAAATGAGAAAAGATTAAAAATACACGATGAGTTCAAAAAGCCGAAACCGCTTTCCGGATACATTCCAGAATGACAGTTTCGGCTTTTTATGATTCTTCATATGTTGTTAAAGCAAATTTTTTCTGACGGTGACTTTTTTATAGTAAATTCTGCCGAATAAAAGGAACAGCAGGCAGACAATAATATAGTAAAGAAACAGTGCACTCTGCAGTCCGCCGCAGAAAATCATCACGGAGCCGACAGCTGCCAGTGCCGGGCACAGATAACCGCGGAATCCGCTTATCTCTTTTCTGCGCCCCATCTGGAAGACCTTCCAGTACAGCGGCAGATACAAGAGATACGAAACAACAACCGAGATTTCTGAAATATCGGAATTGTAGAGCAGCTCGAACTTCTGTGTCAGATAATGGATAACCATCCAGATCATGCAGATCACAACTGCTGCCAGAACCGAATACACCGGGAAATGGCGTTTGCTGCTGGTTTTGGAAATCACTTTGGAGAAGGGCATCATATTGCGGATAGCCAGCGAATAAGGCATCTGCGACATACCCATGGTGACTCCGTTCAGACCGCCAACCACAGAAATGACGATAAAGGTGCCGATGATTTTTCCGCCTACCGGTCCGAAAATCATGTTGGCGGCATAAGCAAGATGTTCGTCTCCCATGGCCATGACCTGATCCGGCCCGATCAGTGCACATACACCTACAAAATAGAGGATGTAAAGCACCAGGATAACGAGGGGACTGAAGACCAGAGCCCGGGGGAGGTTCTTTTTGCTGTTGCGGATTTCATGGGCGATCGAGGTGGAGATAATCCAGCCGTCGAACGAGTAGGCGATCGCCGGAATGGCGAACAGCCATGAAGTCGCACTGCCGATTTCTACCGGTGTGAAGGAATCTGCAAAATGCCCGGAGGTCATTCCGGCAAAGCCTATAATAACGAGCGGGATAATCTTGATGATGGTAGCAGCATTCTGGAACCATCCGGAAGCCGTTGCCGAGATGATGTTAAGCAGGAAGAAAAACAGCATCCAGCAGGTGCCGATTCCGATCTGCATGGTCAGTGTCTGTTCCAGATCAAAAAGCTGACAGGTGTAGATTCCCGATACCCAGGCCAGAACGCAGGTGATGGTGGGCATATAGATAAAGGTCTGAAACCAGCCGTATGCGGAACCGGAAACCGGACTTAAAAAAGCATCCGCATAGTTCATGAGTCCGCCCGGTTTGGACGTCCGTGATGCCAGCTCGGCCACAGACAGACTTCCGAATATAATGGCGATAGCTGCAAAGCAGAACAGCAGGATTCCCAGCATGACATTGCCGCCGGTGGCAATGAGGATGTTGTCGCTTTTAAAGAAAACACCGGATCCAATTACGATTCCGATAATCATGGTCGTTGCAGTGAACAGTCCGTATCGTTTCGGGACCTGTTCATCGCCCGGAAGATGTTGTATATTCTGTTCGTTGTTCAAAGTAAGTCGCTCCTAACATATCTGTTGTTGGATTTAATTATAAACTTAAAAAAACCCAAAAGAAAGCGGATTTAACAAAAAATCGCCTTTTTCGGGTTTATGTTTTATGGTTATCCGCAAACTGGCTGCAGAGACCGATGCAACAGATTATTCGGTTCCGAACAACCGGTCACCGGCATCTCCCAGGCCAGGGAGAATATAAGCGTTGTCGTTTAGTTTTTCGTCGACTTCCACGGTGTAGAGTTTTACGTCAGGGTAGGCTTCATGTACAGCTTTGACGCCTTCCGGCGCATCAAGAATATTGACCAGATAGATCTGTTTGTCTGTTACGCCCTTGATAATGCGGATGGCTTCAATCGCAGATCCTCCGGTTGCCAGCATGGGGTCGACAATGATGACCTCCCGTTCATTCATATCTTTAGGGAATTTCTGATAGTATTCGATTGGCTTTTTGGTACGCGGATCGCGGTACAGACCGATATGCGAAACGATGGCGTTGGGAAGCATATAGGAGAAGCCGTCTACCATTCCCAGACCGGCACGGAGAATAGGCACAACGGCCAGCTTCTTTTCCTTCAGTTCCGGCTGCATGGTTTTCTGAAGCGGTGTTTCTACTTCGACATCGACCGTTTCAAAGTCACGTGTCACTTCGTAGGCCAGCATAGTAGCCAGCTCATTGGTGAGTGCCCGGAAAGTATTTCTGGGGGTGTTCTTATTGCGCATCTGCGTCAGCTTGTGTTTTGCCAGCGGATGGTCTAAAATATGAACGTCATTAACTGTATCTGTCATTTTTTCCTCGTTTCTACAGCTTTTTAAACTAAATACCCCGAAAATGGTCTTTCGATACGCCTGAAAGATGCTGTTTACAGAAAGTTTTTTCGGGAATGTTAATTTAAACTGCGGATATAATTCAAAACCGACCTCATTCGGTATATGATTATTTTATTATTATTGTAATAGAAAGGATGAAATAAATGAAGCGCATTACACTTTATACATGGCCGCACTGTCCGTTTTGTGCAAAAGCCAAAAGACTTCTGGACGATAAAGGCTATACTTACAACGATGTGAATATCTATGGAGATAATGACAAGAAGAAAAAACTGACCGAACTGACAGGTCAGACAACGGTGCCGTATATCTTTCTGGATCACACGCTGCTCGGCGGCTGTGCTGAACTGGAAAACGCGATGGATACGGGCAGATTCGATGAAATGGTGGAGTAGAAGATGGCATTTTCATTTAAAGTAGTAAAAGAAATCGGCGTTTTATCTGAAGGTCCCAATGGCTGGCAGAAGGAACTGAATCTGGTAAGCTGGAACGAACGTGAACCGAAATACGATATCCGTGAATGGGACGCTAACCACGAAAAGATGAGAAAGGGAATTACCCTGACTACTGATGAGCTGGCGGAACTCAAGGATATTCTTGAATCCGTCGATCTGAATGCAGAAGAAGAATAAGAAAAAAGACCTGCTTCCGCAGGTCTTTTTTTATTCAGGCATCAAGTGCATAACTCAGCCGGTTCAGAATATCATCCCCGTAAAATTGCAGTCCGTTTATTTTCGTTCCGCCGCTCCTGACCTCAAAATGCAGATGCGGACCGGTGCTCCAGCCGGTAGATCCTACATAACCGATTGCCTGTCCAGCCGTGACATAGGTGCCTTTTGCCACTGAGATCGAAGACATATGACCATACATCGTAGTATAACCATCATCCGTTTCAATAGTAACGCAGTTTCCGTAACCGTCGTTCCAGCCGGACTGGGACACAGTTCCGGACTGGGCTGCCACAATGGTGGAGCCATAGGCCGCCCCTATATCGTTGCCGCCATGGTTACTCGAACCGATTCCGCCGGGCGATTCTCTTGTTCCCATCAGACTGGTGATCAGGAAGGCATTGGTCGCGCCCGCATCGATGGGCCAGGTCCATCCGCTGCTTACGACATTTTCTGCCGGTGTGGCATTAATAATCGGTGTATCAGAACCAGTCAGAGGTGAGTTATAGAAAGAAGAATTGTCATAAACTGAAACCTCTGTTTGTGTATTGGCGTTCTGGTCAGCATCTGCTGCCTGCTGGGCGGCAAGTGCTGCAGCCTGCTGGTCCGCGATCTGCTGTTCAATTGCTGCTACCAGATCCTTGTTGTTTTCCAGCTCCTGAGCCAGATCATTCTGGGCATTTTTTGATTCTTTTTTGGCAGCCTCGATAGCAGCTTTATCCTCTTCCAGTTTCTGTTTTGATTCCTCAATCTGTTTCCTTGTTTCCGTCAGATTGTTCTGGGCCGTGATGTCCGCCTGCATAATATCTTTTGAAATATCCAGATAGCTGAACAGCTCAGTCAGATCCTGTGAGGTAAAGAACATTTCAAGATAGCCTTCGTTACCATACATATAGATCACACGCAGGCGTTCACGCAGTTCTGTTTCCTGATCGGCACGTTTTGCTTCCGCCTGGTCAAGTTCTGCCTGTGTAGAGGCAATCTGGGCTTCTTTTTCTGCAATTTGTTTGTTCAGATCCTGAACCTTAGCATTCGTGGTGTTGACCTTCTGCTGCAATTCGGAGATTTTGCTCTGTCTGTCAGATAATTCATCTGCAAAAACCGGAACAGCACAACTGAATACTAAAATCAGAATGGTCAGAATACTTATTAAACGTCTGGTCATTCTATACTCCTATATTATTGATTCAACTATAAAATAATATCATTTCCTCTAATTGAAAGATCTAGAACTATTATAACTAAAATAATCGCTTTCTTATTCATAATTATAAAGCAAAAGTCAATATTTGTATATTGTAAAGGATTTAATTCGAATATGAAGAAATGAATCCCGCGGAAAGTATTTCGCTCGTATTGTTTACGCCATTCTCACAGATTGCTCACATCATTGTATAAATTCTCACACACTGCTCACACGCAAGCTGTTAAAGTATGGATATATCCGAAATTAACCGGGATTATCATTTGAAACACCGTTTTACACGGCCGGAATAAGAAAAGGACAGGAACGATGAGCATATTTTCAAAATCAATGTTTAAACCAGAGGCATCCAGAGGCTATTCAGTGATTATCGGGTGCGGGAGACTGGGCTCGGAACTGGCTTCACAGATGTCGGACGATGGCAGGGAAGTGACGGTGATTGATGAAAATACGGACGCTTTCAGAAAATTGTCGCCGTCTTACGGAGGACTGACAGTGGCCGGGGATGCTTCGGTACTGTCAGTGCTGAAGGATGCAGGACTCGACAATGCGGATACGGTGATTGCTGTTACCGATGATGACAATACCAACATTATGGCAGCCCAGGCGGCGTCTGTCCTGTACCATGTTCCCAATATCATTTGCAGGGTTTACGATTCAGAACGCGCCTGTATATATGAAGACTCAGGAATCAGGACAATCTGTCCAACAGCTTTGTCCATACATGAAGTAGATCAAGTGCTGGAACACGAACCCTGTCAGCCTGAATCGGAACAGTTTTGCATGAGCCGGGAGGCAGCAATATGAAAAAAGGCAGAATTTTGATTATCGGCGGTTTCAACACGGCGCGTTCACTGGCAGTATCACTGCTTGACAGAGAGTATCAGGTTACCGTGATTAATCAGAACAAGGCGGATTGCCTCCGCCTTGCGGAAACCGACGGACTGAACGTGATATGCGGTGATGGTTCCAAGCCTTATATTCTCGGAGAAGCAGCCGGTCCGGACATAGATGCTGCCATTGCTCTGACCAGCCGGGATGATACCAATCTGGTGATCTGCGAACTGTGCAAGAAACGCTTTAACGTGAAACGGGCAGTCTGTCTGGTGAAAAACAGCGAAAACAGAGTACTGTTCAAAAAACTGGGCGTTGATGCGACTGTTTGTGCCACCGATGTGATTACAGGAATCATTGAAAAAGAAAGTCTTCTCGATACTATTCATTCGGTTGTTTCGACGGACAATGGACGGATCAAGGTGACTGAAGTCAGTATAGATGAGCAGTCACCGGTGACAGGCAGCACGCTGTCAGAATTACTGCTGCCCCCGGATGTAATTATCGGATGCATCCTCAGGCAGAATAGAAATATTGTTCCCAGCGGCGACACCAAGCTCAGGGCAGGTGACCTGCTGGTCTTGCTTTCCCAGGAAGAAAAAGAAAAACAGGCGTTGCGGATCCTGAGAGGTTAAGAATCTTCACAGTATCCTCACAGCGTTATTTGTATCCTCACACTGCTCTCACAGCCATGCTGATAAGGTAATAACTGTAAGAGAGATAAGAAAGGAAATCAAACAAATGAAACTGTTTTTTAAAAAATATACTGAAACTTCACCGCTGGATAAACTCTGTAAACAAATTAAAGAACTGGTCAAAGCCGGCAGACTTGAAGAAGCCGAAAAAATAGCAGCGGCAGCTGTGATTTCCAATCCATCTGAACCACAGCCGCATAATCTGATGGGCATTATCCTGGAACATGCAGGAGACCATCATCAGGCAATGATCCATTTCCGGGCTGCCTGGTCGCTGGATCCGACTTATGTGCCGGCTCGTTTTAATATTCGTCAGTATGGCTGCTATTTCTGCAATCATCATATTGATGCTTATACAGAACAGGATTGCCCCTGCGGAGACGACATCGATTTTGAAGATCCGTTATGGACTTCATACCGTAAACAGGGAATGGGTTCCATCATCAGAAGTGCACTTGCCTGAGAAGGATCCGGCATCATCAAGCATCTGGAATTTATACAATCGAGGTTGAAATGAAAAACACTATCAGCAGCTGCGGAAAGCTTACGGTTCTGATTGGAATTCTGATTCTTTTTCCGATTCTATCCATTCCGTTTTTTCCAAAAGACATCATTTATATACAGGACTTTCTAATTCCCGGGGCTGCATCTGCAGGTCTGGGTTTTCTTATGTGTGTATATGGAAGAAAAAGCCGGGGACAGGCCAGCCGTCAGGACGATCGCAACTGGAAAAGTCAGCTTATAAGCGGGAGTACCACTGTATTGTATGTCTGGTGTTTCGCCTGCGCAGCCGGGGCGCTTCCGTTTGTTCTTTCTGGCCAGCTGCGGTTTGTACAGGCCTTGTTTGAAGTAGTAAGCGGCTGGACCACGACCGGGCTTTCCGTTGTTGATGTCACACAGACACCGCAGGTCTTTCTGTTTTACCGAAGCTTTATGCAGTTCTGCGGCGGTCTTGGCTTCGTCATGGTGATGATCCTGTTTACCCAGGGCAGACAGTCAATGAATCTGTTTACCTCGGAAGGACATCCGGATAAAGTCATGCCCAATCTGAAAGAAACAGCCCGTGCCATTTTTATCGTTTATCTGAGCTGGCTCGTAATCGGGACAGCAGCTTATGTGATCTGCGGAATGCCTGTTTTTGACAGTATTCTACATACTATGGGGGCTCTTTCCACCGGGGGCTTTTCAAACCGGACGGACAGCATCGGTGCCTATAACAGCATTTCAATTGAAGCGGTCACAATTCTTCTGATGATTATCGGCACCACGAATTTTGCTGTGCTGCTGCTGGCTGTCAAGGGACAGTGGAAGATGGTCTTTAAAAACGGGGAAATCCGTCTGCTGGGACTGCTCCTGCTTGTCTTTGTTCCGCTTACAGGCGCATCGATTGCCTTTACGATGTATACAGGTTTTGGGGAAGGCGTGAGAATCGCACTGTTTAACATTGTCTCTGCGCTTTCAACAACAGGTTATTCACTGGGCAGTTATAACACATGGCCGGCGTTTGGGATTGGCGTGATGGTGATGATGATGCTCATTGGCGGCGGGATCGGCTCTACTGCAGGCGGGATCAAGCTTTCCCGTGTTTTGATCATGCTCAAGCATGGACTCTATTCGATTTACGCGAAAATAACGCCTGAACATAAGATCAGTATTCCACATTACTGGAATGCCCAGGGGAAGACGGCTATCACCGGGGATATAGTTTCATCGGTTTCTGCTTTTATCACCTGCTATCTGGTTATCTATCTGGCCGGGACTCTGCTGCTGACCGTCACTGCTGGCGCCTCGCTTACAGACGCAATGTTTGAATTTGCTTCATCACTGGGAACAGTCGGTTTGTCAATCGGTCTGACAAATCCTGCGACCAGCGATCCAACCCTGATTGTCGAAATTGTGGGGATGCTGCTGGGGCGTCTGGAAATTTATATTGTTCTATCAGGTCTGTATTCATTGTTCTTCCTTTCGTTTCGTAACAGAAAAACAAAAGGAAGATCTGCTGGAAGAACAGCTGCATGAGAAAGAACCGGGTCGGTGCGCCGGAAGTGATTTTTGCTATAATATGAATAGATGAAGAATAAATGAAATTGAAGAACGACTTGAAAATGATTTGATTGATGAAAGCGTTGATTGAGAAGAGCTTTGATAAATTTTCATCAATTGAAAAAAGCACAAATTTCCGATATTGAAAGAACAATACGGATTTCCGACAACAAAAGAATAATACGGATCTCAGGAGGAAGAGCATGCCCGATAAAAAAGATGGATACAGATACTGGCTGGTTCAGCTGGCTCTGATGATGTGCTGGCTGGGTGCAGCCACGATTATCGGTTATCTGTTCCGGGAGCTCGGATTTCCTGAAACAAATATCGTCTTGCTGTATGTTCTGGCAGTCATGTGTACGGCCAGATTTTCCTCGGAGGAATTTTCTGGAATTCTGGCTTCCGTTCTGGCGGCGGCAGCAGTGAATTATTTTTTTACGCAGCCGTATTTTACTCTGGCGGTTGATGATCCCAGTTATTACATTACCTTTGCGGTTATGACTGTTACCTCGGTGATTACCAGTACCCTTACAGGTCAGGTCCGCAGAATCACAGAGCAGGAAAGTAAAGCCAGAGAACTGGCGGCTCAGGAACGGTACCGGGGGACACTGCTTCGTTCAATATCGCATGATCTCCGGACTCCGCTGTCAGGAATTATGGGAACGGCAGAAATGATTGCGGAGATGTCCGATCCGGAAGATCCGCGTACAGAAATGGCACAGGGCATCTGGAAAGACGCAGACTGGCTGCATACGCTGGTGGAGAATATCCTCAATCTCACACGCCTGGAGGATGGACGCCTGGCACTGAACAAAGAACCGGAAGCAGCAGAAGAAATCATCGGCTCGGCAATTGCGCATATTGAAAAACGGGCCCCGGACAGAGACATAACGGCAGATTTTCCGGATGAGCTGCTGCTGGTGCCCATGGACGGCAAGCTTATTGTCCAGGTACTCATCAACCTGATGGACAATGCCGTCAAACACACCACGCCCGGGCAGGAGATCCGGGTGGCGGCAGTCAGAAAGGGGAATAATGCCGAATTTTCCGTCTCGGACGAAGGGTCGGGGATTTCGGATGATGATCTGCCCAAAATCTTTGATATGTTCTATACCACGGCTGCCGGTCTGAATGATGTAAACCGCGGTGTCGGACTGGGTCTGCCCATTTGCAGCGAAATTGTCAAAGCGCACGGAGGCACGATCCGGGCAGAACAGCGCAAAAGCGGAGGTGCCCGTTTCTTGTTCACTTTACCGTTAACGGGAGAAAAGAATGACTGATTCAAACGGAAAAATTCTGGTAGTGGAAGACAATACCCAGATCAGGAACTTTATTTGTTTTACACTCAAAACCGAACAGTACCAGTATGTCGCGGCGGAAAACGGAAAAACAGCGATGAAGCTGCTCATTTCTGAACAGCCGGATCTGATGCTGCTGGATCTGGGACTGCCGGATATCGACGGGATCGATATTATCCGCGAAGTCAGGACCTGGACTGAAATGCCGATTATTGTGGTATCTGCACGGGATCAGGATCACGAAAAAGCCGATGCACTGGATATCGGGGCGGATGACTACCTGACCAAGCCTTTTTCGGCCACTGAACTGATGGCCAGAATCAGAGTTGCGCTGCGCCATCTGCACAGGCAGGAACAAGGTAAAATCCAGACTGTTTATACGGTCGGCGAGCTGACCTTTGATATTGAAAAGCATCTGGTCACTCTTCGCGGAGAAGGACTGCACCTGACACCCATGGAGTTTTCAATGATGTCATACCTGTTTAAAAATCAGGGGAAGGTACTGACGACCGAGTCGATTATTTCAGAAATCTGGGGAAGCGGATATGGAAAAGACACGCAGGCACTGCGGACACTGATGGCAGGTCTGAGACGAAAAATAGAAAGCAATCCGGCCAAGCCGCGCTATATCTTTACGGAAATAGGCGTTGGTTACCGTCTGGCGGATCAATAAAAAAAGCTGTCCGGAGATCTGGTAAAAGCTCTGCGGACAGCTGTTTTAGCTTTTTATCTGGTTTTCCTTAGCTGTTTCAAGAATCAGGTTTTCTGCTGCCGGACGGTTCGTCAGCGTCAGAATTCGCTCTGAACTCCGGACTGAATCGGTCAGGCGTTTTTAAATACGACGCAGCCGGTGTTGATTTCCGCATAGACGGAAAGCAGCGGGCCGTCTTCCGGAGCATCTTCCGGGACGCTGGTTTCGTCGCGAATATCGCCGCAGAACAGTCTGCTGGTGATATGCATATGCCAGTTTTCCGGAACGATCACAACCAGGCGGCCGTCTTCGACTTTAATGTCCATATCATACTGAATGGAGTCGGCCCGGACTCCTCTCAGATCTACCGTTTCCACGCCGGAAAAGCAGCCTATTTTCATATCCTTCATGGTGGTACAGGGATAGGAAAGTGTTTCATGGCCGCAGATCAGGCAGGAATCAAGAGAGTCGTAATTGCTGTCGATGCTCTTTTTATAGCGGAATCCGTTAATCAGCGTAACAGACTGTTTGATGGCAGCACCGGCAAGCAGTCCCAATCCGATATTCCGGCATACTTCACAGCCGTGATGTTTCTTTTTATCCAGATCTTCTTCGTAATTTTCTCTGAATTCCGCCAGTTCTTCTTCCGCGTCGTCTTTAACGTCTCCGGCGGCAGTTTCTGCTTTCTTCTGGAGTTCCTGGATGCAGTTGTTCAGATCTGTACGTGCCTGAGCCGCCAGCGCGGAGGCTTCCTCGAGCTTTGTACCCAGCACTTCACGTTCGTGCTTCAGCTTTTCAGCAGATTTTTTTAGATCGAAGCCTGCTTTGTTTTCGGCTTTCGGTGTTTCAGGGATAATACCGGCCAGACCGCGGATTAATGGATTCTTCGCGCTTTCCAGTTCATCGCGGGCAGCATCTTCGGCAATCCTTTCGACTTCCGGGTGTTCTTCAAAAAAATCCCTGTGTTTTTTATGCATGCTGTTTCTCCTTCTGTTGAATTGTTGGATCAGTTTCTGATTTTATTATTCAGTCATACCCCAAAAGCTGAATCTTATCAAGTAGTTTATCCGTCATTGTGTTGTTTAATGTCGTCTGGTTTCAGACAATGGTGTTCCATTGAAAAACATGATACCGTTTTACAATAGTTTTTTCTTTATAAAAGGAGAAAATTAATATATTATATTACTAAATCTATAGAAAAAGAAGGAATATATGGAAATTACACCTGTACATAATAGAAAATACGGTCCGGAGTTTGAAGAATCCATGCATCATATCCTCATTCACCCTTATTTCCAGTCCTTAAAAGCATATGTCCATCACGGCAAGCAGCGCTACGAACACTCGATTTATGTTGCCTACAACACTTATGTTATGGCAAAAAAATGCGGACTCGATGCACAGCAGGCCGGGGAGGGCGCGCTCCTGCACGACTTTTTCTTTGATCGTACACCGGCACAGAAAAAAGAACTGAGAAAAGAACAAAAAGGCCTGAAAAAACTGACAACCATGCAGGGATTTCAGCATCCTCAGACTGCTTCAAACAATGCCCGTAAATATTTTGGTATTAATGACAAGCAGGCTGCAATGATCGAAACCCATATGTTTCCCATGACGATCAAACCGCCGAGAAACAGGGAAGGCTGGCTGCTTACACTTGCTGACAAGCTGGTGGCCATCCGCGAAATGTCTCAGACATTCTGCAAATCGCCAATCCGTACGATTACAGGACAGTTCCGTGTTCAGGATAGGTATTCTTTCGCTTAAGGAGATTTATGACTGATCACAAGCAAGACATTGAGAAAGCTAAAGAGCATTTCGGAGAAATTCTTACCGAACAGTTTCAGAGAATCGAACGTATGAAGTCTGAAGGCGACTTCGTCGATTTCCCGAATAAAGACGAAATTGTCATCGGGATTGTAGGCGGAGACGGAATCGGCCCGTTCATTACAGCAGAAGCCCAGAAAGTTCTGGAATTCCTGCTTAAGGACGATGTCGCTTCAGGAAGAATCAAATTTAAAGATATAGACGGCCTGACCATCGAAAACAGAGCAGCCTGCGGCAAGGCGATTCCGGATGATGTTCTGGAAGAACTGAAGGCATGTGATGTTATCCTCAAGGGACCGACCACAACACCGCGCAAGGGAGACAAATGGCCAAACATTGAATCTGCTAATGTTGCCATGCGTAAAGAACTCGATCTGTTTGCCAATGTCCGTCCGGTATCTGTGCCGGAAAAGGGAATTGACTGGACATTCTACCGTGAAAACACCGAAGGCGGTTACGCTGTCGGTTCTCAGGGTGTCAATGTCGATGACGATCTGGCGATCGACTTTGTTGTCGCGACCCAGGACGGAACAGACCGTATTATCCGCGCAGCATTTGATTATGCGGCCAAGAGCGGAAAAAACAAGGTTACTGTCGTAACCAAGGCCAATGTCATCAAAACCACTGATGGTAAATTCCTGGATACTGCGAAGGAAATCGCAAAGGAATATCCGCAGGTGGAAATGGATGACTGGTACATCGACATCATGACAGCCAAGCTGGTCGATGAAAAACGCAGAACCCAGTTTAAGGTTCTGGTGCTTCCGAATCTGTACGGCGATATCCTGACTGATGAAGCAGCTGAATTCCAGGGCGGCGTCGGTACGGCAGGTTCTGCCAATATCGGCAAGAAGTACGCAATGTTTGAAGCAATTCACGGCTCTGCACCCAGAATGGTAGACGAAGGTCGCGCTCAGTATGCGGATCCCTGCTCAATCATTCGCGCAGCAGGTATGCTGGTCGATCACATCGGATATCCGGAAAAAGCAAAACAGCTTCAGATGGCACTTGATATCTGCGGCGATTATGAAAAGAAACTCGTTCTGACAGGACGCGACACCGGAGCAACCGGTGCTGAATATGCTGAATATGTTATGGATACTCTGTCAGATCCGAAGCTGAAAGAAAAATATGAATCATATGTGAATGCCTGAATCAGGGCGCATAAGCATTGATAATCAGAGACCGGTGATCATTTCGCCGGTCTTTTTTTACGCCTGTACGTTTATGCAAACGATACCCGAATTGCCATGCGTGTGGTAAAATGAATGTGAATTTTATCAGACTTTACGTTTTACGGATTTCCATTAAATACAGGAGGTTTTATGGCGAAAATCAGTCTTTCGGATATGGAATGCATGACCCTTGAGAAACGGGAGAAGAAAAACCTGACCGAGCGGCTGGGCGAGCTTCAGCGCCGGATCAAGGATCTGGGTATTCCGGTTATGATTCTTGTTGACGGCTGGGGAGCCTCAGGAAAAGGAACGGTTATCAACCAGCTTATGCTGCCGCTTGATCCCCGGAGCTTTATCGTCTATAACGAAACCAGGATTACGCATGAAATCAAGCACCGGCCCATGCTGTATCATTACTGGTGCCGGACACCGGCAGACGGCCAGATCGTCCTTTTTGACAATACCTATTACAAAAATATTTACCGGCGTTCCCGCAAAGACGGGATGATGCCCAACGAACTGATTCAGGAAATTAACGAATTCGAAAAGACACTTACGGATAACGGGACCATCATCCAGAAGTTTTATCTGCAGATCAGCAAGGATGAACAGCAGAAACGGCTTGAGTCACTTGAAGAAAATCCGATTACCCGCTGGCGGGTTACGGACAAAGACTGGATCGAAAACAGGGACTATGCTCGGATCGCCTCGCAGTGGAACAAGATTCTGCCGCCAACCGATACCAAAACGGCGCCCTGGACCGTGATTGATTCCAACGATGTGAGTGCGGCCGCGGATACGCTGCTTCTGAAACTGTCGGCGGCTCTGGAAGCGGGCGTGCGCAGAAAAGAAGAAGAGCTGCGGACGAAAAAGCCGCTGGTACCGCTGATCAAAGCAGAAAAAGGCCAGACAAAGGGTTCGATTCTCAATCAGTTCAGCAGTAAAGATGTATTAACCAAAGAAGAGTACAAAACCAGACTGAGAGCCTGTCAGAAACAGCTGCGCGATCTGGAATTTCTTGTTTTCCGTGAACGGATTCCAGTGATGATTGCCTTCGAGGGTTTTGATGCTGCCGGAAAGGGCGGGGCAATCAAACGGGTCTGCGAAAATCTTGACCCCAGAGGCTACCGTGTTTTCCCGAGTTCCGCACCAACGGATGAAGAGAAGGCCCACGACTGGCTCTGGCGTTACTGGAAAGCTGTTCCCAAGCGCGGGCATTTCAGTATCTTTGACAGAACCTGGTACGGGCGTGTTCTGGTGGAACCAATCGAAGGCTTTTTATCTGATGAAGAGTATCAGGAAGCCTTTGGGCAGATTAATGCTTTCGAGCACCAGCTTACACAGTTCGGTACGGTTCTTATTAAATTCTGGATGAATGTAACACCGGAAGAACAGGCGGCCCGTTTTAAGGACAGGCAGGACAATCCCCAGAAGCACTGGAAGATAACGGACGAAGACTGGCGCAATATGGAGAAAAGGGACGATTATATCGTTGCTGCAGAGCGCATGTTCAAGGAAACTTCGACTGAAGAGGCTCCCTGGATTGTTGTTAACGGTACGGACAAACCCTATGCCCGGATCACGGTCATGGAAACCATTATCGAGGCTATTAAATCCTCGCTTTCGAAAAAATCACAGAAACTGCTGTAAATTTTGGCGAAAATTAAACCGTTACAACAAAAATGATGTATAATAGGTCCGACCAATAGTTTTGACATGTCTATATACGCCCATTTGGTTTTCCAGGACAGACTTAATCCGATTTGATCGGACCGGCCGCCTGGTTTTCAGGACAGGCCGGACAGGATAAAGGAGACAGCTACTCCTCTCTGTCAGCAGGTCCCTGTCGCACAGACCTTTTATACGGATCAGTTGTCTGACTGCATTCAATAAGCATAATGAGGTGAATTTTCGCTTTTATCGATTAAAATGTTTACACTGGCTGCCGCTGCCTGATAACTCGGAACAGATATTTATCGGGCGAGGGTAAAATAATGATGTTAGAATTATTTTTAATGGTATAATTGTTATGTTTAAAACAATCATACTGAATAATCTGTAAGGAGGATTATTGATGTCCAAAACATTCCAGACTATGGATGGTAACACTGCCGCCGCACATGCGGCTTATGCCTTTACCGAAGTAGCCGGTATCTATCCTATTACACCGTCTTCACCGATGGCTGAATGCGTTGACGCATGGTCTGTTGCAGGCCGTAAAAACATCTTTGACGAAACCGTCAGAGTTGCTGAAATGCAGTCTGAAGCAGGTGCTGCAGCAACCACCCATGGTTCACTCCAGGCTGGTTCGCTCACAACAACTTTCACAGCTTCTCAGGGTCTTCTTCTCATGATCCCGAACATGTACAAGATCGCAGGCGAACTCCTTCCGGGCGTTTTCCACGTTGCGGCTCGTACACTGGCATCCCACGCACTTTCAATCTTCGGCGACCATCAGGACGTCTATGCATGCAGAGGCACAGGCTTCGCAATGCTGGCTTCCGGTTCCGTACAGGAAGTCATGGATCTGGGCGGCGTAGCACATCTTGCTGCTATTGAATCCAGAGTACCATTCGTACATTTCTTCGACGGTTTCAGAACTTCACATGAAATCCAGAAAGTCGAAGTCATGGACTATGAAGACTACAAGAAGATGGTTGACTGGAAAGCAATCCAGGACTTCAGAGACAGAGCTCTTAATCCGGAACATCCGGTTATCAGAGGGACAGCTCAGAATCCGGACGTATTCTTCCAGGCTCGTGTAGCTTCCAATCCGTTCTACGAAGAAGTTCCGAAGACTGTTGTCAAATACCTCGACGAAATCTCAGCTGTAACAGGCAGAGAATACCATCCTTTCAACTACTATGGCGATCCGAATGCGGAAAACATCATCGTAGCAATGGGTTCGGTAACTGATACAATCGATCAGGTTATTGACTACATGAGAGCGAACGAAGGCAAGGCTGTCGGTGTTGTCAAAGTTCATCTTTACAGACCTTTCGTTAACGAATATCTCTTCGACGCTATCCCGTCAACTGTCAAGAGAATTACAGTTCTGGACAGAACACTGGAACAGGGCGCTAATGACCAGCCGCTGGCACTGGATGTCAAGTCTGCATTCTTCATGCAGGAAAATGCTCCGCAGATTTTCGCAGGCATTTACGGTCTGTCATCCAAGGATACAACACCGGGCCAGATCAAGGCTGTCTTCGACAATATGTATGTCGCAGAACCGAAGGATCACTTCACCATCGGTATCAACGATGACGTTACCCACACCAACCTGATCGCAGAAAATCTCGTCTGCGAACCGGAAGGAACAGTTTCCTGCAAGTTCTGGGGACTCGGCTCTGATGGTACAGTCGGTGCGAACAAGAACGCGATCAAGATCATCGGTGACCACACTGATCTGTATGCACAGGGTTATTTCGATTATGACTCCAAGAAATCCGGCGGGATCACAGTATCCAACCTGAGATTCGGACCGAATCCGATCAACAGCCCGTACCTGATCGTATCTCCTGACTTTGTTTCCTGTTCAACAGAAAGCTATGTCTACAAATATGATATGCTCGGCAACATCCGCAAGGGCGGCAAATTCCTGATGAATACCGTCTGGACTCCTGAAGAACTGGAAAAGGTTCTGCCGGCTAAGTTCAAACGCGAAATTGCCAACAACGACATCGAATTCTACACCATCAACGCTACTAAGATCGCAGCGGAAATCGGCCTTGGCCGTCGTACCAACATGATCATGCAGGCAGCTTTCTTCAAACTGGCTGACATCATCCCGATCGAAAAAGCTGTTGAATATTCGAAAGCCAGCATCAAAAAGACTTACGGCCTCAAGGGCGATAAGATCGTAGAAATGAACTACAAGGCAGTCGATGCAGGTATCGACCCGACCAAGCTCATCAAGATCGACGTTCCGGAAAGCTGGAAGACAGCAGAAGATGCTCCTGTCGAAGAAAAAGAAGTACCGAAATTCATCAAAGAAGTCCTCGAACCGGTCGATGCATTCAACGGAAACACAGTTCCGGTATCTGCATTCACAGGCATCGAAGATGGTACATTCCCGTCAGGTACAGCTGCTTACGAAAAACGTGGCATCGCTGTTAATGTACCTGAATGGATTCCTGAAAACTGTATCCAGTGTAACAGATGTTCATTCGTCTGCCCGCACGCTGCTATTCGTCCGGTCGTTATGACTGAAGAAGAAGCTGCTGCAGCTCCGGAAGATTTCGTAACACTGAAGGCTACAGGCGGAAAAGCATTCGAAGGCCTCAAATATCGTATCCAGGTCGACACACTCGACTGTACTGGCTGCGGAAACTGTCAGGCAGAATGTCCGGCAAAGACCAAGGCTCTCGAAATGAAGCCTATCCATACACAGGAAAAACAGATTCCGCTTTGGGATGTCGCTATGAGCGCAAAACCGAAGAAGGAACTGATGAACAAATATACAGTCAAGGGCAGCCAGTTCCAGAAACCGCTGCTTGAATTCTCCGGTGCCTGCGCAGGCTGCGGCGAAACTCCGTATATCAAGACCATTACCCAGCTGTATGGTGACCGCATGATGGTTGCCAATGCAACAGGCTGTACTTCTATCTGGGGTGCTTCATGTCCGTCAATGCCGTACTGCACCAACGACGAAGGCAAGGGTCCGTCATGGGCTAACTCACTCTTCGAAGATGCTGCTGAATACGGATTTGGTATGCTGCAGGGTGTTACCAAGATGAGAAACACACTGGCTAGCTACCTCGAACAGATCGCAGAAGCTGCTCCGAAGAATGTTGCCAAGGCTTGCACAGACTGGATCAAGAACAAAGACGACGCTGAAGGCTCCAAGAAGGCAGCTGCAGCTCTGTCAGAAGCTCTTGCAGACTACGAAGCTGACAGCCAGGAACTGGGACGCAAGCTCCAGTTTGTCAAAGACAACGAAGACTTCTTCATCAAGAGATCAGTATGGTCATTCGGCGGTGACGGATGGGCTTACGATATCGGTTACGGCGGACTTGATCAGGTTCTCGCTTCCAAGCAGGACATCAACGTCTTCTGTGTTGATACCGAAGTTTACTCCAACACAGGCGGACAGGCCTCCAAGGCTACTCCTGTCGCTGCAGTTGCACAGTTCGCTGCAGGCGGAGAACGTATCAAGAAGAAGGATCTCGGCATGATGGCTGCTACCTACGGTTACGTTTATGTAGCTCAGGTTGCTATGGGCGCCGACAAGAACCAGTACATGAAGGTTCTGAAAGAAGCAGAAGCTTATCCGGGTCCGTCCCTGATCATCGGCTATGCTCCGTGTATCAACCATGGTATCCGCGGCGGCATGAGCAAGACTCAGGAACACGAAGCCAAGGCTGTAGAATGCGGTTACTGGCATCTGTGGCATTACAATCCGCTGCTGGCTGAAGAAGGCAAGAATCCGTTCGTTCTGGATTCCAAGAAGCCTGACTTCGACAAGTTCCAGGATTTCATCGGCACAGAAGTCCGTTATACTTCACTGAAGAAGGTTGCTCCGGATGTTGCACAGTCCCTGTATGACCAGACTCAGAAGAACGCAGAAGCCCGTTATGAAGGCTATGTAAAACTGGCAAAGGAAGAAGCTTAATCGCTGATTCAAAAAGATAAAAAGACCTCGCGAGGAGAGTGTTTGTCATGAGAGCTGCTCAAGCAGTTCTCTGACCGACATTCTTCAGGCGGGGCAATATAAAAGACCACACAGAAGGCTCAAACCTTTTGTGTGGTCTTTTTATGTTGTGCAGATCGTTTTGTTTTGAATACGGCCTGCAATTGTATGTCTTTTCAGCTGGCGGATGATTGATCACATCTGCGGATTTGTCCGGGTCAGACAGTTTGTAATTTAGATCTTACAGCTGATGAGGCCTTTTGGATGGCAGCCGGATTCCGTTTTTAAAGAAGTCGTCAAGCGCGTCAATCAGACTGTCAATATCAAAACCGGAAAAGGTGAGGGGAGGCGCAATAATCAGGCATTCTCTGGCACTGGCATCCGGTTCCAGCAGGATTTTTTCATCAAACAGGTACTCATAGGTACGTTTGGCCAGCGCGTTCTGTTTCAGGTTCAGGTAGAACAGTGATCCGAATGAACGATAAGTGAAATGACCGCCGGAATTTGCTTCCAGGGCCCGGAGCTTACAGACCAGCCGGTGATTGAGTTCAGTGATTCGTCTGGGGAGCTCCATTGTTTCCAGTTCGGAAATAATGGCGGTAAGCATCAGACAGTTGGCCAGCGTTTTTGACTGGGGGATTCCGGTAAGGGGCTTCAGCTTTTTCTTTGCGTATTTTCTTGTCATCAGCGCGAAATACAGACGCCTGTTTCCATAGAGTCTTCCGCCGCCAGTGATGATGTCAGGCTCCAGTGAAAACTGGCTGGACGCGAAAAAGGTTCCGGTACGGTAAGGTGAGGTGCTGCGTTCATCAAGAATGAACGGTACTCTGGCACGGCGTGCATGCTTCTGTACCAGCAGGGCACTTTCACTGGCAATAAAATTGGCTGCAGCCGGTTGCTCGATGGTTAGAATAACACCAGCCAGACGTCCTTTATAGCGCTTGAATACCTTCTGCAGTGTTTTCTGCGAGAGAACAGCTGTGAACTGTTCACCCGGATCTTCTTTGGCAGCTGCCTGCCGGTAGTCAATAAAGCGGGACTTGTACTGTTCAGGGATGTTCGGGTCCATTGTGCCGATAACCAGAAACAGCTTCTTTTCACCGTTTTCCAGCAGCGGGGCCAGCTCTGCGTATATATCATTTTCAGTAAATGCGGCGCTCGATAAACCGGGAGTATGACTTAAAAGCTGATCTGCCAGCTTGTCGGTAATATCTCCAGGTGTCAGTTCATTTGAAGAGGCTCTGGTGATCAAACCATTCAGTCGTTCATTCAGGCGCGCATTGTCATAACCGCAGAGCCATCTGAGACTGTCCGTAAAGAAACTCAGGTACTCCTCACCATCGGAAGATGTCAGTGTCGATCCGGAACCCGATATTATATGCAGTCCGGGAAACAGTTCACCTATATGTTCGTCCATTGCTTTAATTCGTTGGTTCATAATATCCACATAAAAAGAAAAGACAGCATTCAGAAGCTGAATCCTGTCTGAGGCTGCAAATTATTCCTGGGTTGCGTCAACTGCATCGATAGCGTCGTTGATAGACCGGACAAGCATGTCCGCATCGATGCCATGTGCCAGACAGCCCTGTTCGATATTTTCAAACTGAGCAGCCATGCAACCGAGGCAGTGCATTCCGTAGGCCTGGAAAACCGGAATTGAAACCGGATACCCCTGGGCGACATCCATAATGGACATTGTCTTTAATACTTTGGGTTCTGCCATATTAATCCTCCATTCCTTTTTACCGTCGGTATCCATTAAGCGGATACTACTTTTCTTATTATATACGATAATGTCCCGGTTTTGAAAGATTCTGTAAGTTTTCCTCAGGACTTTGATGAATCAGTATGCTTGCACACTTTATGAAATCGTTATATAATTTATAAATAGCAGATATGAATTAAGGAGGTTTGTGTTGATCACGAAAGAGATTACACTACAGAACCGTTCAGGACTTCATGCAAAACCGGCTTCTACATTTGTCAGGGCAGCGTGCAGGTTTCATTCGGACATTTCTATCACCAAAGATGCGGTCAAAGCAAATGCAAAGAGCATCATGGGGGTCATAATACTGGCAGTTCAGCAGGGAGATACAGTAATCCTCGAAGCTGATGGCGACGACGAACAGGAAGCAATCGATTCTCTGTCCGATCTGATTAACAGTAAGTTCGGAATCGAGGCGGAAGCCTGAGACAAAGACTGTATAAAAAGTATGATCGTATGATTATACTTTTTTTTTCTGTTTACCTGCAGAACAGTCATCTCAGCCTGAAACTATGAGAGAATTTCTGATTGCATTATCGTTTTTTACGCGTATACCCGTAAATCTTAAGGATGTTACGGAGGATGAATTCTTCAGGTCAATGAACCTGATGCCAATCGTCGGGATCCTGATCGGACTGCTGCTGTGGCTTTGTGCCTGGCTGGCCTGGTTTATCGGCTATCCGCCGGCGGGCGCGCTCATCGTGATTCTGGTCTATATCTGGTTTACCGGAGGACTGCATCTGGACGGAGTTGCAGATACAGGCGATGCTGTGTTTTCCGCACGGGACCGGGAAACCATGTTCAGGATTATGAAAGACAGCAGGCTCGGGACCTATGGTGCCGTATCGCTGATGCTGCTTATTCTGAGTCAGTTTGTCTGCTTCCAGTGGTTTATCAGTGATTACACCAGTGCACTGGTCCTCGTTCCGGTTATCGGGCGCGCGGCAGCTGTTCAGATGGTATCCTGGTCAGAACCGGCAGCAGGAGGCGGAGGACTCGGAAAAGGCTACAGTGCAGTGACCAGAACATGGATCCCTGTACTGTACGGAATCCTGTTGTTTAGTGCAATTTTATATTTTTATGATACAGTCATTTTAACAGCAGCTGTTGCAGCTCTGCTGCTGTCACTCCTGCTGATTCCGTATTTCAGGAAAGCATTTGGAGGAATCACCGGAGACCACATCGGACTGAGCATTGAGCTCACACAGGCAGTATTTATGCTGCTTGTTATTATCATTACCGGAATCTACTATTAAGTACTGTAGTAATCAATCCGGAAGAAAGTATTTTATGAATCGGGAAAACGACTGTTCCTCAAATCAGGA
>JBMNSG010000027.1:0-23034 GCA_050945075.1 Eubacteriaceae bacterium | reverse complement strand
ACTTGATACTGTAACTATACAAGGTACAGACAGCTTTGTCAACAGTCTTGCGGAAATTCATCCCAGAATATTTCCAAATAACAAAACATTTGCGAACAACGGAAAATTTTCAAACAACAGACATCAGATAACCTCCAGACAACAGATAACCTCCAGGCAACAGACAACCTCCGGACATCAGATAACCTACAGGCAACCTCCGGACAATAGATATCTCTGAACTTCCGGATACAGAAAAAGAGTCCGCTCAAGCGGACTCTTTTAAAGGGGGAAATTTCAGGAAATTCCAGAATCGGTCAGGCTGCGACCTGATCTGTTTCCTTGTCTTTCTTTTTAGATGTAGCTTTCATCATAGCCAGCAGCATAACAGCGCCGACACAGGTTCCGATAATAATGCAGAGGAAGAACAGCATCCAGTTGCTGGTTGCTCCGAGTACACCTACGATCGGTCCGCCGTGCGGAACAACATCGGTAATCTTGAAAATCGAAGCGAGGGCACCTGCAACCGCAGAACCGGTGATGACAGACGGCAGGACGCATTTCGGATTGGCGGATGCGAACGGAATTGCACCTTCAGTGATCCCGATCATGCCCATGAGGAATGCGGAAAGGCCGGAACCTTTTTCTTCTTCTGAGAAATGCTTTTTATCCAGGAAAGTTGCCAGACCACAGGCCAGCGGCGGAACCGGAATAGCGGCCGCGACGATACCCATAATCTGCGGATTGCCTTCAGCAATGCTGGCAACACCAAACAGGAATGCGACTTTGTTGACCGGGCCGCCCATATCGACACCGATCATGGCGCCAAGGACAAGACCCAGCAGAATAGCGGTTGCTTCATTGGCAGCGAGCATGGTGAGCAGGCTGTTCAGAGCGGTCATAAGCCAGGAAATAGGTCCGCCCAGGAAGAGGATAAATGCTGCAGAAATCAGGCCGGTACCCAGAAGCGGGATTACGAAAATAGGCATAATCGGTTTGAGTCCCTTGGGAACCTTCCAGGTATTCACCCATTTTACAAAATAGCCGGCTGCATAACCGACAACGATACATCCGAGGAAACCGGTTCCTGCGGTAGTACCCAGAATTTCAGGTGAAGTGGCCACTGTGGCACAGATCATAGCCGGTGCCAGCGAAGCACGTCCTGAAATCGAGTAAGCGATGTAACCTGCCAGAATCGGATACATCAGTGCAAAGCCCTGGGCACCGATCAGATTGACTTTAGTCCAGAAGCCTTCTGAAACCACCATACCATCTGCGGTAGCTGTACCGCCGAGGGAAAGAGCCAGTGCGATAAACAGACCGCCAACTACAACGAACGGAATCATGTGAGAAGCACCGTTCATCAGGGCCTTGATACCTCCCTGTCCGGCAGAGCTGACAGAAGCTTTGGTAAGTTCTTCGTCGGTAACGAATTCCCCGCCTACCTGCTTTGCGTTTTCGGGCAGCTCTGTCAGAACCTTGTTGGCATCCTTGATTACGCCTTTAATAGGCATTTCCTGTACTTTTTTACCGTTGAAACGTTCCGGTTCATCAATAGCAACGTCGGCCGCGATAATGACATAATCCGCATCCTTGATATCCTGCGGAGTCAGGGTGTTTTCTGTACCCTGTGAGCCCTGTGTTTCAATCTTGACATCGTATCCCAGTGCTTTGCCGGCTTTTTCAAGCTTTTCGGCAGCCATATAGGTGTGTGCGATACCAGTCGGGCATTTTGTTACGCCAATAATTTTCATGCTTTCTCCATTTCGTGTTGTCAAATCATTCAGATAAATAATTCCAGTCATGGTCCGCGCGGCCGCTGCAGATCATGTATATCAAACAGGCCTGGTTGAATCCGTTAAATCATTCTAAAATCTATGCAAGTTCATCAATAATAAACTGATACAGCTTCTGCGGGTCATTTTCCTTTTCCAGTGCGGCAACAAAATCGTCGTCCACGAGTTTACGGGCAAATTTGCTGATCACCTGCAGGTGCAGATTGTCCTTATCGCCATCCGGCATAACCAGTGCCACTGCCATCATGACCGGTTCATCGTCGATGGCGTCCCAGTCAATCTTGTCTTTAAATTTGAAAATTTCCACCTTCGGTTCCTGAAGCCCTTTGATCTTGGCATGCGGAATGGCTACACCAGCCCCGCAGCCGGTGGAGTCCATAGCTTCACGGGCAAAGAATGTCTTTTCCAATTCGTCCTGAACGGACTGGTCACCGTCTGCGATGGTTTTGGCAATGGCTTTGATTGCCGCATCCTTTGTCGGTTCTTCAAATTCTACATTTGTATAAACGTATTCCGGTTTTAACATATCCTGCATATTCATAGTTATTACTCCTTGATAATTTTAATAAGATTTCTTTTAAATTCATCGCCGTCAAGATCTCTGATATTGTAGATCTCCTGCTCCACTTCATTGGACGCCAACCGGCGGTACAGTGCTGTATAAATATCGTTGTTTTCCCTGAATACTTGCGTATTGAACGCATAAAGAAAGGTACAGGTGATTTTTTCTCCATCCCAGGGAATACCATTGCGATTAGTCCCGACAAGCAGCTTGGTTTCATCAACCATCGAAGGATTTCCATGAGGAACGGCCAGATGCTTGAGGGCCGTACTGGAGATTTTTTCCCGGTCCTGCATGGTCTGTGTGTAGCCTTCTCTGACGTATCCATTGTCTTCCAGATACCGTCCGAGTCGTTCAATCGCCGCTTCCGGCGTATGGCAGTCCGTGAGATCAATCAGCTCCGATTCATGCAGCACCATCAGCAGCATGTCATCGACTTCCCGCCTGTCCACAAAATGCCGGACACGTCCCAATTCGTTTTCAGTCAAACCGGCCGATAAGTAAATAACCGGTTTGTCTGTTTCCGGAATAGATTCGGTTGTAATAATCAAATCACATTCCGGTGTTCCTTTTTTCAGATACTCCTGCAGAGACCAGGTATGAACAAATTCGATGTTCGGGAATTTGCGTTCCAGCTTGGTGGTAATCAGGTTGGCTGCCGCAAATCCCATATGACAGACCATCGTGGTCCGGATCCGCCGGGTCGCTTTCTTCCGGCGTTCCAGTGCAGCCTGGTAGTGAAGGGCAATGTAGACTTTTTCGTTGTCATCCAGATGATATCCATACTCTGCTTCAATCATGTCAGAGGTCGTAATGGCCATTTCAAAACCCAGAGGATACTGTCGCATAATGGCTGTGCACTGTTCCTCATCCGCATAGGTTTCGATGGTACTGCGCCTGACTGCAGTCGTGTAAATATGAAGGGATAAGCCTTCCCAGAGCTGTTCATCCGATTCAAAATCGATATCAAAATCGGTCTTGATGCGTCTGAATACTCTCTTGATGAAATCCTGCATCTGCTTCTGAATTTCACTGTTATTCAGAACCCGCTGTTTTCTCAGACTCATCAGCAGCCCGGCAATATAATAACGGTTGTTCTCTGTAAGATCGAGACGGGCATTTTCATTGAGATTTTCAACAAGGTTCAGATAGGTCTGACCCTGGTCATAATCGCTGATGATCTTGACATAAACCGGATCGGTTCGTCTTGACGGCTTGCGGTCCAGTGTCAGTATAAACAGTAAATGAAGGAACAGCTGCACGACGGAATCATCTGCGAAAATGAAATGTGTATCCGCCTGAAGTATCGCAATTGCTTCTTCCGCTTTCTGAATACTCTCTTCCGAAACATAATCCAACAGAGGGAAATGCAGTTCATTAAAACGTCTGAGCTCAATTTCAAAATCCGCCCCGGTGATGTAGGGAACCAGCAGATCACAGAAAATTCTGCTGCGCTCCAGATGATCGCCGCTGAACCGGATTCCGTAATGCCTGAGTGATTCAATATCATCCCTGCTGTCCAGCAGTCTGGCCAGTGCTTTTTCAGTGTAGGACTTGCTCATATAAAGCCTGTCCGCAATCTCCTGGATCGTCAGAAAGGATTCTGACAAAACAAGCATCAGCAGGATCTGGTCTTCATTACTCAATTCCTGATAAGCCTGGGTCTGAGTAAGCATGCGCGAGAAGTTTTCCCGGCCTCTTACAGCCAGCCGGCTTCCCGGAAGCCAGTTAATATAGATATCGAATTTCTCCAGAATCGGTTCCAGGGTTTTAATTTCCGCTTTGAATGTCTGCTGTGAAATATCCAGCATCTGACTCAGTTTAGCAGCCTCTGCAGTCCTGGAGTTATCGAGCAGATTCAAAATCTGACTTTGTCTTTTTGTCAGCTGCACTGTTTGTCTCCTTTCGTTAAATACAGTCTATACTCTTCCAGTTAATAGTAAAACATATGGTTTTTTTGATTCATTCAGAAAAATAAATCTTACTTTTTTATAAAATTTAAAAATCATTCAAGTTAAACGAAATCATTCAAAGCTGGAATACTGCCTGTCATCGTTCCAGATCCTCTGTATCCGGTTTCCTGAACCGGGTGGACGAAATACTCTGTTCTTTATATATCCGGTTTACCGGATTTATGCGAAAAAAAGCTCTGTGCAGAATTCAAATGCACAGAGCCAAAAGGTCCTGTCTGACAAGTCAGACACGGTTTATTCAATTTTTATTATAGCAGTCAAAGGGACTGCTATTACAACACATTTTCAAGTTCTCTGTCCGGAAACAGTTTGTACTGACAGCTTCCACAGCAACACCGGTCAGTTCATAAATGAAACAAAGGATACCCGCTGATCCAGCCACTTCCCAATTGAGCCAACACATTTTCCCATGGTACACGCCGCAAGAATCGTACCGATTCCCAGTCCGTCCAGACGTCCGAAAATCATCAGGGTCATAACAGCAGTGATCACCATACAGATCACGTCGAAAGAGATCTTGATTTTTGAGTAGCAGGCTCCGCTTATTTTCGCAAGCTCGCGCGGGAACAGATCTGTCGGAATGATTGGCAGTCTGCAGCGATTCGAAAGTGCAATCCCCAGAGAAATCAGGCAGTAGCTGATTACAAAATAAAGAATCCGGCAGGGAATTGTGGTAGGCAGGATATGAATCCAGAGCTGATTGACATCGAGCAGCTCTGCAAAAACAAAACCGATCACAAAACTGAACAGATACTGCGGGACAAATTTATTACGCATCAGCATCAGGCTCAGAATGAGCAGTCCCTGAAAAATATAGTTCCATGTTCCCAGTGAAACGTGCGGGAAAACTTCTGAAAATGCAAAAGGAACACTGGAAATGGCAGAAATACCGGTACCGGAATACAGCATCAACACTACCCCGAAACTGTTGATCACTACCGCAATGGCCAGAGCCAGCTCTCCTCTTAAAACATGTTGATCTGCTTCAATAACTCCTTCATTCATATCTATATGCCTCCTGCCTTGTATACTGTATTTATATATTCAGTGTAACGAGTCAGGAGAAATAATTCAATTGCAAATTTTCATATATATGTAATTTTTTCAACATGTAAACATGAACATCAACAAACTGCTGTCCGGCCAGGCTGAAACTTCCATTCAGATGAGCTGATACAACAGCCCTTCGTCCCTGGAATACCAGACCAGTTTCCCGTGACCGATACGCGGAATGCGGATCTGGAAGTTCCACTCCGGGTATTGTTTTTTCATAATCAGGGTATCCCCTGTCATCAATGCCGCAAATGCTATATAGTCATCCTTGGTCATCGGATGGTCCGAGCTGATGCAGTATTCATTGTCAATAAGCTCACAGTCCAGCTTCTGCTCCGGCTCTGCTTTTACAGCTTCCTGCGCTTCCAGCTTTCGTCCGCAGCAGGCTATGGCCGCTTCGTCATTACCAGTTATCACGTTCCCGCATTGCGGGCAGATATAAAATTTCAATTTTTTCATATTTCCTCCGATCGGATCGTTCGTGGTGAGCTGTCCTTCCAGCAGATCTTCAAGATTCACATCGAGAATTGCAGACAGCTCTCCCAGCAGCGAAACGTCGGGAAAGCCCGCACCCCGCTCCCATTTCGAGACAGCCTTGTCACTGATCTGTATCTGCCGTGCCAGCTGTGCCTGTGTCAGTCCCTTTTCTGTTCTGAGTTTATGTATCAGTTTGCCTGTTTTATCGCAGTCCATTTTTCACCTCGCATCAAGCATATCAGGATTTTCCGGGATTTACAGTGAACGCTCCGTGGAGTCAGACCAGCCGCCTGCCAGCGTGCATAGCTTTTCCGGTCGGCAGGCGAAGATTATTCCGAATCTATCCGCCCTTCCGCACCTGATTGCTGCTCATAACCATTCAGCAGTTCCACCGCTGAAACAGCCAGCAGCTCTGCCCCGTATCTGAGCGCCGTGTCATTGGTATGGAAGCGGCTGTTATGCCACGAATAACAGGGATCTCCATCTTTCCCCGAACCAAGCCAGTAAAAAAAGCCGGGGACCTTCTGCATATAAACCGCAAAGTCTTCGGTAGCCAGACCCGGTTCAGAATCTGTGACGCCCCGGGTGCCCAGGACGGCTTCGGCCGCTTTCCGGGCAGTCTCTACAATCGGGCCCTGGTTGATCACTGCCGGAACCGCTTCTTCGATTTTGAACTCAGACGTGCATTCATAGGCTTGTGCAGTCAGATCAATAATGGCTTTGAGCCGTTCCAGTGCCCGCTTTTCAACGGACGGACTGAACGTGCGCATGCTGCCGGTCATCGAAACCTCGTCGACAATCAGATTCGCCGGAGTACCGGCATGAATCGAGCAGATAGAAAGTACAATTGCTTCCATCGGGTCAATGTTGCGGCTGATGACCGTCTGAATCCCCTGAATAACAGCCGAAGCGCAGACAATAGGATCCACACACTTCTGAGGCATTGATCCATGTCCGCCTTTTCCGTGAATAATTATGCTGAAGTTTATTTTGGCTGCCATCAGCGGTCCTTCATGGACGATCACCTCTCCAGCCGGAATTTCCGGCCGGTTGTGAAGCCCGAACACAGCCTTGACATTCTGTTGTTCCAGAATACCGCTGTCTGCGATTTTCTCCGCACCACTGGTTGTTTCTTCTGCCGGCTGGAAAATAAAGAGAATATTTCCCGGGATATGATCACGATTTGCAGACAGAATCGATGCTGCACCCAGGAGCGAAGCTGTGTGAAAATCGTGTCCGCAGGCATGCATGATTCCCGGATTCTGTGAGCGGTAATCTGATTCATAGTCTTCATCCGCTTCAATCGCGTCTATATCCGCCCGCAGAGCGACGGCTGGCGCGGCTGTGCTGCCTTTTATACTGCCAGACTGTCCGGTGCCGTCTGCGCCTCTGAGCAGCGCTGTTACGCCGGTATCCATCCCGATATCCAGAATCTCCATCCCCGGCATCTTTTCAAGGCGGCTGCGAATCAGCGCGGTCGTTTTAAACTCCTGCCAGGAAAGCTCCGGATATCTGTGGATCCGGTTTTTAATATCACGGATTTCATGTTCCTGTTTTTCTGAAAGCGTATAATGATCTATATTCATAAAGTCTCCTGTTTCTATGCACTCATCTGACTTCATTGTATACATCTTTCCCGGAGAGAAAAACAAAAGAATGGAAATCAATATGGAAAACCCTGACAACCGAGAAGCCCTGGACAAATATCAGGCTGTAAAAAAAGAATTTGAATCCCGTTATAATCCGGAAAAAGCTTCTCACATGGAAGCCTATATGAGAAACCGTTTCCCGATGTACGGATTTCAGGCACCCGAACGCAAGGCTGTTTATCACGAGCTGCTTAAATCAGAAAAAAAGAAGCGGAAAATTGACTGGGCTTTTCTGAATCTGTGCTGGGCGGATCCGCACCGCGAATTTCATTATCTGGTCACTGACTATCTGAAATTCATGCAAAAGTATTTAAGCTGGGCAGATGTACCGGCTCTGAGAGGTTATGCAGATACCAACCAGTGGTGGGACACCATCGACTGTTTTGACCGGATTATCGGGAATATCGGTCTCTCGGGTCCCCGCATCGGCCCCATGATGCTTGAATGGGCAGAGGACGATAATTTCTGGATCCGCAGGCTGGCAATTGACCATCAGCTGCTGCGCAGGAAAAAAACCGATCCGGACCTTCTGGAAGCCATCATCATCAAAAATCTGGGCAGCAGTGAATTCTTCATCAATAAAGCCATTGGCTGGAGTCTGAGAGATTATTCAAAAACCGATCCGGACCGGGTCCGTTCTTTTATCGAAAAGAACCGGGACCGCCTGGCTCCGCTGAGCATCCGGGAAGCTTCAAAATATCTGTAATAAGTCCTTACTGTATCCGGGCCGGCCTTCTGTGTCCGCTTCAGGGCATTTCCAAAACCTGTCCACCTGCCTTCCGGCTTATTGCGGGAGTCCTGGCCGTATACAGTAAATTTTCGAATATTTCGTATAATTCCTTCGCCTGCCAGCCGCTGTTTATCGACGCAAACTTCTCCACTCCCGGCAATTTGTTCCCTTAAATCACCCCGGATAATCTTATATAGTATAGATCAGGGAAAGGGGCTCAAACCCCGGCTGGAGGTTTAGATGGCGCATATTGTTTCGATTCTGCTGTTTGCTTTTTCATGCAACATGGATAATCTGGTTGTCGGAATATCCTTCGGGATTAAAAAACTGCATATTTCCTTCTCCAGAAACCTTCTGCTGGCCCTGTTCACCACCTGCGGGACAATTCTGTCCATGTTCTTCGCAGAAAAACTGGTAAACTTTATTCCCGCTGGGCTCGCCTCAGTTCTGGGCAGCGGCCTCATTATTGCAATCGGCCTGGCAGGCATTATAAAGTATCTGGTAAACCGCCGGCACGGCCAGGCTCCGGAAGACAGCTATACGCCGGTACCGGGACTGTCTCTGAAGCAGATACTGGCTCTGGGGCTGGCACTGACCCTGAATAATTTCGGGATCGGCATCGGCGCCGTCATGACCGGGCTGGAAATCGTCCCCACTGCTGCGGTCTCTTTCTGTGTTTCACTGTTTCTGCTGTGGCTCGGAAATACACTCGCCAGCCGCTGCCTGTCCGATATCTTCAGAAAATACGGCGAAGTGATCGCCAATCTCATTATTATTCTTCTCGGAATCTACGAATTATTTGTCTGATTCTCGAATCACCATCCTCTGTGTTTCCCATTACTACCCTTCCCCGCCGTTCCTGCGTTACAATAAAGGACACCGGCGCTTTCTGTCATACCCGCCGGTACGGAGAAATCCGGATTGGAGGAAATGATGAAACTTACAGTACTGGATGACAATCATACCTATATCGATCAGTATTATCTGGGCGAACCCGCCTTTTCTGTTCTGATCGAAGATGGAGATCAGACCATCCTGTTTGATACCGGCTATTCCGATGTAGTCCTCCGCAATGCAGAGAAAATGGGAATCGATCTGGAAAAGCTCGATAGAATTATTCTTTCGCACGGCCATATCGATCATGCGCAGGGTTTGAAATATCTGGCTGATGCAGTGGATCTTACAAATGTGGAACTGATTGCAGGTCCCGGAACCTTCGATCCAAAACATCTTGACGGACGGTATCTGGGCGCGCCTTTTACCCTTTCAGAAATAAGCAGGCTGATGAAGGTGACCCTGACGGACCAGCCGCTGCAGATCTCGGAGCATGTAACCTACGCCGGCAGAATTCCACGTACCATTCCTTTTGAAACAGTAAGGCCGGTGGGCACCGTAATCCGGGATGGCCATGAAAAGCCGGACGATCTGGCCGAAGAAAGTGCCTTATACCTTGACACAGCGGACGGGATTTTTGTCCTGACCGGCTGTTCGCACTGCGGAATCTGCAATATCGTCGACTATGCACAGAGCGTAACCGGATGCCCGGATGTTGCCGGGATTCTCGGCGGCTTCCATCTGTTCAGGACCGGTGAACGTCTGGACCGAACCATTGAATATTTCATGAACCGCCAGGTGCAGGAGCTGTATCCCTGTCACTGCGTCAATTTCAAATGCAAGGCAGCCATTCACGCCGTCAAGCCGATTCATGAAGTCGGAGTCGGTATGAGCCTGACACTGGAACCCGGAAAAACAGGCCACAATGCCGGTCAATCGAAGCATGATATGAGTCAGGGAGGTGTTCATGACTGAACCGGAGAAACAAAACCAACACAGCAGCAGACCGTCTGAACAGGCATCCGCTTCACTCCTGGTTAAAAATCCGGAAGTGCTGAAAAGACCGGCTGTGTATACCGCACTGGCTCTGATCGCCTGCGCACTCTGGGGTACTGCCTTTCCCTGCATCAAGCTCGGCTATCAATGGGGTGAAATCAGCGGAACCGCTTCTCAGATTCTGTTTGCAGGCTGCCGCTTTACACTGGCGGGCCTCATGACCTGGCTGATCGGCTCTGTTCTGGAGAAGAAACTGCTGCGGCTCAGAAAAGGCTCGCTGCGGCCAATCGCTGTATACGGGCTGCTGCAGACCACACTCAATTACATTTTGTTCTACATCGGCCTGGCCAGCATCACAGGTTCCAAAGGTTCGATCATTAACGGAACCTCTGCCATCTTTTCGATTCTGATTGCCTGGATGCTGCCGCCGCACGAAAAAATGAACCTGCAGAAAATCACCGGCTGTATTCTGGGCTTCCTCGGGATCCTGGTGATCAACCTGAGCGGACTGACCGGAAACGGCGACCCGGAGCTTCTGGGTACCACGCTTATGATCGCCTGCGCTGTCGTCTCGGGACTGTCCAATGTAATACTCAAACGCATCGGTAATGTCGGGAACCCGTTCCAGATCACCTCCGGACAGCTGATGATCGGCGGCGGGATCCTGTTAATCCTGGGGCTGGTTATGGGCGGCAGGATCGGAGCATGGCCAACCCGTTTTGTCTGGCTTCTGCTCTACATGTCTTTCCTGACTGCTGCTTCTTTTTCAATCTGGACCCTGATCATGAATCATAATCCGGTTGGAAAGATTTCGATCTTCATGTTCAGCATTCCGGTCTTCGGCGTTGTCTTCTCCGCTCTGTTTCTCGGAGAAAATGTCTGGACTCTGGAAAACATGATCTCTTTGGTTTTGATTTGTCTGGGTATTTTTCTTGTAAACCGCAGCGACCCGCAGAAGACCGGAAAAGCGGAAGAAACCGGAAACCCGGAGGACATAACCTGAAAACAGCAGTCAAGCTCACGAAAAGAGCCTGACTGCTGTCTGTTCTAAAAAAGAATCATGACAGATCAGGCGGATATTGTGGAACGATTTCATACTTTCGGTTAGAATATATGAGTAGCATGTTAGTTAGACGATGCACAAAAGGAGAAGGTCATGGAAGAATTAGTAACAATCCTCTTGAAACTGCCGGGAGAACCCTACACGATCGACCGGGTTAAACCAAATGATCAAATGGATTTTGATGTTGAAACAGCAGAAAAGGTTCTGAAAATACCGGGCCCGATCAAACAGGTCTTCATCACAAAAGGCCCTTCATATGATCTCTATATGTATGCACGGATGGTATCCGGCGATGGTCTTCCGTATAACTTCAATCTCACAAACGGTGAAGAAGCGTACGGCCCGGCTCTGTTTGTCAGACGTAAAAACGTCAATACCGAATACACCCAGTATATGGCCGAAGATGTCACTGAAGAAGACGAAAAAGTGATCAATCAGTTTATCAATACCTGATTGAGACAGAGCGCTGCATACGTAAATAAAAACCGGCGGAGTACGCCGGTTTTTTAATGCCTGATGATTGCTTGAATTTGATTACCGCATATCAGTTCTTCTGCGCCGGATATCATCCTCTTCTGTATAAACAGCACCGCTTCGTCAAATCGTCACAGACCTCTGAATCTGTTAAAATAATCCCGGTTCATGGCCGGATATTTCATTTACTAAGATTCTCAGTTTGATAAGATAGTGTCAACAGGAGAAAACTATGGGAATCGGCGAAGACATTTTAAAATCAAATGAAGGCAAGCTTCGTATCATCCAGGAAACCGTTCCCGGAAAACAGGTTACGCTTGCTCACATCATAGCCAGTCCGGATGCTGTGGTTTATCAGAAACTCGGACTGAACCCGTCAGTGGATTACAGTAAGGCAGCAATTGGAATTCTCAGCATGACACCGCCGGAAATCGCGGTTATTGCCGGTGATATTGCCCTGAAATCATCCCCGATCGATGTCGGTTTTATTGACCGTTTCAGCGGTACGCTTATTTTTACCGGCAGAATTTCAGACGTTAAATCCTCGGTCAATTCTATTTTGAATTATCTTAAATATACACTGGGCTTTACCATCTGTGACGTCACCTCAACCTGAGGCGGCGCATGAAGAAAATGATTCTTATGGGGCGAAGCGAATGTGGGAAAACAACCCTTCGTCAGGCACTAAAGGGCAGCACCATCCAGTATGAAAAAACCCAGTATGTCAATCACTACGATGTGATAATCGACACGCCCGGCGAATATGCGGAAACCAATACCCTTGCAAGGGCTCTGGCGCTCTATTCCTATGAAGCAGATGTCGTGGCACTGGTTCTTTCTGCGACAGAACCTTATTCTCTGTATCCGCCCAATATTGCACCACTGGCCAACCGGCCGGTAATCGGAATTGTAACCAAAGCAGACGATCCAAAGGCGGACGTGGCTCAGGCTACAGAATGGCTGGAACTCACCGGCGCAGATCCGATTTTTCCTGTAAGCTCCTTCAACGGCGATGGTATCTGGCAGCTGCTGGATTACCTGAAAGAACCCGGCGATGTACTTCCCTGGGAAAGCAAAGAAGAAGCAGAAGCAGACAGAAACGTAATCTCCACGAAATTCGACGTTCCGGAAATCGGGATGGAGGGTTTCGAATTTATTTGAGCAGTACCTTTCCTTTCTTTTTCATATTTACCAAAAGAGCGGTTCCAAACGGAACCGCTCTTTTGGTTTTCTGCTTTTAAATACCTGAACGGGTTTACCCTTCAGTTTTATAATGACTATCTGAATCGTTTCGCGGATTTGTAAGAAGCCTTGAAACGCGGCGGTACTGTCTCGCTGATAATCTTTTTAATCTGACGTTTGACTGTTTCCGTATATTCGATTGAAGCTTCACATTCGGCAACTGCCTCGAGCAGCTGGTCTTCAACCGGTTCACCTTTTTCCAGACTGTCCCTGACTTCTACAAGCCCGCTTATTACACTATCCATAAGCAGTTTGGCTTCGTTGGCATCGACAATCACTTTGGCAATGGGATCAACAATCATCTTCTTCTCCTTTATTATTCATATCGCTGTAACAGCTGAATTGGTTCATGTTCTGTGGCCGGATTTCGTTAATCTCTTTCATTATTCAGAGCTTTTCTGTGCGGAGCAGTTCTCCCTTTTTACGGAGGATGAAATATCCGGCAATCCCCGCTGCAATCATTGCCAGACTGATGAGCTGAGCCTGCCTGAGCCCCAGGAACATCAGTGAATCTGTTCTGAGTCCTTCAATGAAAAAGCGTCCTGCTGAATATAGGATCAGATACAGACAGAAGCCCTGGCCGTATCGTTTTTCGTGATGCTTTTCATACCAGAGCAGAAAAAACATCACCAGAATGTCCCAGATCGACTCATACAGAAATGTCGGATGGACATAGATGATTCTGCCGGCCTCTCTGACCGGTATGGCCCAGGGAAGCGTTGTTTCCACGCCGTGGGCTTCCATATTAAAATAGTTGCCCCATCGTCCGATTCCCTGCCCCAGAGCAACTGAAGGAATCACCAGATCCATGAGCTTAAAAGGATTGATTTTTTTAACTTTACAGAATATGACGGTAACAATCAGGCCGGCAATAATCGAGCCGTGAATCGCCATTCCGCCATTTCTGATAGCCAGAATTTCTGCGGGATGAACTGAATAATAGCTCCATTCAAAGGCTACATAATACAGCCTCGCACCCAGGATCGAAAAAGGGATGAGCCAGATAAAATAATCCAGCATTGAATCCTTCGAAAGCCCCCAGGCGGGCGAACGGTATAGAAGCATAATCAGTCCGCACAGAATTGCAGATGCCATGATAATGGCATACCAGCGGATATCGAGTCCGAACAGCGTAAATGCGATCGGATTTGTCATTGGAAGCATAAGCACTCCTCAAAAATAAAATATGAATGTAGGAAAATTATATCATTAATATGGCAGAAACTGATAATTGTACCGTTATAGAACATGTACCCACATGCGCCGGACAGCACGCGCCGGGAATAAATCCCCGGCAGATTAAAAAAAGCGCACCGGAGTGCGCTTTCAATGATCAGTATTATACAGCTTCATTCTGGTCTTCGTCCTGGATTTCAAGTTCAGGAAGATCGCCAACCATGATTGTCGGTTCGCCGCTGTCGTGAATGAGCACATCATCTTTTGTAAAGGTAAGCGGGTCAATAATACAGGCCAGCTGGTTGTTTCTTGCACCGGCTGCATTTCCTTCTTCGACATCAATATGCATTTCCGCCGCGTTGCCGTCACCGACTCTGCAGAGAACATTATTGAATACCAGACCACGGGGTCCCTTCAGACGGACAGATACGATATCCTTGTCTTTGATGTTAAAACGGGCACCTTCAGCAGCAGACAGATGGATATGACGTTCTGCAACGATCATCCCCTTGTCTTTTACCAGGCGTTTTCCATCCGGTCCTTCAATAATGAAACCGGGTGTCCCTTCCAGATGACCGGAAAGACGGATCGGAACCTGACGGATACCCAGTGTATAACCATCACAGATGTTTACTTCCAGCTGAGTTTCTTTACGGACTGGTCCGAGGATACGGATGTTTTCAAGCTTACCCTTCGGTCCGATAATCGTGACCTTTTCCTGAGACGCAAACTGTCCCGGCTGAACCAGATTCTTGATCGGTGTCAGTTCATAGCCTTCACCATACAGATAGTCCAGATCCTCCTGGGAAAGATGAATATGTTTGTTTGATAAGCCTAACGGTACTCTTCTGATCATGTTAATAAACTCCTTGTACTCAAGTGGAAAATTTTCAGTTGCATCTTTTATTGTACATCCATCAGGAGCTCTTGTTAAGGGTGTAATCCTGACAAATAAAAAACAAACGCATCGATTCTATCCTGTTATGGTTTCTGGATCTTTTCCTTTAGCATTTCAGACTGAGTGATCATCTCACGCGCATGTGATCTGGTGGTTTCCGTGACTCTGGCACCGCCCAGCATACGGGCCAGCTCATCCGTCCGCTGTTCCGGATTCAATGCCGAAAAGCTGACCTCAACACTCTTGTCGTCCGATGCCTTTTCCACCAGAAAATGTCTGTCGGCCATAGCAGCAATCTGAGGCAGATGGGTTATACAGATAATCTGATGACTGCAGGACAGTCTCTGGATTTTTTCGGCAACAGACTGGGCTGTCCGTCCGGAAATTCCCGTGTCGATTTCATCGAAAATCATGGTATCAGTATGATCCTTTTCACCGAACATACATTTAAGCGAAAGCATGATTCTGGATATTTCTCCGCCCGATGCAATTTTGCGCAGCGGCCGGGGCGGTACGCCCGGATTGACCGAAATCAGAAACTCGACATTATCCTTACCATGAGCAGAAATCAGTTTATCATCCTCGGTAATCTTAACCTCCACCCTGGCCTTTTCCATAGCCAGCTCTTTGAGCTCGTCTTCCAGTTCTCTGCGAAAGCTTTCTGATGTTTTGACTCTCAGCTCATGAAGCCTGTCTGCTTCCCGCGAGTAATCACCGCGTTTTTTCGTATAGTCTGCCTTGAGCTTGTCCAGGTGCTCATCCGCATTTTCAAGGCCGTCAAGCCTGTCTCTTAATTCTTCCGCATATCTCAATACTGCCGGGATATCTTCCCCATATTTGCGCTTGAGAGATTCAATCGTCGAAAGCCGGCTTTCAATTTCTTCCAGTCGCTGCGGTGAGAAATCAATCTGCTCTGCATAATCAGCCAGTTCCATGGACAGATTACCGAGCTCGGCCAGTGAACCCTGCACGGTTTCCGAAAACGGCACAAAATAGGGATCGATCTTTGAAAGTGCTTCAATTCGGTCAGAGAGATCGGACAGCGAATCGATCAGAGACAGCTGTTCCGGATTGTCTTCATCGGAAAGAATCTGCCTGGCTGCCGCAGATTCGCTGTAAAGCTGTTCTGAATGTGAAAGCAGGTTCTTTTCTTCTTCCAGTTTCTGTTCTTCATCTGCCTGCAGTCCGGCGGTATCGATTTCATCCAGAGCATAGCGGTCGAATTCCTCCCGCCGCTGTTCTTCCCGTCCCCGGGATTCCAGCTCGCGTATGGTCCGGGCCGTTTGCCTGAGTCCGGAAGCCATTTCTGAAAGTTCGTCCAGAATCTGCCTGGCCTCATTTCCTGCATAGGCATCCAGCTGAATGCGGTGATTTTCCGCTTTAAAAAGCGAGGCGTGCTCGTGTTGTCCATGTACATCGATCAGGTGAGGGCCCAGTGCTTTCAGAAGCGCGAGAGGGACAATCACACCGTTCACACGGCAGACGGAACGTCCCCTTTTGTCCATTTCCCGGGAAACAATCAGTTCCTCCCGGGCGTCAATGCCGGCTCCGTCCAGGATCTCCAGCACTTCCCGGTCTTCCCCGGGCACCGGCGGATCAAACGAGGCGGAAACAGTCATCCGGTCAGCGCCGATACGCAGATTGTCCTTGCTGGCCCGTTCTCCCAGAAGCAGGGAAATCGCGTCTATCACGATGGATTTTCCGGCACCGGTTTCCCCTGTGATGACATTGAGTCCCTCGCCCAGATCGACGGTCAGCGACCGGATGAGCGCATAGTTTAATATACTGATACTCCGCAGCATCTATTTCATCAGCTTTCTGAACCGCGTGATCAGCGGTTCGACGTCTTCTTCATGGTAAACCGCCACAAAAATGGTATCGTCGCCCGCAATGGTTCCGGCTATTTCGCTCCATTCCAGCGAATCGATAGCCAGAGCCGCTCCCTGCGCCATAGCCGGGAGCGTATGCATGATAATCAGGAAATAAGCGTGATCAATACTAAGAACAGTCTGCTTGAATACTGTATGGACGCGTTCGTCATACAGGTTTCCCAGTCCCTTGTAGGCAGAGTAAATCTGCCTGCCGTCAGGGCCGGAGGCTTTGATCAGCTTGAGTTCCTTGATATCGCGTGAAATGGTTGCCTGAGTGGCTTTATAGCCGCTCTGACTGAGGCGGTCTGCCAGCTCTTCCTGAGTTTCAGTCGGATATTTCTCGATGATTTCGAGAATTTTTGCCTGTCTTCCTATTTTCATATCATTCTTCGTAGAAAAGTTTTTTTCGGATTCTTTCATAAACGTTACTGTTTTTCAGACGAATCAGATTCGCCGTTCTGTCGCTCCTGCGGATGATGATTTCATCCTGGCCATTGACATAGATTTCTCTCTGACCGTCCATACTGACAATGATACTGTGTTCTTTTTTCTGAAAGCTCATTGTCAGAACCGTGTCTCCGGGAAGAACAAACGGCCGGTCGTGCAGATGCTGCGGTGCAATGGGCGTTACGGTCAGTACATCGGCCCGGGGATGGATAATCGGTCCGCCTGCTGCCAGTGAGTAGGCTGTAGAACCGGTCGGTGTCGAGACAATCAGCCCGTCAGCGCGGAACAGTGCCAGCTTCTGACCATCCGCACAGACATTGAATTCCATCATCCGCATGCAGCCGTTTTTGACGACTACATCATTCAGCGCCGTAAAGTTTTCCACCCGTCCGTCATAAAGCTCGGCGGTACATTCAAGCATCATCCTCGGATCCACCCAGGTTTCACCGGAAACCAGTTCGTCCAGCAGCTTTTTGAATTCTCTGCCTTCGCCTTCGGTCAGGAAGCCCAGTTTTCCGGTATTAATGCCAAACAACGGCATTCCCGTAGATGAAGCCAGCCTGGCTACCGAAAGCAGCGTACCGTCCCCGCCCAGCACGATAATGCAGTCGGGACGGGAAAAAAATTCATCTTTGGGCAGCAGTTCGCTGCCCTGAACAAAATATTCATCCGCCTGCCTCGAAAGAAACGGGGTCTTGATTCCCATCTTCTGCAGTTCTTTCGCACATTCCACAGCCAGTGCAATTGATTCCGGCTTATCCGTGTTGGCATACAGCCCGATTTCCCTGAAACCGGTCCCCAGTTCCTTCTTCATCGGCCCTCCTCTTCAGGGACCGGTTCTGTGTAACCGGGATCTGCAATTTCTCTGATCCTGTCTGAAAAATCTGCCGGATTCTCACACGGCGTATTCTCTACCCGGCAGAGAAATTCAATATTCCCGGAAGGTCCTTTAATCGGCGAACGATCCAGTCCGATAACTGTGAAACCGGCCTGCTGGACAGCCGCGGTTGTTTTCTCCAGCACCTCGCGGTGAACCGCAGGATCCCTGACTACTCCGTGCTTCCCGACTTTTTCACGGCCGGCCTCAAACTGCGGCTTGATAAGCCAGATCCCGGGAGCACCCGGCTTCATGATTTCCCTGAGCTTTGGCAGGAGTTTGGTGATCGAAATGAAGGATACATCCATCACTGATCCATCCACTTGCTCGGGAATCACGCCCGGCTCCAGATTTCTGAAGTTGGTGCGTTCCAGATTGACGACCCGGTCGTCACTGCGAAGCTTCCAGTCCAGCTGCCCGTAACCCACGTCAATCGAATAGACTCTGGCTGCTCCATTCTGAAGCAGGCAGTCGGTAAAACCGCCGGTAGACGCGCCGACATCTGCGAAAACCAGTCCTTCTGTCGGAAAATCAAAAACCCGGAGTCCCTTTTCAAGCTTGAATCCGCCGCGGCTGACATAGGGACAAAGCTGCCCTTTAATAAATATTCTGTCGGGATTCAGGTCAAGATCGATCTGTTCCCCGGCTTTTGTATGCGGTACGTTGTCGATCCGGACCAGTCCCGCCAGTATTGATTTTTTCGCCTGTTCCCTGGAGCTGAAAAAGCCATGCTCCGTCAGGAAAGAATCAAGACGTTCTTTTTTCATTCCGAACCTCCAAATATACCTTTAACTGCCGCTGTAGATCTGGCAAAGGCTGTGACAATCTGTACATAATTCTTCATGGCCAGATCCTTTCCTATCGCCTTGCCGCCAACTGTTATCGCGGCAATACAGCCGCTCATAATCAGACTGATCAAACCGGCTTTAACCGCCGGAAAAAATGTAAACAGCTGTGCTGCAATAGCGACACCGGTAGCCCCGGAAACAATCCCGCAGATATCTCCGATTACGTCGTTGCAGACATTGGAGAGCCTCGGTGCGTTGCGGATCATTTTCACTGCAGTTCTGGCACCTGGAATTTTTTTTGCTGCCATTGCGTTAAAAGGCTGTGGATTGGCTGCCGTCAGTGCTACCCCTACGACATCTGAAAGTACGCCAAAAGCGATAATCACAATCAGAATGATAAAGGAAACCAGCAGCGTTGTGCTGGCGAGCAGGGTATCCGAAATATACGTGATAAGCATGGTTGAAAAAAATGTCGAAACCGTTACGATGGCGACCCAGTGCTTATGCTTTTTTTCCTCTTTTTCTTTTTTAGTCAGAGGCTTTTTTTCTGCCATTTATTTTCCCTGAAATTCAGACCGCCGCAGCTTAAAGCGGCAGTCCTGTATCCGGATTTTCCTTCCGGATATACGCAAAAAGGAACCACTTGCGTGATTCCTTCCTATAACTAAATATAATAATAAAGATGGTCTAATGCGAATTAACTTTGCGACATAGGTTCAGTAGGATTTCCCAAATCGTGACTAAAACGTCGCCGTTCCAGCGGTTTCCCTTTAAACGATCTCTGCGGCGTCACCACCGTCAGGACTGAATTACCACTTAGTGCGCACTGTAATCCCCGCAATAGTTCTTGCGAACAGTCTAGGAGATTTCCTCGGCGATTCAAACTGATCCTTAGCCTCTTTTGCAGCGTGGGTTTCGAACGCAATATTTTTTATCTTCCGGCCGTGAAAACAAAAAACTGTCAGTCCATCTACCCAGGCCACTCAAGGCAGGCTACGCTGATTCAAAACCATGTACGAAATTACTCTGTACCGGCTCATTCTCAGGTTTTCCCTGTAAAACAGGTCTCCGCGGAAGCAGGGTCGACATCTACATGCCATTGCAGACTGCCCCATCTTCCTTAACCCCCTGCCAACACCCTCGATTGGGCATCAAAAGCATTGACAAGGGACTTCATCGATATGCCCTTTAACGGATTTTTAGGCCCGCCCTGGTGATCAGCAGTTTCGACTAGAATACTGCACCATCTGTTTTATATTATACGAGTTATCTGAACAAAAAGCAAGCATTATATGCAAATAATTATTGATCTATTGGCTGATAAAGGTTAAAATAAAGTATTACCAACCTGTTTCAATGTTTACATCATGCTTATATACTCTATTTTATCAAAAACCCGTTCGCTTAAACAGTAAGGATATCCTGCCTGTAAAAATACCCGCCGTTTCCATGTCAGGAAGCGGCGGGATTTTTTCATACCTCAGCGGATTCGCCCGTGCTGTTTAAATCTGTATTCTGATTCCGGCTTACCTCGTCATCCGCGGCTGCCTGATCTTTCCGGTTCAGTATTTCCATAAATTCTTCACCGGTGATGGTTTCTTTTTCATACAGATAATGAGCCAGCTCGTTCAGCTTTGCTCTGTTTTGCGAAAGGATTTTCCTCGCCCGGTCATGCTGGGTTTTCACCAGTTCAATTACCTTTTTATCGATGTCTTTCTGTGTATCCATGGAGCAGGTCAGTGACGTGTCACCGCCCAGATACTGGTTGTTCACTGTTTCCATAGCGACCATGTCAAATTCGTCAGTCATCCCGTACCGCGTAATCATGGCCCGCGCCAGCTTGGTGGCCTGTTCGATATCGTTGGCCGCACCTGTGGACACCTGTCCGAATATCACTTCTTCTGCCGCCCGCCCTGCAGTCAGGGTAGCGATTTTGTTCTCCAGTTCTTCTCTGGTCAGAATGTTTTTATCCGCTTCTTCCACCTGCATAGTGTAGCCGAGTGCTCCGGAAGTCCTTGGAATAATAGTGATCTTCTGTACCGGAGCGGAATTGGACTGTTTCGCCGCCACCAGTGCATGTCCGACTTCATGATAAGAAACCGTCTGTTTTTCATGATCAGACAGAATGGCATTCTTTTTCTGATAACCGGCAATAACCACTTCCACACTTTCTTCCAGATCTGCTTCCGTAACCACCTTGCGGTTATGGCGGACTGCCCTCAGCGCTGCTTCGTTAATGATATTGGCAAGTTCTGCTCCTGAAGCACCAGCAGCCATACGGGCAATCGTATGGAAATTCACGGAGCTGTCCAGGCGAATTTTAGTGGAATGAACCTGCAGGATTTCTTCACGGCCTTTAAGATCCGGAAGTTCTACGGGAACACGGCGGTCAAAACGTCCCGGACGCGTCAGCGCCTGGTCCAGACTCTCCGGCCTGTTGGTGGCAGCCAGAATAATAACGCCGTTGTTTTCTTCAAAACCGTCCATTTCCGTCAGCAGCTGGTTCAGTGTCTGTTCACGTTCATCATTGCCGCCGATATTGGCGCCGTTTCTTTTCTTCCCGATGGCATCAATTTCGTCGATAAAGACAATACAGGGTGCCTTTTCCTTAGCCTGCTTAAACAGGTCACGGACTTTGGAAGCCCCCATCCCGACAAACATTTCCACGAATTCGGATCCGGACATCGAGAAGAACGGAACCTGCGCTTCTCCGGCTACTGCCTTGGCCAGCATGGTTTTCCCGGTTCCGGGAGGGCCGACCAGGAGGACGCCTTTGGGCATTGAGGCTCCGACGTCCGTATACTTGCGGGGATCGTGGAGATAATCAACGATTTCCGCCAGATTTTCCTTTGCTTCGTCTTCACCGGCTACATCAGCAAAATGTATACCGGCTTCCGATGGTACATAAACCTTGGCATTGCTTTTTCCCATGCCAAACATCATCGAATTGGGACCCCCGCCGGACTGTTTCATCATTTTACGCGAGAGCCACTGTCCCAGTGCTATAAAGATGATAATGGGAAGTACCCATGTCAGCAGCAATTCCACCCAGGGAGATGTCTGTGTTTCGATCTTCTTGGAAAAAGTGGCACCGGAGCTGTACAGTCGGTTGATCAGATCGTTGTCGGCGATAACACCGGTTTTGTAAACCTGATCGCTTCCCTTTTCTGTAAACAGAATCTGATTGTCCTCGATCTGCACCTGATCGATATTTTTGTCCTCCGTCTGCTTCATGAAGGTCCCGTAATCCACTTCTTCAATACTCTGTGAATTAATGTAAGGGACCATGATCGCATTAAAAAGCATAATGACGACCATAACGATCAGGTAATAAAATATGATTGGCTTTTTAGGCGTTTTCACTTCCTGCATCCCTGTTCTTTTCTCCTTTAATCTGTATTTGTGTACTGTTCTGATATACCTCAGATCATAATATTTTTAATAAAATGTAAACTATATAATAATGCCCGTTTACAGGTTTGAAAACGTACAGTTTACGGGTATTGTCTTTACACTTTTTTAATATTGTCAGTTTAAGCGTTACCAGTATATCTTTCAGTTCATCTTTTCTCAGCTTAAACTGTCAGAGGCAGAATCGGGTACCGGGATCAGTTCTCCAGCCATAAGCTGACAGATCTGATGAATCACCTGATCCATATTACGGGTATCCTGTTCAGACCATTCCTGCAGTATGCCCGCGATAGCATACGCATGGTAGTTCAGCGCAATCTTCATATCGGAGATAGACATTTTCTGGCTGCTTCCGTTTTTTTCAAGCAGCTTGATCAGGTAGGTTCTTATTCCTTCAATAAACATCGAACCCACTTCGTCACGATAGTTGGTATTCAGCCCCATTTCAATAAGAGAACGGTACTCCAGTGCAAAATCGAAAAAGTAACGCATGGCCTCTTCTCTGCTCTCAGTCTTCAGGCTTTTCTCTACGGCTGTATTCAGATCCTGTTCCATCATCCAGTGCAGCAGATCCGGAATATCTCTGAAATGATAGTAGTAGGTCTGCCGCGTAACCCGGCAGGCTTCGGCGACGTCCTTGACAGTCAGTTTCTTCGCGGGTTTTTCCCGGATGAGTTTTCTGGCAGTTTCTACCAGTGTTTCTTTCATTTCCGTCGTCATGATTCTTTCCTCCAGTAC
>JBMNSG010000026.1:0-23420 GCA_050945075.1 Eubacteriaceae bacterium | reverse complement strand
CAATCGTATAGTTAGCCATGTTTTCGTTTCCTTCCGTTTGAGAGCAGTGTAATTCCAGATGGTGATCAATCGTTCCGCTTGCCGCAGACGCTCCGAGCGTAGTTTGAGAGCAGTGTAATTCCAGATGGTGATCAATCATCGAGCTCGATCAGGCGACGGACGGCAGGGTTTGAGAGCAGTGTAATTCCAGATGGTGATCAATCATCTGGATCACGAATTGCGCATGCTGTGGTGTTTGAGAGCAGTGTAATTCCAGATGGTGATCAATCTCTGATACATGACAGTGATATCAAGGTGCTGTTTGAGAGCAGTGTAATTCCAGATGGTGATCAATCTACAGAGTTTCAAACTGCGTTTCCATGCTCGTTTGAGAGCAGTGTAATTCCAGATGGTGATCAATCGTGCTCAGTTCCCAGTTTTCTGATCCGTATGTTTGAGAGCAGTGTAATTCCAGATGGTGATCAATCGATCCGATACTGTGAGCGGCGGCACTAACTGTTTGAGAGCAGTGTAATTCCAGATGGTGATCAATCCTGAGCGACTAAGGACATCAGGCTGTATCCGTTTGAGAGCAGTGTAATTCCAGATGGTGATCAATCGTCAACATCAGCTTTAAGTTCTGCGTACATGTTTGAGAGCAGTGTAATTCCAGATGGTGATCAATCTTTAATGTCATCGCGATATTTCAGAGTGTTGTTTGAGAGCAGTGTAATTCCAGATGGTGATCAATCGAGACATGGAGTCGCCCGTGATCCTCAGCCGTTTGAGAGCAGTGTAATTCCAGATGGTGATCAATCCTCAAGGTTCGCGTTCATGGTCTCGAGCTGGTTTGAGAGCAGTGTAATTCCAGATGGTGATCAATCGCTGCTATCGATCGCAACAGGTTTTGATGCGTTTGAGAGCAGTGTAATTCCAGATGGTGATCAATCGCTCATACCGTAGGCGTATTCCTGAAATTTGTTTGAGAGCAGTGTAATTCCAGATGGTGATCAATCGGAAACCATCAGATCCATTAGATCCGATATGTTTGAGAGCAGTGTAATTCCAGATGGTGATCAATCCATTGAACTGTTCGCTGCTTTGTTGTCTATGTTTGAGAGCAGTGTAATTCCAGATGGTGATCAATCTATTCTTGCAAGCAGTCCATTGCAGAAAGTGTTTGAGAGCAGTGTAATTCCAGATGGTGATCAATCAGTAGCTCTGACCGCGTGCGATGCCCTGCGGTTTGAGAGCAGTGTAATTCCAGATGGTGATCAATCCGCGTCCGAGCAAGTAATCTGCGCTTACATGTTTGAGAGCAGTGTAATTCCAGATGGTGATCAATCAGAGTTATCCGTCGCGACAACGATGATTTAGTTTGAGAGCAGTGTAATTCCAGATGGTGATCAATCCCGCGTCCGTTTCGTTCAAGAGTTCGAGGTGTTTGAGAGCAGTGTAATTCCAGATGGTGATCAATCAAAGAAACGAACGGGACATATTTGAACCGCGTTTGAGAGCAGTGTAATTCCAGATGGTGATCAATCCTGGCTGTTGGACTTTAAGCTGAACGCTTCGTTTGAGAGCAGTGTAATTCCAGATGGTGATCAATCCATCCTCTCGGGAGGGCTGCCCAATGAGCCGTTTGAGAGCAGTGTAATTCCAGATGGTGATCAATCTATCGAACGCCTCGCCGATCGGATCATAAGTTTGAGAGCAGTGTAATTCCAGATGGTGATCAATCTTCGGTAACGCCTGATATCACGAAGCTAAAGTTTGAGAGCAGTGTAATTCCAGATGGTGATCAATCTAATTCCGCTGCGATTTGTCCGATTCAGATGTTTGAGAGCAGTGTAATTCCAGATGGTGATCAATCGAACGAGATGGAACTGTCAAAAAGATGGTCGTTTGAGAGCAGTGTAATTCCAGATGGTGATCAATCGATAGAGCCTTTGGCTGTGCAGATGTCTGGTTTGAGAGCAGTGTAATTCCAGATGGTGATCAATCCTTTTTCTCGTCTTTTTGCCACTTCCACTGGTTTGAGAGCAGTGTAATTCCAGATGGTGATCAATCTGGTCGCAGCGAGAGGCCGATCAGTTGGCCGTTTGAGAGCAGTGTAATTCCAGATGGTGATCAATCAAATCGGTATCTGGTTCAATCTACGTAAGCGTTTGAGAGCAGTGTAATTCCAGATGGTGATCAATCGCCCCCGCACCTAAAACAACCAGTCCGGCGGTTTGAGAGCAGTGTAATTCCAGATGGTGATCAATCATACGATTTCCAAACAAATAGAAAACGCAAGTTTGAGAGCAGTGTAATTCCAGATGGTGATCAATCTATACTAATCAGCATTAGAGCCACCTTTTTGTTTGAGAGCAGTGTAATTCCAGATGGTGATCAATCAGAAGCGCTGTCGACAACCGCTCAGGAACTGTTTGAGAGCAGTGTAATTCCAGATGGTGATCAATCATATAATCCGCTGCATATTGCTGCGCATCAGTTTGAGAGCAGTGTAATTCCAGATGGTGATCAATCCGGCTCGAGCGGGAATTGTGTAAGAATCGGGTTTGAGAGCAGTGTAATTCCAGATGGTGATCAATCAACAGCTTGGAACTGTCGCCGAAAACAGTCGTTTGAGAGCAGTGTAATTCCAGATGGTGATCAATCTCTGGAGCGCTTCAACAGAAGCAGAATCCCTGTTTGAGAGCAGTGTAATTCCAGATGGTGATCAATCGTGCACACAGTGATTTATCAGCCGCGCATGGTTTGAGAGCAGTGTAATTCCAGATGGTGATCAATCAGCAGTTCTTCCGGATCCAGCGCTGGGGCGGTTTGAGAGCAGTGTAATTCCAGATGGTGATCAATCAACCAGGAGGCTTTCGATTAAAACAACATGGTTTGAGAGCAGTGTAATTCCAGATGGTGATCAATCGATTACAAAATCAAAGTCCATGCTACCCGCGTTTGAGAGCAGTGTAATTCCAGATGGTGATCAATCCCTGTTATTCAAAGAAGGCGAAAACAGATAGTTTGAGAGCAGTGTAATTCCAGATGGTGATCAATCTTTTCCCGGTTACGATATCGCCGTATATGCGTTTGAGAGCAGTGTAATTCCAGATGGTGATCAATCTCGCTGACTGCAAAAGCCATGCCGTCGGCCGTTTGAGAGCAGTGTAATTCCAGATGGTGATCAATCGCGTAAGCGTCCCACGCCGCGCGGTCTCCAGTTTGAGAGCAGTGTAATTCCAGATGGTGATCAATCAAAGCTCTGAACAGAATCTCTAACATGATGGTTTGAGAGCAGTGTAATTCCAGATGGTGATCAATCAGCGTAAGCCTGCCAAAATTGCTGTCACTCGTTTGAGAGCAGTGTAATTCCAGATGGTGATCAATCTGTCGTACACGGTGCAGGTGTCACCCAGCTGTTTGAGAGCAGTGTAATTCCAGATGGTGATCAATCCCGACTCCGGCAGCTGCCAGCGCGGTAGCTGTTTGAGAGCAGTATAATTCCAGATAGTGATCAAACTGCAATACTGAATCGAATCATAGTGGAATGTTTGAGAACAGTGTAATTCCAAATGGTGATCAATTGGTATATTTCTATCTTGTTGTGCAACCATGATTTCGAGTACCATAAAGTTTAAATAATAAGTAATTCGATCCTATTATTTGTTATAATATCTTTATCATGATAGTGGTAACGATTTTTTACACTATTATCTGAAATCTTTCAGAGCTTTAATCTTTGATGTATACTTGAGAATGCTTGAATTTTGATGGTGATCAATAAAATTAAAGAATTTTCTAAACAGTATGAACTAAAGAACATATACGAAATAGATTAAAGGGTTTCCCGATTAAGTTTGAGAACGGGGTACTTAGAGTCATTTTTTAGTATACATTCTAAAAGATATTTGCTTAATCGGGAATAATAACAAATAATGATAAGTGGAGAATTAAAGATGTCATATAAACGATATGATGAAAAATTTAAAATTGAAGCTTTAGATTATCGTAAAAAACACAACGAACTTACTCAGAGGGAATGCGCCATGAATATTGGCATCGGAATAAGCACTTTATCACGCTGGGAAAAAGAATATCGAGAAATTCTTTATAAAAAGTCATTTACTAATTCAAATAAACATCCTGGTGATATAGAAGAAGAAAATGATCATTTAAATTATGATTTATGGAGAGCGGAAACTGCACTTGATATTTTAAAAAAGATTATTACACTTCTATAAAAATATATTGTTTTAAAATAAAGAAAGATAAATAAATATTTTGATTTGTATATGCATAGTACTTTCTATATTAAGAGTTTTAGTTCATAAAAAAACCGGACCTTTCCAGGTCCGGTTTCTTTATCCCAGTCTTCCCGACTATTTTTCCTTCGGTGCCAGTGCTGCTGTGATAATAGCCATCGTGTAAACTTCCGAAGCGTTGCAGCCTCTCGAAAGGTCATTGATGGAAGCATTCAGGCCCAGCAGGATCGGGCCGTACGCGTCAAAGTTACCGAGGCGCTGTGCGATCTTGTAGCCAATGTTGCCGGCGTTAATGTCCGGGAAAATAAAGGTGTTTGCATGTCCGGCGACTTCTGAATCCGGTGCTTTGATCTTGGCAACCTGCGGTGTAACAGCTGCATCGAACTGGATTTCTCCGACGATCGGAAGATCCGGTGCCAGCTTCTTTGCTTTTTCTGTTGCATGGCGCATCTTGTCTACATCTTCGCCTTTGCCTGAGCCGGAGGTTGAATAGCTCAGGAATGCAACCTTCGGATCGATTCCGAAAATCTTCGCGCATTCAGCGGCAGCGGTTCCGATTTCTGCGAGTTCGTCTTCAGTCGGTTTAATATTAATGGCGCAGTCTGCCATGGCCAGGCGTTCTTTCTGGCCTGTTGCGGACGGACGGGACAAAATATAGACGGAAGAAACGATATTGCTGTCCGGTTTGGTTTTGATAAGCTGCAGTGCCGGGCGAACGGTATCTGCTGTGGAATAGGTGGCACCGCCTAAGAGTGCATCTGCGATTCCCATTTTAACGAGCATGGTACCGAAATAGTTGTTGTGGGAAAGGGTTTCTCTGGCCTGTTCCGGTGTAACGCCCTTTTTCTTGCGCAGTTCGCAGAAAAGTTCGACCATTTCATCCATGCGGTCAAAATTCTTGTTGTCGATAATTACGGCACCGTTGATGTTAAAGCCTTCGGCCTCTGCGACTTTTTTGATTTCTTTTTCGTCGCCGAGAAGGATCGGTTTCAGGAATGTTCCCGATAACAGACGTGAGGCCGCTTCGATAATTCGCGTATCAGCGCCTTCTGTAAAAACGATTGTTTTCGGATCTTTCTTGAGATTTGTGACCATATCTTCAAATTCAAACATATCTAATCCATCCTTATCTTAATTTACTTCTAGTTGTTATAGTATGTATTTCTGATGAAATTTGCAATAGGATCTACAGGTAATGTCTTGTTACCGGAAAATTTTAAGCGGATTCCGGACTGTCGGTGCATAGTATGATAACGAAGAAGGCGGGAGGGAATAACAGATGAAAAGGGTACCTGGTACGGCAGCTCCGGAACCTGCAGCCGGGAATACCATAGAAAGAAGAAGATCATGACAGAAAAACATGTCAATTCTGGTTTCAATCCGGACAAGCTGCGGATTATCACGGCAATGCCCGATGGCCTTCAGGAATGGACCTGGGCTTATGACAGGGATAACGGTGATATTTACCGGCTCATTTATATTGGCTGTGCCTGTACGGATAAGGAAAACACGGCGGTGAGGCTTTCTCCGGAAGCTTTGAAACACGAAATGGAAGAGTACGGAGTGGACCATCCGTATATGCTAAGGGACTATGAACGATATTTAAAAAACTGTCAGAACCGGGAATAGAGCCGGGCCATCGGAAACAGAAAAAGCTTCAGCGCTTGCGGCACTGAAGCTTTTCCCTGTGCAAATACTGGATAGTCAGGTTGCTGCAGATCAGTCGGCCTGCGTGCAGGCGGCGGGTCTGGAATTGCTGTTACTTCACTGCTCCGCTTATGGCATGGAGCAGATCGCTGCTGGCTGTATCCTGGGAGATTTCCCAGATCATCAGGCCGCCGTATCCGCCGTCCTGTGCCCAGCGGGTTTTTTCTGCCAGGGTGCCGGGACTGTTATGGTAATTGTAGGTGCCTGCCATATCATCCGTCGCGGCCAGCGGATTGGAAGCGACCAGGTCTGCATAGCTGGTCCAGGATGGATATGCGTAGAATGGCACGCCCATTACGACTTTATTAGTCGGCATTCCGCGGGTGGTGCACCAGTAGTCGGCGCAGTTTTTGTCAAACTGCAGGGTGCATTCGCAGTCATAGGCCATAATGTTAAACCAGTTGCAGACGGCCATGACGTTGGGGGTATGGGCTTCTGCATCATAATAAACAGTACCGTCGGTGGTTACACCGGAGAGCACGGCTGATGTCAGGAGTCTGTCATTGCCGAGCTTCTGACGCAGCATAATCATCATTTCTTCGTAGTGCTTATAGGAATCTGTCCCGTAACGGGGATGTTCCCAGTCGACATCAACGCCGTCAAAGCCGTATTCATCGACCAGAGCCACGATGGCATCTGTGAATTTATCGGTCATGGCAGTTGTGGATGTGCAGCCGTCAAACTGATATTCCATAATGGTGCCGTAGTAGGCCCATCCGCCTACGCCCAGCTGAACCTGTGTACCGTTGGCGTGGCCATTGGCAATCAGCTTCTTGACGAGATCAACATCATCCAGAGCCTGCAGACCGCCGTTCCCGTCCGGGAATGCGAAGGCGTAAATAATATTGGTGAGGCTGCTGTAGTCAATCTGGTCTGCTTTATCGGCACTGTAAAAGGGGAAGTAGCCGACTGTCCGGAAGGTATCGGTTCCCTTTACGGTCAGATCGCTGCTTACTGTTGCATCACTGTACTTGGATCCGGTTACGGTTGTGGATCCGCCGCTGCCGCTGTCGCCGCCGCCTTCGGTACCGCCGCCGGGCTGTTCGTCCGGATTGGTCAGATTCTTCCAGCTTGAATCGGAACCGGGTTCAGTATTGGTCCACCATTTTGCTTCCCATTGAACATCATTGTGGTTGACACGTTCTCCGGCAGTATAGACTTTTCCTTCGTACCAGACTTCCAGTCCATCGCTGTCAAGCTGCGCTTCACGTTCCCAGGGGCCGTCCGATGCACCGGGGGTATCGCCCTTGGTGTAGTATTTCGCAGTCCAGGTAATACCGTCATAGGTGACTTTGTCGCCCTGGAAGTAGGTAGACCCGGCGCTCCATGCGCTGATGTCGCCGGTTTCCGTGCCGCTTCCGCTGTCTCCGCTGCCTCCGCCGGTTTCAGAACCGCCCGAACCGGTGCCGCCGCCTTCAGTGCCGCCGCCTTCAGTACCGCCGGATCCTGTTCCGCTGCTGCTGCCGTCCAGAGCTGCCCAGCTGGAATCGGAGCCCGGCTGTGAGGTTGTCCACCAGTTGGCTTTGTAGAGCTTTCCGTTATAGCTTACGGTATTGCCGCCGTTGGTGAGCATGCCTTCGTACCAGATGGGATTGCCGTCCGCATCTTTCAGAGCGACTCGTTCCCAGGCACTGCCTGCCGTTCCGGGCAGCACGCCTTTGGTATACCATTTTGCGGTATATTCAATACCGTTATATTCGATAGTATCACCGCTGTAATAGACAGTCAGCGGGTCGTAGTTTTTGTCCGCTGCCAGAACGCTGCCTGAAAAAGCAGGAAGTATCAGCAGAACAGCCAATAACAATACAAGTTTTTTTCTCATTTCTTTCTCCCGGAATGATTCCCTTCTCCTTGCCGTAATCAACGTTTACATCTTGTTTATATCAATTATACTGCGGAAACGGACTGATTTAATATTAGTTAATAAAATAATTAAGGATGAAGCTTCAAAGCAGAAACGCTGCATACAGGATTCAATTGACAGAAACACAATCGTGTTATGGATATCGAATATATTGGCGGAGTCGTAGCGATTGCCGGTGGTGTTCTTTACATCATGCAGAACCTGCGCCTTGCCAAAGCATTTGGCAAAGGAACCGGATTCGGTATCGGCCTGATTTTCCTGAATCCTATCTTCATGATGATTCTTGGTTTCGGCAGTGCTGAATATCTTGGAAATCCGGAAGAAGCTCAGACAAAAACAGCGTAATAAAAAAGTGCATTGGATGAATTTCATCCGATGCACTTTTTATTACGCAAACATCCCGGTCATATATGCATACAGCGCCCAGATCGCAATACAGGCACATAAAACCGTGAGAATGATCCGGACCGGCAGCGTCCAGGTTTTAGACAGCCACATGGCCATCAGGCCGGCTGGAAAGAGAATGATAAGCAGCATGACTACCGTTGAGGTGCTGAAGCCTTTTCTGCTGCTCTGTTTCTGTCTGCTCTGTGTATGGTTTCCGTTCTTTTTTCGCTTTTTTCCTTTTTTTGTACTCATCTGAAATTCCCCCTCAGTGTATCTAAAGGTCATTATAGCCTGAAAGCGTTGTAAATTAAAAGATTAAGAAAAATTGAAAATTTCCAGAATAAATTGTTGACAACACCATATCAACCCCGTATAATAAGACAAGTGAGCACGAGAAAAACAAAAACATCTGCTCACAAGCGTGACCCATTAGCTCAGTTGGTAGAGCATCTGACTTTTAATCAGGGTGTCGGGCGTTCAAGTCGCCCATGGGTCACCATTTTATTTTTTTGGGAGAATGCCCGAGTGGCTAAAGGGGGCGGACTGTAAATCCGTTGGCTCAGCCTACGATGGTTCGAATCCATCTTCTCCCACCATTTTGATATTTTATCCGCCGCAAGGCGGTTTTTTTATACGAAAAATCCGGATCATATCCCGAAAAGACTGCAGGGGTATGATCCGGACAGATATACGGTGAAAAGGCCGGAGGCAGTTTTACAACAGCATACACAATGTCCCGGCGGTCAGGATCACCAGGCCGATGGCAGATCTTGCAGAAAGCTTTTCTTTCAGGATAATCCAGGAGAAAGCAATCGTGACGAGAATACTCAGCTTGTCTATCGGCAGTACCACGCTTGCGGGCCCTGTCTGCAGGGCTGCATAAAAGCACAGCCAGGACAGTCCTGTGGTAATTCCAGACAGAATCAGATAGGTCCAGCTTTTCCGGTCAATATCCCGGATCTGATATTCTGTTTTCTGAGCAAATACGATTCCCCATGCCATGACCAGGACCACGATGGTACGGATGGCCGTTCCGAGGTTTGAGTCAATTCCGGTAATGCCGACTTTCCCGAGAATGGACGTGAGCGAGGCAAAGACTGCAGAAAGCAGGGCATAGACCAGCCAGCTTTTTGATTTTTCTTCGGTATCTGTTTTCTTTTCAATCATCAGCCAGGTGCCGAGCGCGATCCCGCAGATTCCGATTCCCTTATAGAGGGTGATGGGTTCTCCGAGAAAAAGAAAAGCCAGCAGCACGGTCAGTACCGTACTTGATTTATCGACAGGTGCGACCCGGTTCACATTGCCCAGCTGCAGAGCTTTAAAATAGCACAGCCAGGAGGCACCGGTGGCCAGTCCCGAGAGAATCAGAAAGGTCAGTGAATGTGGTTCGATATTCTGCAGTCCGGTCTGGGCTCCGGTAATGAAAACCATAAGCCACGAAAACAGCAGGACGACTACGGTCCGCAGAGCTGTGGCCAGATTTGAATTGACGCCGGTGATTCCGATTTTTGCCAGGACCGCAGTGATGCCGGCAAAGAAAGCGGAACCGCAGGCAAGCAGTATCCAGTTCATGTTTTTTCCTTTATCTTTATTTAAATCCTTTAACATTATAGCCCGGATTAAGAAACAGGCGTATATCCTCTTTTAGAATCCACATATTGAGTGTGGAATTTAGACTTTAATTGATAAAAATTTGTTATTTGTTTTCGCTTACATACAGATTCTGTGTCTTTTGTTAAAATTATATTCAAGAATTTAACAGGAGAATAATATGAAACACCAACGCCCGAAAAACGTTTCTCTGGACCCGCAGCATTTTGAGCCGGATGAAATTGCAAGGAACGCTGCGGAAGCACCGAATAAACTGAAAAACTTCAATCCTTTTAAAAAGGAGGCTTACAGTATTCTGGAACCCTGGGAACGCAAGGCAATTTTCAGAAACGCTTTCTGGGTGATCCTGATTGCCGCCGTCGCGCTGGTCTGCTGCTGTGCTGTGCTGATCCGATCACAGAATGATGTACGGGACAGCTGGGGAACTTTGCTGCATATTCCCGAGAAGACGCAGGCTTATTACGATGAAGTGACCAAAAATGCGGTAGATGTCAAAACCGGAACTTATGTGGAAAATATCGAAACCATCGATATGAAGAATTCCGATTTTACCGTTACGTTTCTGCTGTGGTTCCGGTGGGACGGCCAGGATGATCTTGATATGTACAATCATTTCCGGCTTTACGATGGCAAGATACAGTCAAAAGAACTGGTTTCTGAAAGTAAAACGGGAAATACGAATTACCAGCTTATCCGGGTAGCAGCGAAGATCAGTAAAAATTTCGATTCGCAGCGCTTTCCGCTGGAATCTCATATTCTGAGAATTTTTGTGGAGTCCGAATATACGGCAGATCTGACCAAGCTGACTGCCGATACAGAAGACAGTTCGGTCAATCCTTCAATATCGATAAACGGGTTTAATCTGGTCAAGCATGCAGTAGGAACGTATGCTTACCGCTATAACAGCAATCATGGGGATCCTGTGCTTGAAGGCAAAGGTGCCGACGGGGCACTGGGAGCTGAAATGGTAACCTCTCTGCTGATTAACCGGTCAGGCTGGGGTTTGTTTTTGAAATGCTTTGTAGCGCTGTACGGGACGCTTGTTTTTGTCATCATAATCCTGTACATCAATACCTATCACCGAATTGACCCGCTGGGGATGATCCCGAGTGCATTGTTCGGCGCGGTTGCCAACATTATGGTCGGGGCGAATCTGCTTCCGGATGTACTGGATATGGGGCTGCTGGAATTCGTCAATTTTTACGGCGTGTTCTGTATTCTGGCGGTCATGCTCTCGGTCATTTCGGTAAACCGGATCCGAAGTCATTTTGAAGACCGGTATTACGCGATGGTCTACGGGAATGTCATGTATTATACAATCACGGCCGTGATTGTAATCGGTAATATTCTGCTGCCGCTGTGTGCCTGGCAGTTCACGTTCTGAACAGGAACAGGCGGCTGAATTGAAAAAGGCGAATCCGGTAATTCCGGGTTCGCCTTTTTCATGTTCTTTTACTTATTCTTTTTTATTGTCAGCTTCCGAAAGAATTCGATTCATTCGGAAGCTGCGGTGAATGTTCTTTCCGGGTTATGCAGTGCTTTAGAATCTTACCTTCTGGGCAATGTAAGCGGAAACTTCGTCGATGGGCATTCTGACCTGTTCCATGGTGTCACGGTCACGAACGGTAACGGCGTTGTCATCCAGGGTGTCAAAGTCGATGGTCACGCACAGCGGGGTTCCGACTTCATCCTGTCTTCTGTAACGCTTGCCGATGCTTCCGGCTTCGTCGTAGTCGATATTGAAATCTGCAGCCAGCTGCGCATAGACTTCCTGTGCCTTTTCAGACAGCTTCTTGGACAGCGGCAGGACAGCAGCCTTGTAGGCGGACAGTGCCGGATGGATCTTCATGACGTTTCTGGAATCGCCGCCTTCGAGTTCTTCCTTTTTCATGGCATCCACGAGGAAAGCCAGGAAGACACGGTCGGCACCCAGTGACGGTTCAATGACATACGGGATGTATTTTTCGTTGGTCATCGGATCCTGGTAGCGCATATCCTTGCCGGATACATTCTGGTGCTGGGTCAGGTCAAAGTCGGTTCTGTCGGCAATACCCCAGAGCTCGCCCCAGCCAAACGGGAACAGATATTCGACGTCGGTGGTCGCATTGGAATAGTGCGAAAGTTCTTCCGGTGAATGATCTCTGAAACGGATGTTTTCATCGGTCATGCCCAGGTCTTCGAGCCATTTGAGACAGAATTTCTTCCAGTAACCAAACCATTCGAGGTCTGTACCGGGTTCACAGAAAAATTCCAGTTCCATCTGTTCGAATTCACGGGTACGGAAAATAAAGTTTCCGGGTGTGATTTCGTTTCTGAAGGACTTGCCGATCTGGCCGATCCCGAAAGGAACCTTCTTTCTGGCAGCACGCTGGACATTTTTGAAGTTGACGAAAATACCCTGGGCTGTTTCAGGACGCAGGTAGATTTCGGTCGTGGAATCTTCGGTAACGCCCTGGTGTGTCTTGAACATCAGGTTAAACTGGCGGATATCGGTAAAATCGTGTTTACCGCAGTCCGGGCAGGGAATCTGCTTTTCTTCGATATATGCGGTGAGCTGATCGTTGCTCCAGCCTTCAATGGCTTCTTCACAGCCGTTTTCCTTCATATATTCTTCGATCAGGTGGTCGGCACGGAAACGTGATTTACAAGCTTTGCAGTCCATAAGCGGGTCATTAAAGCCGCCGACGTGACCGGAAGCAACCCAGGTCTTCGGATTCATAAGAATCGCTGCGTCAAGTCCCACATTGTAGGGAGATTCCTGGACAAATTTTTTCCACCAGGCTTTTTTGACGTTATTTTTCATTTCAACGCCGATCGGACCGTAATCCCACGAATTGGCAAGGCCGTCGTAAATTTCCGATCCCGGGAAAATAATCCCCCTGGATTTGGCCAGGCTTACGATCTCACTCATTGAAAAATCAGGCATTCATTTCTCCTTTAACTTCCGTATCTGGATGATACAGGCTATTTTTCCACTATTTTACCATATTTCCCCTTATCAATTTTGCTTAATCAGTGTAATATCACCTTCAGCTGAGGTAAAATGAAGCAGACAACTGCCAATAGACAATTTTTCAGAAACTCGTTTTAACACCCAAATTTTAGAATTGAAGGAAAGCTTATGACATTTATGATGTTTGCCGGACTGTTCGGCGGACTCGGCATGTTTATTTACGGTATGCATATTATGAGCGAAGGGCTCAAAATTGTTGCCGGAAATAAAATGAAGTATCTGCTTGAAGCTTTGACGAGCACCAGGTTCAAAGCACTTATCTGCGGGATCGTCGTCACCATTATGGTCCAGAGCTCGAGTACCACTACAGTCATGGTCGTCGGTTTCGTCAACGCTTCGCTGATGAACCTTTACCAGGCAGCCGGGATTATTTTAGGTTCCAATATCGGGACCACCGTTATGGCCCAGATCATCGCTTTTGATATTACGGCGTATTCGCCGATTTTTATCGGCATTGGCACGATGATGGCCCTGTTTGCCAAAAAGAAAAATACACGTGACTGGGGCAATATCATCCTCGGTTTCGGGATCCTGTTCTACGGGATCAGTACGATGACCGATTCGGTGGAACCGCTCAAGGATTCGGAAGAATTTATCTGGCTGCTCACCACTTACGGCAAGAATCAGTGGATTGGCCTGCTGGTATCAGCGGCACTTACCGGGGTTCTGCAGTCTTCGGGAGCCATTATCGGCCTGATCCAGGCACTGGCGCTCTCGGGTGTATTTGCAGGAACTTCAGGAACAGAAGCCATTCAGATCTGCATCCCCATCATCATCGGTTCCAATATCGGAACCTGCGTCACCGCACTGCTGTCCTCCATCGGGACATCGACCGCGGCCAAGGATGCTGCTTTTATCCATTTGTTCGTTAATATTTTTGGCGCGGTCTGGGTAATGGCACTGCTCAATATTATCAATGCAGTATTTCCGATGGATCCAATCTACCAGTGGCTGGTGGATATTTCCGGAACCGTTGCCGGTCCGGATGGAAGTATGATTCCAAATTACGCCAGGCAGATTGCCTGGGCGCATACGTTGTTTAATGTGGCCAATACCGTGGTCCTGTTCCCGTTCTTGAACAAGATCGTGAATCTCATTGAAAAATGGTTCCCGCCCAGAGACGAGGAAAAGGGACTGCAGCTCGACCCGCGTCTGCTTAACAACCCGGCAGTTGCTCTGGGGCAGGTCGGCAAGGAAACAGTCAGACTTTCCGAACTGACGGAAAAGAACTTTAGCGAAGCCTGCAGCTCCCTCCTGACACGCAGTGAGGAAGAAATCAAGGAAGGCTACGAGCGGGAAGACAAGATTGATGAGTTCGAGCACGGTATTCAGGAGTTCCTGATCAATATGAACAACCTGAATATGTCGCAGCAGGAAAATGACCAGGCAGCTTTCTATCTGGAATGTTCCCACGATCTGGAACGGATTGGCGATTATTCGGTCAATGTCATTGAACTGGCGGAAGCGCTCATCGAAAAGGAAGCGGCGCTTTCAGAAACCATGCAGCTCGAAATCAAGGAACTTCAGCAGCATCTGGCACTTATGCTCAGTCAGGTTACACAGATCATTGGTAATTATGACATCGAATTGTGTAAAAAGATAATAAGTGAAGAAGAAGAGATTGACTATATCACAGACAGTCTCAAGAATTCATGTGTCAAACATCTGCATTCGAAGGCGGAAAAGGTCTATCCTTCGTTTACGTTTGTGGATCTGCTCACCAACCTGGAACGGGTTGGAGATCACGCCCATAATATTGCGGAAGCAGCCATTGACCTTCAGATGCAGAAGAGTGTCAACAAGATAGAAGAGGTCATTTACTGATGAAAACAGATGTGATGATTATCGGTGCCGGCCCTGCGGGCCTGACGGCCGGAATTTATGCTGCGCGCGGCGGAATGAAAACCGTGATTTTCGAAAAAGGCGCCACTGGCGGCCAGATGGGCACCAGCTGGGAAATTGAAAACTATCCGGGGTCTGCCCCGGAGGCAACAGGACCTGCCCTTTCAGACAGGATGCGCGAGCAGGCGGAATCCTTCGGTGTCGAATTCGTACAGGAAACAGTATACGGCTTTGAAAAGACGGACGGCGGTTTTACCGTCGAAACCGATCAGGACAGGCATACCTGTTCAGCGATGATTCTGGCTATGGGAGCAGATCCCAGGCTTCTGGGTGTTCCCGGAGAAAAGGAACTACGCGGAATGGGTGTTTCCTACTGCGCAACCTGCGATGCCAACTTCTTCCGCAATCTGGATGTAGCGGTTGTCGGAGGCGGGGATACGGCGCTTGAAGAATCGCTGTATCTGACAAAATTTGCAAAGCACGTTACCCTGATTCACCGCCGGGATGCTTTCCGCGGCGCCAGACTGCTTCAGGACCGTGTATTTGCCAGCGACAAGATATCAGTTCTGTACGATTCTGTCGTAGACAGTATTCTTGCGGGAAAAGACGGACTGGTAGACCGGATCATGGTGAGAAATCTGAAGACGGAAGCTGTCGAAGAGCTGCCGGTTCAGGGGATCTTCATTTTTGCAGGTCATATTCCCAATACCCGCTTCCTCGAAGGCAAGGTTAAACTGGACGGCTCCGGTTACATTCTGACCAATGACCGTATGGAAACGGATGTTCCCGGTATTTATGCAGCAGGCGATGTCAGACAGAAGGAACTCAGACAGATTGTCACAGCCACCAGCGATGGTGCGATTGCGGCTGTCAATGCTGTTAAGCATATCGAAGAGCTCTAACGCCGGCTGTCAATAAAACAGCAATTACAACAGATCCAGCTTCCGGTCGGGGGCTGGATTTTTAAAACTGAAAATATTATTGTTAAGAATAAGACAAACATATGGTAACCTTTATAGTAAGGAAAACAGATAAAAGAACGATCAAAATTACAGAAAGGTACGATTATGATTATAACGGCTCAGAAAGCACAGACTGATACGGCCCTGCGGGTTGCGGAAGCGATGGCAAGTGCTGCCAGGACAGCACCGAAAACCAGAGGAGTGGACAGGATCAAGACTTTGATACTGACCGGTGACGATATCGGAAGACTGGCAGACCGTATGGACAGTCTGGGAGAAGAAATGGATCTGCCGTTTTTCTGCCGCGATGCCAACTGTATCCGCCAGAGCATGGCAGTTTTACTCATTGGTGTAATCGATGCACCATCCGGGCTGGAAGAGGTCTGCGGGCGCTGCGGGGCAGCGGACTGCACGGAAGCCAGGGAAGGGAAACGCAAATGCGTTTTCGCCAGTGTCGATCTCGGGATCGCCGTTGGCTCTGCGGCAGGACTGGCAGCGGACAACCGTGTCGATACCCGTGTTTTATTCTCGGCAGGAAGAGCGGCCGCGGATATGGGGTATACAAAAGAAAAGCTGGGAAATATGCTGGCACTGCCGGTATCGATTTCCGGCAAGAGTCCCTATTTTGACAGAGGTTAGAAAGAATTCACGACAGGAGAAACAGATGACATACAGAATTGCAGTTGCAGGCAAGGGAGGCGTGGGAAAAACAACGCTCACCGGTTTTATGATCGAGTATCTGGTCGAACAGAACAAAGGGGCGATTCTTGCAGTCGATGCAGACGCCAATTCCAATCTGAACGAAGTACTCGGGGAAGATGTTGAACGCAGCATTGGTCAGGTTAAGGAAGCCGTGAATCATGCGGAGCTGGACGGACAGCCGCTGCCTCCGGGCATGACCAAGGCGGACTTTCTGGAAATGATGATTAACCAGAGTATCGTGGAAGGCAATGGCTACGATCTGCTGGTCATGGGCAGAAGTCAGGGTGAAGGCTGCTACTGCTTCGTTAACGGACTGCTGAAGACTCAGATTGCCCGTCTGGCGGATAATTACGAATACCTGATTATCGACAATGAAGCGGGCATGGAAAACATGAGCCGCGGAACACTGGGACATGTGGACCTGCTTATTCTGATTTCCGACTGTTCACAGCGCGGAATCCGCACCGTTGCCCGCCTGCGTGATCTCGCGGACGAGCTGAGCCTGAAAATTCCGAATATCGGCCTGATCGTAAACCGTGCGCCCAGGGGTGCCATCACCGAAGCCGTGGCCGATGAAATTGAAAAGTACAATCTCAAGCTCTTCGGAATTGTTCCTCAGGACGATGATGTCTTCGAGTATGATTCCTATGGTCAGCCGCTGGTCACACTGCCGGCAGATGCCAAGGCCAAGAAGAAAGCCTATGAAATTTTCCGGGAACTGGATATCTGACTCCGGATCCGGTACAGACCGTCAGCTATTCATAAAGCAGAAAATTCAAAAGCAGGGAGCGCAGCGATTCATGGCGGTCTCTGCTTTTTTAACTGGTAAATTGCGTCGTTTACAGTAATTTAACAAAAATTTAACGATTTGATCTTTTTTACATGGTAAATTGATTGAAGGTTGGCACAGAATCCGATAAGCTTGATACTGAACAGGTATATACAGAGATACAAAAACCTGACAGTTTTTATCAGGCAGCCTGTATATTTCCCCGGAAATACCGGACCCGGTTATTTGGAAAAAACCGGACCGGCGATACAAATACAGAGACAGAAGGAAAAATATGCCAGCTACTACCGTCACCATACAACAGAAGAAACCGGTTACTCTGTCAGTCCTTTCAGGAACGACACTGCTCGATGCAGTGAGAAAAGCCGGAATTGCGGTGGATTCTCCATGCAACGGACACGGAACCTGCGGGAAATGTCTGGTCCGGATTCTGGAAGGAGAAACCCAGGTCGGGAATCTGGATTCTCTTTCGAAAGAGGACCGCGAAAAAGGATTGACGCTGGCCTGTCAGAATATCGTGACAGGGCCGGTGATCATTGAAGTCCCGGAAGAATCCAGACTGACCGGCAATATGCGCATTACCGATATGTCGGAAACAGAGAAAAAGAATCTCATAAATGTCCGTAAACAACGTATCCGTGAAGGTATGCACGAACGGCTGATCTACCATACAGTGGATCTTGATCTGCCGCAGCCGAGTCTTGATGATAATATTGCCGATGACGAGCGCTTCCGCCGCTGTTTCCGCCAGGCCACGGGTCTGGAAGCGGATATCTCGATCACCACGCTCAAATTCCTTCCCGATCTGCTCCGGACCAATGATTTCAATGTCCGCGCCATCTACAGGGAAAGCGGCGAAGGACGCGCCAAGATTCTGTATGTGGCAGGCGGGGACGGGCCCATGCCCATGTACGGGGTGGCCGTTGATATCGGGACCACCTCGGTGGCGGCGCTGCTGGTCGATATGAACACGGCCAGAGTCGAAGCCAAGGCCTCCACCAGCAACACCCAGGCCAGCTACGGAGCCGATGTCATCAACCGTATTGTCTACGCTGAAAAGCCCGGGGGACTGCTGCGGCTGCGTGAAGAAATCGTAAAAAACACGATAACACCGCTCATCCGCTCGCTTATTCAGGAAGCCGGGATCCTGCCGGAAAACATTGTCTCGCTGGCGATTGCCGGCAACACTACCATGACCCATCTGTTCCTGGGCATCAGCCCCGAATATCTGCGCCGCGAGCCCTATATTCCGGCAATTACCCACGTACCGGTGCTTATGGGCTACCAAAGCAAGCTTCCGGTGAATCCGGCGGCGGACGTCTGGATTTCCCCCAGTGTGGCATCTTACGTGGGCGGCGACATTACCGCCGGCGTCTTTGCGGTGCCTATCTGGCAGAACGAGGATTTTTCGATGCTCGTCGACCTGGGCACCAACGGGGAAATTGTTTTCGGCAACAGTGATTTCATGATGACCTGCGCCTGCTCGGCGGGTCCTGCCTTCGAAGGCGGGGAAATTGACTGCGGCTCGCGGGCACTGCCGGGCGCGATCGAACAGATTACGATAGATGACGATCTGGAACCGCATTACGCCACCATCAACGGGGATGCAGCCGTGTCTGTCTGCGGATCCGGGATTATCGACCTGATCTGCGAGCTCAAGAAGACCGGCATCATCGACGGGCGCGGGAAGATTAACCGGGAACTGGACACACCGCGTATCGTTTTTGATGAATACGGTGTCGGCCGCTACATCATCGCATCACCAGATCTGCCGCAGACCCCTGCAGAAAAGGAAATTTATGTGACCGAGGTGGACATCGACAACTTCATCAAGGCCAAGGGCGCGGTTTATTCTGCCATTGCCACACTGCTGCGGAGCATTGACATGCCGGTGGAAGTGATCAGCGCCATCTATATCGCCGGCGGCATCGGCACCAACATCAACATCAGAAATGCCATCCGCCTGGGCATGCTGCCGGATATTCCGGAGGAAACCTATTACTACATAGGAAACTCCTCGCTTCAGGGTGCCTACCTGGCCCTGACACTGGAAGAAGGACGCAGCAAAACCACGGAGCTGGCCCAGAATATGACCTATATCGAGCTTTCGGCGGACCGGTCCTATATGGACGATTTCCTGTCTGCCTGCTTCATTCCGCATACCGACAAGAGTCTGTTCCCGAACTCGGATATATAAAAACAGGCTGATGCAGACTTACTATGCACGTACCAGCAGAAAAAAGACCTGTGTCAGCAGAAGAAGAAAGAATTGAAGAGAAAGCCCGCAGCTGCCTGAATCAGGCAAATGCGGACTTCCTGATTAACAGAGGAAAAATGAACAATAAGTATCTGGAAGCGCTTCTGGACAAAAAACAGGTTCAGGAAGCCATTGAAGACAAGCGTATGGGGAGGATCCCGTACGAGCATTACGCCAATATTTTCGGGGATTATGATCCCCGGGAAATCGAAAAGAACACCGGTATTCCGTTTCTGGCCGATGAAAGCGGCGGCGGGACCTTCGATGTACCGCTTATGGGACAGCTTTACCGTGTGTCCTGGCCGGATGGATCGGTCGAACCCTTTGACGGAGCCCGTCCTGACTATAAAACCTATGTGATGATCCTGCGCTGGCTGCAGAATAAAAAAGCCGGCAAGCCGGAAGACCACCGTCCCGAAGCCCTGTCCTACAAGGACATTCCCGGTGGCAATCACTATTACGCCAGCTATGAGGGGCGAGTGCTCAAACGCTCCGCCTTTACCTTTGCCCATCCCCAGATGTATCCGGGACTGGAAAAAGCAGCAGAAAAGCTGGGCGGCGGCCGCAGCGGCCGCGGTGATTTTTCGATCCGTTTCGAATTCCTGCCCGACATCTGGATCACACTTATTCTCTGGAACGGCGACGAGGAATTCCCACCGGACGCCCAGATTCTGTACGATTCGGATATCGGCGATACCTTCGATGCAGAAGACCTGGCTGTGATGGGGGATATCTTTGTCCCGCGGCTGAAAGAGCTGGCGAAGGAATAAAGCGGTGCAGTAACCTAAAAAGATGAAGCCTGTGAGGCTTCATCTTTTTTCATTTCGATACCACATCTTCGTTTTTAGTCTGGTACAGAGCAGCCAGATACACAATAGGGATAATCATCGTGATCATGGAAGTCCAGTAAAAACCGCTGGTAATCCAGTTCATAATCACGGAATATACGACCAGAATAAAATAAGCCATGCCGGACCAGAATGCCAGGTTGGCATCTTTCCGGGTCAGTGAGGCGATTCCGGTAGCCAGGCCGCAGGCAACTGTGATCAATGCCACTACGGTGTTCAGGGCAGTGTTGAGAAAGCCCATTTTCGAGAGCAGGTCTGTCCCGAAAGCAGAGGTCAGCAGACCAAGGACCTCCACCAGTGTGACGGCGCAGAAGAGGATCACGATGATGGACATCGTGGTTAAAAATGGAGATTTTTTGAGTTTCATATTTTTTCCTTTCCAGACCGGAACTTTCCGGATATATGATTTCATTGTATTTATATCCATTCGGTTCAGGAATTATTACTCAGGAATCCGGCTGCTGCCTTTTCTAAGCACCGACCTGGACCCGGCAGCTGTTTGATCCGAAAATGGATTCTGAAAGGCCGGTACAGACAGGAAAACCAGTTAAATGGAAAAAATTAGCATCTTACAGTAATGAATGGAGTTTAACAAGTATAACAATAACCGGGTTAGTAAACATTTGCGGCCACAAGACAGAACCTTAAACAGATAATATTTTCGTAAAATGCGCGAAAAAATTACTGATTTGTAAATTTTTTAAGATTACCCGTATATACAGGTAATCTTGATTGACAATTGCTTAACAACGCTGTATTCTGATTTCATAACAGGCAATATGCCCCCGGTCCGGATATGAGGAGCCGGTCACGGGCATCATTAAAACGTGTACATTCACGAGGAGGAATATATGCCATTTAAGAAAACAGCACAGAAGTATCCCGGCAGTATCGAAGAGATCACAATCGGGACAGGTGAAAAGGCCATCAAGCTCGGCGGAGAAAAAGATCTTCTGTTTTTGACTGATACCGGAAACAAACCGGCAGTCGGAATCGAAATCACAGATACCAGACCGGAAGACTGGGGCGAAGTGTTTGACAAAGTCTACGGTGAAGTCATGGATGATCCGGCTCTCTGGGCCAAGTTTGTCCAGGACAATACGGCAGCAGACTTTATCCTGCTTTCACTTTCCAGTGCAGATCCGAATGGAGCAGACCGTTCCGTCGAAGACTGTGTCCAGACGGCTGTTAATGTCGAAGCTGCTGTTGACATTCCGCTCATGATCGGCGGATGCAAAAACGCGGAAAAAGACGCTCAGCTGTTCCAGGCTGTTTCAAACGCACTGATGGACAAGAACGTGGTTCTGTTCTCAGCTGTGGAAGACAACTACAAGACAGTCGGGATTGCCGGAAACTCAGCAGGACATAAAATTTCTGGTGAATCTGCTGTAGATATTAACCTCGCAAAACAGCTTAACATTCTTTTAAGCCAGCAGGGTATCAAGCCGGAAGCCATTGTTATGGATATCGGTTCAGCTGCTGTCGGTTACGGTTTTGAATATGTTGCCTCAACCATGGACAGAATCCGTCTGGCCGCTCTGGGTCAGAATGATACCGACCTGCAGATGCCTATTATTACTAATATCGCCAACGATGCGTGGACAGTCAAGGAAGCCGTCTTCCCGGAAGCGGAAATGCCTGAATGGGGCGATCTTGAAACCCGCGGCATCGATATGGAAGTCGCTACAGCTGCAGCCTGCCTGACAGGCGGAAGCAATGCAATTATCGTCAGACATCCGAAGTCTGCGGAAACTGCATCCGAATTGATTTCAGCACTGACACAGGAGGCGTAAGATGGCTGTAAAAGGACTTGATATTTTCAAAATGACACCCAAGAAAAACTGCAAAGAATGCGGTTTTCCGACCTGCATGGCCTTCTCGATGAAGGTGGCTGCAGGGAGTGCGGACATCAGTGCATGTCCTCATATCTCAGATGACAATAAAGCTAAGCTTTCGGAAGCAACAGCTCCGCCAATGAAGACCATCACCATTGGCAAGGGCGCAACCGAAACCAAAATCGGCGGCGAAACGGTTATGTTCCGTCACGAAAAAACATACGTTCACAAGTCACTTTTTGCAGCGGCTGTGAATGACCAGGAAACCCCGGCAGCTGTAGACAAGGTGTTTGCGGATCTTGAAACGGTTCATTACGACAGAATCGGCGAAGACATGTTTGCAGAAGTTGTTTCCGTTCGTTTTGTAGAAGATCTCGATCGTTTTGTCGAACTGCTTAACAGAGTAAAAGAAATCGGAAGAATTCCGATGGCAGTTGCTTCAGACAAGGCTGCTGCGGAAGCTGCAGCACCGATTCTGGCGGAAACAGGCGGGATTCTGGTTGGTGCCAACAAGGAAAATGCAGCAGAAATGGCTGCACTGGCTGCTGCCAACAAGATCGTCCTCGGTGTTTCAGGAGAATCCATCGAAGACCTGCATGATGCAGTGGAAGCTGTCGAAAAAGCCGGCTGGAAGGAACTGATCCTGAACGTCGGAACAAAATCGATTAAAGAAGCGTACCGCAACGCTGTTGACATCCGTACAGCTGCTCTTAAGGGAGATGACAGAACTTTCGGTTATCCTTCAGTTGTATTCGTAAATGAACTGGCAGACGGCAATGACCAGATGGAAGTCGCTCTGGCCTCCATGTTCGTGCTCCGCTACGGTTCCATTATCGTCATGAACGATGTCGACTATGCCAAGGCTCTGCCGCTGTTCGGCCTGAGACAGAATATCTTCACAGATCCTCAGAAGCCGATGCGTGTTGAAACCAAGATTTACGAATTTAACAAACCGGACAAGGATGCACCTGTTCTGGTTACCGTTGACTTCGCACTGTCCTACTTCGTTATTTCCGGTGAAATCGAACGTTCAAAGGTTCCGTCTTACCTGATTATTCCGGATGCGGGCGGATATTCGGTCCTGACAGCATGGGCTGCAGGTAAATTCGGTGCCGGCACCATTGCCGATGCCATCAAGAATTCCGATATTGCGTCAAGAACCAACAACAAAACCCTGATTCTCCCCGGCAAGGTAGCAGTCCTTCAGGGAGATGTTCAGGAAAAACTTCCGGACTGGAAGGTTGTTGTCGGCCCCACAGAAGCACTGCAGGTTCCCAAGTTCCTGCGTGAACTGACAGGCGTTGCCTGATTCCTGCCGGACTGTAAAACAGTAAACCGGCCGGCGTCTGTATACTTGC
>JBMNSG010000025.1:0-24058 GCA_050945075.1 Eubacteriaceae bacterium | reverse complement strand
TGCCTTCTTTACTGCTTTCACTTGTTATGTTTGTATTGTGCTATCTGATCCTGCTGCTCAATCTCAACGACTGGATTACGCTGATCCTGCAGATTCTGACCGGAATGGTTTTTTATCTGGGAACAGCATATTTACTAAAGTTCGAATGCCTATCCTATCTGATCGATACGGTTAAGGGATTCAGAAAAAGAAAATTAAATGGATAAAATTAATGTCACTCGATCGTCTATTCCGACACTTGAAGAATATACAGAAGAAATACGACCGATATTTGAATCGGCCTGGCTCACTAATATGGGGCCTGTACACCGGAAATTTGAAGAACAGGTCAGAAATTATCTGAAAGCACCAAATCTGTCGCTGTTTGTTAACGGACACCTTGCTTTATTTACCGCAATTAAGGCATTGCGTTTGTCAGGAGAAGTTATTACCACGCCGTTTTCTTTTGCATCGACAACACATGCGATTTCGGATAACGGTCTTACACCGGTTTTCTGTGATATTGATCCGGTAAACTATACACTCGACCCTTCAAAAATCGAATCACTGATTACCCGGCATACCAGTGCGATCATACCGGTCCATGTATATGGGAACATCTGCGATATCGATGCTATTGAAGAGATTGCTGAAAAACATCATTTAAAAGTGATTTATGATGCAGCGCACGCATTTGGGGTTAAAGTCGGTGAAACAGGTATCGGGAATTTTGGTGATATCTCGATGTTCAGTTTTCATGCAACCAAGGTTTTTAATACGATTGAGGGAGGAGCGCTCACTTACAGCGATCCAATGCTTACGCCTTTGTTGTATAATCTTAAAAATTTTGGAATCACTTCTCAGACCACAGTGGATGACGTGGGCACGAATGCGAAAATGAATGAATTTCAGGCAGCAATGGGGGTCTGTAATCTGCGTTATGTAGATGAAAATATAAAAAAAAGAAAACAGGTATCTGAACGATATCGTATGCATCTGGAAGGGATTCCAGGAATAAAACTCAAAACACCGCAAAAGGGCGTCACTGATAATTATGCATACTTTCCAGTTCTGTTTGACCCGTATGTCTTCAAAAAAGACAGGGAACAGGTCTATAGTGAACTGGCGCAGAATAATGTCTTTACACGGCGTTATTTTTATCCGTTGATTAATGATTATAGTTGCTATCGTTCTGTTTATTCGTCGACAGCGACACCGATTGCAAAACAAACAGCAGACCAGGTTTTAACTTTGCCGCTGTTTCCGGACCTGCCGCTTGAAGACGTGGATCGGATTTGCCGGATTATTTTAAAATAAATATTTTGATTATAAAAGGAACTGAAAATGAGTAAAAAAAAGCTGCGATTTTACGGATTGGACCAGTCTGATGAATGGGATGAGATTGTCAGATCTTACAAAGATCATGATGTATACTGGCTTTCCGGTTATGTGAGAGCTTTCAAGCTCCATGGTGACGGAGAACCAATGCTGGTCTCTTATGATGATGGCAGTCTGCGTGGAATTCAGGTGGTCATGCGTCGTGATATAGCAGACGATCCCAGATTTACCGGTCAGATCGAATCCGGCCAATATTTTGATCATATAACCCCTTACGGTTATGGGGGATGGATTTTTGAAGGAGAAGGAGATCTAACGGCAGTAGATCGTGCTTATTCTGCATGGTGCAGTTTTAATCATACAGTTAGTGAATACGTCCGTTTTCATCCGATACTTAACAATCAGGAACAGACAGGGGATATGTATGAACAGATTGCCCTTGGTGACACGATAGCAATGGATCTGAGCAGTCCTGAAACAATCAGTGAAAATATGAGCAGTAAAAACAGAAACCGTATTCGCAAAGCTATGAAGTCCGGAGTGGAAATTTATTGCGGACGTTCGCCACAACTGTTTCAAAGTTTCAAACGTATTTACGATAATACCATGGACCGGGATCATGCCATGGATTATTATTACTTTAATGACGATTTCTATGACAGCATCCTGAACGATCTGCCTGATAATGAGCTTGTTTTTTATGCCGTAAAAGATGGTACCGTGATTGCCATGGCCATTGCCCTTCTCTGTAACGGAATGATCAATTATCATCTGGCAGCTTCACTGCGGGAATATCAGATTCTGGCACCCAACAATCTGCTTCTGTACCGGACAGCTGTCTGGGGCAGCCGTAACGGTTTTAAAACCCTGCATCTCGGAGGGGGACTTGGCTTTCAGGATGATGATCTGCTCCGTTATAAAAAAGGATTTTATAAAGGAAGTCCCCGCCGCTTTTACAGTGGACGCAAAATATTCCTGCCGGAAGCATATGAGTTTTTGACGGGGAAAAGACAGAAAGCTGAAAATAATCTTTACTTCCCGAGATACCGGGCCTGAAAGCCCGTTAATAATTCTTAACGGCTTCCAGAAAATTTTCTTTTAAAATTCCATATAGGATAACATCCTGGTACTCTCCATTTTTATAAACAGCCTGGCGCTGAATGCCTTCGAGTTTGGCGCCAAAACGGATCGGGATTTTCGGTGAAAAATTTTTTCGCAGTGCTGTAATATTTATACGATTAAGCTGAAGCTCATTAAACACATAATTGAATGCTGTCGCTGAAGCATCGGTGGCAAAGCCCTGTTGTTTATTTTCTGCTTTCAAAAGTTTAATGCCTGAATAACATGACCTGTTTTTCCAGTCGATTCTGTCGATAGAAGTCATGCCGATTGCTTCACCGGTATCAAGCCGTTCAATAATAAGACGGATTGTTTCATTGCTGCCTATATAAGAATCCAGCCATTTTTTATATGCGATTTTCGACACCGGATAATACCATCCGATAACCATACTTTCAGTGGCCGGATCATTGGTCATACTGCGTAAAAGCTCATAATCTTCTTCTTCAATTGCTCTTAACAAAACTTTTTTACCGTATAAATTCATACTCACTCCTGTTCATTTTAATAGTACCAGTATAACAGATTACGATAGAGTACACGTACCAGCTGGCGGTCTGTGCGACTCCGGGCATAGAAATCCCCCTGAGTAGTTATCATTTTTCAGTGTCCTGCTCAGGGGTAGCATTCAATTGTTTAAACGGGATTTTTACTTTCTACTCACTCCTCTGTCCGGCTTCGCTGCTGATCTGGCTGCTGATTTCCTGCAGCTCGCTGCTTGGCGTATATTGAACATTCTGCCCGTATATAGTCTGATGCAGCAGCTTGGCATTATCCTCCAGTGTATTTGGATAAATGCACCACTGTCCCTGGCTGTCATAGCCGTACAGGCTGTATTCTTTTGTCGGGACGGAAAATTCCTGCACTGTGTAGCTGGAATCCATAATAGTCTGGGCATAGTCAGTCATTTCGCTTACGCTCAGGGATGTATCAATATAAGGGGCGATAGTGGAGATCATGTTCAGAGCTTCCATGGTACCGCTTGCTTTTGCTTTAGAGAGGACTGCTTCCAGAATCTGACGGGCTCTGCTGGTACGCCCATAATCGGAGTCTGCATACCGGACTCTTGCATAAGCCAGTGTCTGCAGGCCGTCAAGAACCTGTTCACCGGTTCCGGGAATCAAATCGGAGCTGTTATACTCGTTTTGAATGGTTTCGTTGGCATTATCGAGGACGGACTGGTCTTCAATATTAAGTGTAATGCCGCCCAGTGTGTTAATGATCTCTACAAGTCCGTCAAAATCGATGGTTGCATATTTAGTGATGTTCAGGTCAAAGTTCTCATTTAAAGCTTTAACGGCGGATGCAGCGCCTCCAAGCGCGTAAGCGGCGTTAATCTTCTGATAGGAGACTGTGCCGTCGCTTGAAGTGACTTTGGCAAAGGTATCACGCATCACTGAGGTCAGACGAATGCTTTTGTTGCTTTTATTGATGGATGCGATAATAATCGTGTCGGAACGGCCCGCATCATCTGCGGAGCGGTTGTCTATTCCGAAGAGTGCGATATTCGTCACATCATCAGAAAGATCGGATGCGGTGCTGGCACTTACCTGTGAATCAGAGAGTGATTCCCCCTGTGTGGAACTATACAAACTATAGGCGTAGACGCCTGCGCACAACAGCAGCACAACAATGACGGAGACAATCACCAGAACAATTTTCTTGGTTTTAGACATAATATTCCATTCCTTATCGTTATAAATTCAGTATTGATTTACTGTTTATTATAACAATAAATGGAGGTGGTCATTCCGGGCAATATGAACTGGATCCGGTACCTTCCGACAAAATCTCAATATCATCTCCGGGCTTTACGATGCCTTCACGGATGACGACAGCAAAAATTCCTTCTGTGGGCATAACACAGTGACCTACCTGACGTTTGATTTCACAGTCATTGTGGCACTTCTTGCCAATCTGCGTGACTTCCACTTCAGTTTCGCCTATGCGCAGCCGCGTGCCTACAGGAAGTGCTTTCAGATTAATGCCTTCTGTGTTGATGTTTTCTGCAAAGATTCCCGGATCCAGTGTGATCGGGGAGGAATTCCGCATGGTATCAATGCTTTCTTCTGCCAGCAGGGATATCTGGCGGTGCCAGTCGCCGGCGTGGGCATCGCCAATGATGCCGTGACGGATCTTAAGCTGGATTTCTTTCTTCGGGACCTTGATGGTCCCTTTTTTTTCACTTATATTGACGGAGATTACTTTTGCCATATTTCGTTCCATTCTGTTCTGATTATCTGTATTACATGTGTTTTATCTGAATCATCATATCTGATCGATATTTCGTTTCCGGTAATTGTTGTTCAACCGCCGATTGCGTTCATCGTGCGGTGGCTTTCACTGTGGTGGGTTTCTGTAAGGCGGTGCCGGCTCGGTTTCCGGTAAACAGCCTCTTCCATTACAGGAAGCAGTTCTTCTTCCGGAATGCCCTTCAGGTTGATTTCGGTGTCTGAATGCAGGCAGGGCTTGAGTCTGCCGTCTGATGTGATGCGGATGCGGTTGCAGTCCGGGCAGAAATGTGCACTCATGGGGCTGATCAGCCCGATCGTGCCTTTAGCGCCGGGCAGGCGGTAGAGCCGGGTTACGCCGTCAGTTCCCGCAGGTTCCAGCTGCGGCAGGGCAGTGAGCACGCTGCTGTTGGCAAGGAAACGTTCTTCCGGCCAGTCCATGCACTGACCCATCGGCATGAGCTCGATAAAGCGGACCGACAGCTCATGATCCTGCGAAAGAGCAGCCAGGGCAGGAATTTCATCATCGTTGATCCCGCCTATGAGCACCGTATTGATCTTGGTACCGGTAAAGCCGGCATTGGCAGCTGCTTCCAGTCCTTTGCGGACATCAGCCAGATCTCCTCCGCGCGTAAGCTTGCGGTAGCGGTCCGGATTTAAGGTATCCAGGCTAATATTCAGCCGTTCCAGTCCCAGTTCTTTCAGAGACGTGGCATATTGCGGGAGCAGGATGCCGTTGGTGGTCATGCATACACTGCTGATGCCGGGGGTATTGACGGTGTTTTCGACGATTTTGAGGATGCCGCGCCGGATCAGCGGTTCTCCGCCGGTAATGCGGACCTTGTTGATTCCCAGGGACGCGCCGGTCCTGATAATACTGTCGATTTCCTCGACCCGGAGGATATCGTCGTGACTGCAGAGGGGGACGCCCTCTGCGGGCATGCAGTAGGTGCAGCGCAGATTGCAGCGGTCAGTCACGGATACCCGCATATAGTTGATGTTGCGTCCGTATTGATCTTTCATGATGTTCTTTCCATTAGTTGTTGTTCTGCCAACATTATATAATAGAAGACCCTTTGATGGATATAGAATGGTAAATTATTCTTACTGAATAAGATAAAATTATTAAAAACAGGGTATTGCGCAAATTTCATTCTTGACATAAGTCAGATATTACGTATAATAGCATTATTGACATATGCCAGAATAAAATGAATGAACGAAAGGAGTTCCATGCCAAGACCCTGTAAAAAACGGCGCATCTGCGCGATGCCGGATTGCCGGCGATTTGCCCCGGCGGACGGGGAAGTAAAAGAGCAGGTGATGCTCTCACTTGACGAGTATGAAAGCATTCGTCTGATCGATCTGCTGGGCCTGTCACAGGAAGAAAGTGCAGCCAGCATGGATGTAGCCAGAACGACGGTTCAGGCAGTCTATGCATCGGCCCGCAGGAAGCTTGCGGATGTACTGGTCAATGGCAGAGAACTCGTAATAGGCGGCGGGAGCGTTGTTGTCTGCCAGGGGCCGGAAGGCTGCTGCAGAAGAAACAGCTGTCCGCGTAAATGTGAAAGGAAATAAAATGAGAATTGCAGTAACTTACGATAACGGACAGATCTTCCAGCATTTCGGACATACCCAGACTTTTAAGCTGTATGATGTCGAAGACGGACAGGTAACAGCGATGTATCTGGCAGATACCGGAAGCACTGGACATGGTGCCCTGGCAGGTCTGTTAAACGGAATCGGAGCCGATGTGCTGATCTGCGGAGGAATCGGCGGGGGAGCGCGCAACGCTCTGGCAGATGCAGGCGTAACACTTTACGGCGGCGTCTCCGGAGATGCAGACGATGCAGTCGCAGCATTTCTGAACGAATCCCTGAACTATAATCCGGACGTGCAGTGCAACCACCATTCACATGCAGAAGGTGAAAGCTGCGGCAGTCACGGAGCCGGTCACAGCTGCGGCGGACATGAAGGACACAGCTGCGGAAATCACGGCTGTCATTAAATAAGCGAACCTCTGGTTTTTGTTATAATGAATACCAGAGGTTTTTTATTGTATCTGTTTTTGATTGTTTCTTTTGATTGGAGCTGTTTGAATGAATACGACATTATATATTGTAAGACATGGTACGACCTATCAGAATCTGGATCATATTTTCCAGGGAACCATTGACGGGCTCCTGACAGAAGACGGTCTGAAGCAGGCGGACGAGCTGGGTGAGTATTTTAAAGATATTCCGGTAGATGCCGCTTATGTCAGCCCGCTCCAGCGTTCCGGCAGAACCATGCAGGGACTGCTGAAATATCATCCTGATGTAAAGCCGGTGGTCATAGACGATTTAATTGAAATTTACGGCGGTGTTCTACAGGGACTCAATTTTGATGAGTGCAACAGTCAGTACAATAACATTATGAATGTTTTTGAAACGCACCCCGAGAAATTTCAGGCCCCGGGCGGGGAAAGTGTTCAGGATGTTTACCGGCGGGTAACCAGTGCTGTTATGAAACTTGTCCGGGAGAATCCCGGGAAGACCATTGTCATCGTTTCTCACGGAACTGCAATTCAGACCTGGCTCTCATTTGCCGCCGGGATTCCGGCAGAACAGGTTAAATTCCAGTTTCTGCCCAATGGTGCTGTCAGCAAGTATACCATTGACAACAACATGAGCATTCAGACAGATTTTGTGGGTTATACTTCCTATATGAAAGACGAGCCGGTACGTCTGTTTTAAAACACGGTCATTTACCACTTATTTTTCCAATAGGTTATAATAACGGAATGAGTAAAAACGCAAAAAGTCTGAAACGTTCCACAAAATCCAACCAGTGGAAAATCTGGCTGCTGGTGGTGCTGATCCTTGCCACGCTGGCTTTTATCTGGGGTAATTCGATGGTGACCGGCACTGAGTCCGGTTCTTTCAGCACCCGGATACGTGAAGCGATTAATTCCTTTTTAGGCAGTGCAGGGTTGAGTAATCTGCAGATGGCGGACGATTTTATTGTTCGAAAGACGGGCCATGCTGCAGAATATGCGATTCTCGGAATCGAACTGACGCTGCTGCTGTGGGTGTATCAGAACAAGCCCTGGAGTCTTCTGTTTCTGTGTGGAATGTCCGCCGGGCTCATTGATGAAACCATTCAGCTGTTTACACCAAACCGGGCGGGACTGATCACTGATGTCTGGATTGATTTTACCGGGTTTTGTATTGGCAGTCTCCTGATCATGTTGTTTAATCAAAAAACACATAGAAGACGACGCTGAGTGCGAGCGGATAATCTTTATCCGCTCTTTTTTATACTCAGATGGTTTTATGAGAATCAGGCTTTTGTCTTTTCAATCCCGGCGGCTTTACGCATTGTGGTTCGGACCAATGGTCAGTCAGTTTAGTCAACAATCGGGCATTAACGGAATGCTGTTTATTCAACTCGAATGGTCTTCGCAACCCTCACGATCTTCGTAATCACTGTAAATATCCGCACAGGGCATATTTTCAAAATTACCGTTTTTAAGCAGGTTTCTGACAATCGTCCCCAGCCTGCGCAGTCTGTAGTAAACGGTATTGATGTTTACTCCCAGAATGCTGGCGCACAGACCCGGTGTATGTCCGCAGTCACGAAGAAAAATCAGATCGCGATCCAGATTACTCAGCTCCTTCATCATATGCATACAATTCAGAACATCGGCTCTGGAAAGCCTGGATTTCTGCAGAGCCGTCTCTTCTGCCGATGGTGAGGCTGTTTCGGTCAGAATATCTTCTGCACGCAGATCCTTGAGCAGATCGCTTTTTCTGATCTGACGCTGCTTTTCACTGAGACGGTTAATCAGGCTCATTTTGAAGTAACCTGCAAAGTTCTTGATTTTGTAAATATCATGGGATCTGATAAACTCAATCAGATACACGACGATATCCTGATAAACGTCCTCCGGTTCTCCGCACTGTGAAAAGCTGCCTGCGTATTTCCGGAAAAGAGGATCGAGCCGGCCGATCAAATCGATCAGTGCCTGTTTATCTCCGCAGGCGGAAGCCGCCGCCAGGCTGTTAATGCGGGCAATACTCTCCGATCTCTTTTCCGTCTCCACAAATTCCATAGTGTTCTTTCTCCTTCGATATTCTAATTACAGAATTACCTGCTTCAAATAATAAGAGGGGTGACTTGCTCATTATTTTAAATGATATTTCAATTAATGTAAATGATTAACTGATATTTTATTCATTACTTCTATTGATTAAAAAATAACAGGTAATATACAGCATCAGCAGGTGAAAATGGACAAACTGGAACAGGAAAATCAGATTCATTCAGATAAACAGTTTAATCAAAACAGACTTTTGACTCTTCAGGTTCTGAAGATCCTGCCATGAACTGAAAGACTGGTTGTGACCGGGTCCGTGTCAAGGGTATACTATATAGAAACAGAAAAGAAGCTGTCAGGAAAAATTCAGGAAGCTTCAGTTTTGAAAAGGAGATAAGTATGACAGTAGAAAACAATCCCAAAGTAATCCTCCAGATGAAGGACGGAAATCAGATCGAAATCGAACTGTATCCGGAAGTTGCTCCGGAAACAGTAAAAAATTTCCTGAAACTGGTTAATGAAGGCTTTTATAACGGTCTTATCTTCCATCGTGTCATTCCGGGATTCATGATCCAGGGCGGCGATCCCACAGGAACCGGCATGGGCGGCCCGGGACATACGATCCACGGTGAATTTGCTTCAAACGGCTTCGCAAATGACATGAAGCACAAAAGAGGCGTTATCTCGATGGCCCGTTCCATGGATAAAAACTCCGCCGGATCACAGTTCTTTATCATGACCTCCGATGCACCGCATCTGGATGGTGACTACGCTGCATTTGGTAAAGTGATTTCCGGTATTGAAGAAGCGGATAAAATTGTCGGTCAGAAAAGAGATGCCATGGACAAACCGCTGGAAGATCAGATTATTGAAAAGGCATGGGAAGTAAAATAACAACCAGCCACACAGACTCCGCTAACTGCGGAGTTTTTTATTGATCTGTTTCTGTTATACTGGAACAATTGTATAGAACAGCACGGGTTGAAACAGCACAGTCTGCCAGAAAAACAGAAGCATAAACGTATTAAATGAAACAGAAGATATAAATAGAGATAAAAGGACAGAGATCGGAGAAAATATGAGTACCGTACAGCAGAATAATCTGTTTAGAGAGTATCTTCGCTATACCTTGCATTCCGTGACCGGTATGGTGGGGCTGTCCTGCTATGTCCTGGCAGATACACTGTTTATTGCACGCGGAGTCGGAGCAGACGGACTGGCTGCTTTGAACATTGCGCTACCGGTTTACAGCCTGGTATTCGGAGTCGGAATGATGATCGCCACGGGTTCGGCTATCCGCTTTTCCATGCTGCAGGCAAAAGGGGAAACAGAACGTGCTGATGCAGTGTTTTCTGAAGCCATCGCTCTGAGTCTTACGCTGTCACTTATCTTCTCCTGCTGCGGCTTTTTCTTTGCGGACAGGATTTCCGCAGCTCTTGGCGCATCGGGTCAGGTACTGGAACTGACCTCGGTCTATATCCGGACGATAACGCTGTTCAGCCCCATGTTTATGATGAATTCTCTGTTTATGTGTTTCGTCAGAAATGACCAGGCCCCGCGCCTGGCCATGCGGGCCCAGTTGATCGGGACATTATTTAATATCATATTCGATTATATCCTGGTTTTTCCGATGGGAATGGGGATGTTCGGGGCTGCCCTCGCCACCTGTTTTTCACCGGTGGTGTCCATGCTCATCATGCTGGAGCACAAACTGCGGGGCAACAACCATTTCCATCTGACTTTCTGGAAAGAAAAGACCGGATTCGATTGGAAACAGTGGAATCCCAAAAGCCTGCTTACTACCTGCAGGCTGGGACTGCCGTCACTGGTCTATGAAATCTCCTCCGGTATTGTCATCATTGTATTTAATTACATTCTTCTCGGTCTGGCAGGGGACACTGGTGTGGCAGCATACGGGATTATCGCCAATCTGGCCATTGTCATTGTCTCCGTCTTTAACGGGATCGGGCAGGGGATCCAGCCCATTGTCAGTACTGCCTGCGCCAGGGGAGAAAACGAAGCAGCCCACACCATTTACCGCTGGGCTGTATGGACGGCTGTCTCTTTTGCCGCTGTAATCATTGCGCTTTCCATTCCCAACAGCAGTTTTGTTGCCGGCCTGTTCAGTCAGGATGCGGATTCAGCATTGATTTCACTGGCTGTACCCGGAATCGATATTTACGTCTGGTCATTTCTGTTTACCGGATTTAATATTGTTACCGTCAATTATCTGGCAGCGCGGACTCTGGCAGGGAAAAGCTTCACCGTTTCCATCCTGCGGGGGCTGGCGCTGGTTATTCCGGCTGTATTTATTTTATCCTCATATCTGGGCATTACCGGTGTCTGGCTGGCCGTTCCCTGTGCTGAGCTCCTGACCTGTATGGTGGCTGTTGCCATCACCCGGCACACCGCGGTATAAACTAGTCAGTTGAACGCTGCTTTTCTGCGTCGCTTTCTTTTCGAATCTGAACAATCATATAATCCAGATGATCCAGTGCCTGCTGCAGGATGTGAATTTCCTCTAACAGGCAGCAGCGCTGTTTTTTCAGAATACGAAGCCTGACCGCATCATCCGTCCGGGTATCCAGATAGCGGGCAACGGTTTCCTGATCCAGACCGTTGTTTAAAAGAGACTGGATCAACGCGATCCGTTCAACCGCATCATCCTGATACTCTTCCCGGCAGGAGCAGGTGTCGAGCAGACCGCTGCAGTCATAATCATTCAGTTTTTCTTTACTGATGCTGCAGCATCTGCATAATTCGTCTTCGGTCATTTTTATCCATCCTGTCGGGAAATCTGAAGCAGCGTGACTGTTTCAGATATTGAATCAGACAAAGCAAATATGCATATTTGCCTTGTACTTCAATTATGGAACCAGTCTGTTCTGATGTCTAATACTTACTTTTTATATGAATCCATGCTCAGACTGCATCTTAAATGCTCAATAAAACGACTGGTCGCAGGACTGAATGGCTGTCCGCGTTTCTAGGCCAGAACGGAAGTTCCGTTCCATTCCGGGCTCAGGCGTTTTGAAACCAGCTGTTTCGAGTCCAGAAACGGCAGCGCGCCTTCAAGTGTCAGTGCATAGCCAAGTCCCTGTTCGACCATCACAGCGGTATTGGTGCTCAGATTGCTGGTGCAAAGCAGATTCAGCTTTTCATAATACGGACCGAACCAGCCTGCCAGCTCGTGGCGGACCTCCAGCCGTTCCGGCAGGATAAAGGGTTTGCCGATAAGGTCTTCTGCCGTGACTGTATCTTTTTCTGCAAGCGGATCGTCCGGGAGCAGCAGTGCCACCCAGTGTTCCGGTACATCCATGCGGATAAAATCGTATTTTTCAATATCAATCGGTTCAAGCAGCAGGCCGATGTCAGTGAGTCCCTGGTCCATCCGTTCACGGATCTGATCCGCCGTCGCTGTATAAACGGACCAGGTAACCAGCGGATACTGCAGGTTAAAAGACTTCATGAGCCGGGGAAGAAGCTTTACCGATTCCATTTCCCCACAGCCAATGGAGATCTCGCCGTCAATCAGATCCTCCTGTTCGGCCATTTCCTTTTCGGTTTTGTCTACCAGAGCCAGAATTTCTTCTGCACGGCGCCTGAGTAGAATTCCCTCGTCGGTGAGGGTGATCTTACGGGTACCGCGGTTAAACAGTGTAACGCCAAGCTCCTCTTCAAGCTGAGCGATCTGGCGGCTCAGGGTAGGCTGGGTGATGTGGAGAACATTGGCGGCACGGGTTATATTTTCTTCTCTGACGACTGTCAGGAAATATCGTAATACACGGATTTCCATGGCCACTCCTTCGTGAAATTAAAATAAGTTACAATTCTAATATAACCGTACTGCTGCAGAGTTACACTGTTTTTATTGGATCACAGCTGCTTCTGGCTGAACGCTGCCCCGGCCACTGCAGAGACAGACTGTTTTTCATTTGAATCCTGAATTTTCGAAACAAAGAAAAGCGTCCCTTTCGGAGCGCTTCGCACTGGTTGCTACATTATCCATAAAAATCTTGCTGGTGTGAATCCGTGGCATGCCTCCCGGCAGTCCGATTACAGATTACGGAATTTACAGAACGGATTCGAACTTACAAAACAGACTCAGCTAATCAGATGTCCTGTTCTGCGGTCGTCAGATAATGCCGTATTTTTCCAGTATTTCTTCAATAACAGTACCGTGAATTTTTTTCAGGCCAATATTTTTGGCAATTTCTGCAGGCAGCGGAAGCTTCATATCGACAGCTTTCTTGCCGTCAAGCAGCTTGGTTGTCGAATCCAGCAGTGTCCTGATATCAAAGCAGGAATCAAAGACTTCCGGGACACCGCGGTCAATATCGAGCAGGGTATAGACCGCTTCCATGGCTGTACGGACAGAGTATTCCGTCGTAAACACGGTATCTCGTTCGGTATCCGCAAACTGTCCCAGAAATGCGAAGTTTACTGAGCCTTCCGGCACAACCTTCGGGCGGTCGCCTTCGGTTCTTGGCATAAAGAAAGCAGTGACATAAGGCATCATAACCGGAACAGCATTGGCAGAATTGACTGCCATGTCATGAATCTGATCTTCCGGAACGCCCATATGATAGAGCCATTCTTCAGTAATTTCAATCCCAGTGCATTCGCGCATCGGCTTCTTGACGAAGTTGCCGGGTACATCCGTGAACAGACCGTAAACCCAGACTACCAGATCTTCCTTAGGCTGATTCTTGAAATGAGGCGTCCGGTTAATGGTGAAGCTCATCAGCCAGTTGGAATCTTCGACGGAGATAATACCGCCGGTTACAACCTTGCCCGAGAAAGGATCACGCTTGCACAGCTTTTCGATGTACGGCGGAATCTTGTCGTCCAGAGTGGTGACTGTGCAGGATTCCCAGTTGGTCAGATCCGTATTGCTGCAGAATTTTTCCGGATGACCGAAAGCAGGATCCTGACGGGCGATGTTTTCCCACATCCTCCAGCATCCGCCTTTTTCCGGGTCGAGACCTGCGGGTGTGAACTGATCGCCGATGGTGGCACCTTCAACATTGGAACCGTTGGTGATGAATACCAGGTCGTCTTCGATCAGGTCTATGGTTTCCGGTTTGCCGTCGTGCGTGCAGATGATCTTGTCTGCCAGCTTGCGTCCGTTCTTACGGATAAAATGTACGTCTTCGACAGTAGTATTGTACTGGAAATGAACCCCGTGTTCCTTCAGGTAACTGACCATAGGCAGGATCAATGATTCATACTGATTGTACTTGGTGAATTTGAGAGCTGAAAAGTCCGGAAGTCCGCCAATGTGGTGAATGAAACGCTGGAAATACAGCTTCATTTCCAGAGCCGAATGCCAGTTTTCAAAGGCAAACATCGTACGCCAGTACAGCCAGAACGGTGATTCGAAGAATTCTCTGCTCATTACGTCTTCAATGCGCTTGTCGTACAGGTCTTCATTCGGCGTCAGGAACAGCTTCGCGATTTCCATCGCTGCTTTATCGGAAAGACCGAATTTGCCGTCCAGTCCCGCATCTTCGCCGCGATTCTTAATAGCACGACGCAGCGAATAGTTGGGATCATGCTTATTTAAGCGGTAGAATTCATCAAGAACCGACAGTTCCGGATCTTCCAGCGACGGAATTGAGCGGAACAGATCCCAGAGGCATTCAAAATGATTTTCCATTTCACGTCCGCCACGGATGATAAATCCTTTTTCCGGATCCTGGATCCCGTCGCAGGCGCCACCCGGCAGTGCATCTTTTTCGAGAATGTGAATATGGCTGCCCTTCATCTGACCATCACGGACCAGGAAACAGGCCGCGGCCAGTGAACCCAGACCAGAGCCAATCAGATAAGCACTCTTTTTGTCAACATCCTTCGGCTTTTCAGGTTTTGCAAATGCTTCGTAATTACCGTTACTGTAATACATTGTTCCCTCCATTATTCTGCATTATATAAATTACGATCTTACTGCCAGGACTTAAGCTTTAACGATTGAGTCCCGTGAACCATCCGACTCGTTTACCAGTGGATCTGTTCTTTTGTTTCTGAGATTATAATAGACTCAATGTCGGATAAAATAAATATACAAACAGACTGTCGTGTCGTAATTTTGGTCATCTTCCGAAAAGTGTATAAAAACCAATGGGCACGGAGTCAGATACTGCTCTTCATTTTTAAAGTCTATTTATGCCTGAATAAGAGTACAATGAAGACAGACAGATGTTACCGCAGTCTGCCCGTCGCCGTATCAAACGGAATACACCAGGATATACTTTCATTTTCCTGTTTCCAGATTCTTCTCTTGAAAAACCGGTAACCTGACGTCTGAACAGTCATCCGGTACGGCCTCTACTCAGCGGTTCAGCAGGAAAATCATGAATACTTTCTGTTATTTGATATTTGTCTATGCAAAAGAACAGCTCACGGAAGTTTCACCGGTCTATCTGACACTTAACATTTACGAAAACAGTCTGGAAGCAGACGAAGCCAGAAACCGCATTTTTAAAGAACTGTCCAGAGACTACTCGTTTATTGAATCCTATATTGTTACAGTAAACCTGAGCGAAAAAGTCGAAGAAGTCATGAGCCGTGAAGAAATACGCGACGCGATCCAGAACTATCAGTTTCAGGTAGGTTTCCGAGACTCTGAATACCGGAAAAAGCTGAGCCAGCTCAATACGCTCAACAGTGCCGACAAAATTCAGAACGTCGACTCCGGCATTTCCATCCCGCCATTTCCCATTGACGATACCGAACGGCTGCGCGCTTATCTGGCCAATGATGATCCGCTTGAAGACACAGCGTCCTATCTGTTCCGGGACAGGAGACCCAGCTGCTATTACTTTAATATCGATGGCAAACACAACCGCATTACCTTCGATGAAAATAATGCCGCCGATGTCACCGATTATCTGATGAAGCTGTCGGATATTCAGCTTGAAGACAGACAACAGCAATGCGGTGAAAAACTGGGCGGATTCGAACTCGGAGAACCCGGCGCGGCCAATCACCTGAAGGTTTCGCTTTATCTTCCCAAAAACGGCACCGGCGTGATGGTGGAACGGGAAGGCGGCCGCGACACCCTTTATTCCCGTCACTGGCCCGACGGCGATATTACAGACGGACGATATTACGATCTGATGACCGTGGACGAAGTCTGCAGTCAGTTCCCGCAGTTTCGGGAGATACTCGTTTGAGGGTGATGGAACAATCAGCACTGCGGGTTTGCTGCAGTGCTTTTCTTATGTTTTGAATCTGCAATATAAAAAATAGAAAGTGAACGAGATATGAATTATTTAGACATGGGCATCATTATTTATATTGCTGCCATAAACCTGATCACATTCCTTGTGTTTGGCAGTGATAAGCGCAAGGCCCAGAGGCAGCAGTGGCGTGTTCCGGAGAAAACGCTTTTTCTGCTTACGCTTCTCGGCGGTGGCATCGGAGCGGTTGCGGGGATGAAACATTACCACCATAAGACGAAAAAATGGTATTTCAAGTTCGGCATTCCGGCGATTTTGATTTGTGAAATAATTGCGGCCGGATATATTCTCTGGAAGTTTTAACAGGGGAAAGATAAATTCTGGCAGAGGTAGTGTTTATTTGATTGATCAGGCGTTTTCTTATTCATTTTGTGTTTAGTATGCGTATTGAACTGCCGGAGTCTGCTCTTTGATAAACAAATTCTGGAACGCGAAAAAATGTTAAAAAACGGGATTGCACTTGGCGACCCGGAAATGATCAGAAAGAACCTTCAGAAAATACTCAGCGCTGTTCCATGGAATTAAAAAAATGAGGGTGTTGAACGTGTGATTTTTGACCACACACTCAACACCCTCAAGTATTGTTTTTCCCTCAGTTCATTGTTATTCGTACAGTATTAATTTCCCGATATCCGGACAATTCCCGGATTCATTGATACGAACAAATTTCTCCGGGTAAATCAATGGGAAAACCGCTCCAGTGCGCCTCCGATATCTCCCTGCATCAGCACACCCAGCCGTTCTACTACATCTTCCGGCTTTTCTTTCATTCCATCTTCAACCCATTCCAGCACCAATCCCACAAATCCATATTTGAAGAAACCGGCGATAAAAGCCTGATCAGCTTCCGAAACCCGGTAGGGAACTGCTTCTTCCCGGACCACTGAGATCAGCAGGTCATAGCATTCCTGGTACAGGAAACGTTCCAGATTTTCTCTGGAAACAGAATGATACGAATTGAGAACAAAATCACGGTTTTCGAGGATCCAGTCAAACAATCTGAGAAAGCCAGATTTCCAGGTATTCAGTGTTCTGGAATCACCGATTACATGAAAGCCCTCGCTCAGGTAAATCCAGTCCATCAGATCGTAGATGTCACTGAAATGATAGTAGAAGGTCTGGCGGTTTACACCGCAGTCATCGGTAATGTCGCGGACAGTGATTTTATCCAGCGGTTTATCTGAGAGCAGCTTTTTCAGGGAAGCGGCCAGCGCCCGTTTAGTTGTCCGCGCCATCGGGGTCTCTCATATCAGGATTGACTGTCAGCTCCGGGACATGCAGCTTCATTTCCCGGCTTCCGGTATTGCCGGCGGGATCTGAATCATTCTGATCACGGGATTCACCTGCAGCGGAGTGGTCATCATTGTCAGCCGGTCCGCTTTTTCCAAAGCCCAGGAAAGAGAGTTTGGTTTCCGAAATGATAATAGCTGCGAAAATCAGGACAAAGCCGACGATCATAATGCTGGTGAACATTTCGTGCAGGAAGAAAAAAGAGAAGACCGAGCCGAACACAGTTTCCATGCACATGAGAATAGCAGCATGGGTTTCACTGGTGTATTTCTGGCAGACGGTCTGCAGAAGTGCACACAGGAAGGTGGAAAATACACCCAGATAGAGTGCGGACAGCCAGCCGCCTGTCGAGATCCCGGTGACAGGCGTGCGCGAGATCAGGCACCAGATAATACTGCCGATGGAAGCGACGCCCAGCTGAATAACCGTCAGCGCGATGGGGTCGTAGTCCTTCGCGAAAATTCCGTTGGCGATAATCTGAGCTGCGAACAGAAAAGCACAGAGGATGGTAAGAATATCACCCAGATTCACGTTGCTGAACAGCCCTTCTCCGGGTGTCAGCGACAGGCAGGCCATTCCGGCGAGCATGATGAAAGCGGATGTGAAATTCCAGACATCCGGTTTGCGGTTCTTGACGATCCAGTACATGAAAGGAACGATCACAACATAGGTACCGGTCAGGAAAGCCTGTTTACCGGCGCCGATATACTGCAGGCCGATCATCTGGACAGAGTAAGCCAGCAGCAGGAATACACCGATGATAATGCCGCCCTTCATAAGCCCCTTGGGCATATTGATCAGGTGCTTTCTGAAGACGACCAGCGAGATTACGAATGCGATGGTAAAACGGATCGCCATCAGCGCCATAGGCTGCATTTCTGCAACTGCCTGTTTGGAGAAGACGAAACCGCCGCCCCAGACCATGGCAACTAACAGGAGGCCGACATCAGCCCAGACCTGTCTGCTTTTGGCCTTTCCTGTCCTGTTTCTTGATGTTCCGTTTTGATCTGCCGCTTTATTTTGCTGCTTAGTCGTTTGTGAAGATGGTATTGTCTGTGAAGACAGTGCTTCCTGTGTAGATGCTGCTTCCTGTGTAGATGCTGTCTCCTGCGAAGCCAGTACTGGCTGATTCTCAGTATTTGTAGTTTTCGAGTTATTCTGCGCGTTTGTCATCTTTGTGTTCCGTATGGTTGTTCCTTTATCTGATTTAAAAAACGTAATATGGTTTTGTGAAGTGATGATCGGTATTTGTAATGATTTCATTCTATTTACATTGTACATTGAATCCATCACTGTTCATGAAATTATATCATGAAAAAGTCATTCGAACGTCCGTCTCCGGCATACATCACGGCGAAGGAGTGTCTGCAATCTGTTATAATACGATTATGGAATTGTTATTAGTCAGACATGTTGAAACACAGGGGAATCTTGAACATCGTTTTAACGGGGTGACCGAATCGGAGTATTCTCCATTCGGCATTTATATGAAATCGGAACTTCACAAGGAGCTTCTCACACAGCTTAAGAATGTGGACAGTCTCAGAATTTACTGTTCGCCTATTTCAAGGGCTGCAAAAATTGCGGAGGAGTTGGGGGCTGATCTCAATTGCAAACCGATTTACAGCGATGAGCTGCGCGAATTCAATTTCGGTATTTTTGACGGGCTTACTCCGGAAGAAGCGGAGAAGCGTGATCACGATGCATACTTCAAATGGATGAATAATCATCTGTATGAACAGATACCGGAAGGTGATTCCTACGAGCAGAAATACAATGAAGCCTGCGGATGGATCGAAAAGCTGGTATATGACACACAGCAGCAGGAGCAGCAGTCGGGAAAAGAACAGACTGTAGTGCTGGTCGGTCACGGAGCGGTGCTGCGTTGTATGCTTACAGCTCTCATGGATTTACCGCTGGATGCCGGATGGCATATAGATATACCACTTGGGGGAATTGCCCTCGTTAACTATACTGGTGATTACGGGATTTTAAAACGTCTCTATACACCGGACTATCATGGAGGAAGCACTGCTGGATACAGTAAAAAGTTTATCCATTAAGGATACAGAAAATCTGGCGGGGGTATTCGGCCCCTGCGACGCATATCTCAGACAGATTGAAAACGAGTATGCGGTAGAAATAAGCCTCAGAGACTCGGAGCTGAGAATTTCAGGCGCGCCGGCGGATACGGACCGTGCCATTGCCATTCTCACGCAGCTTTTCGAAACGGCGGCAGCCGGGACAGAACCGACAGAGGACACGGTAGAGTATCTGATTCAGATGGCCGGCAAGGAGGAACGGGAAAAATTCTCTTCACTTGCAGAGGATGTCGTCTGTTACACGATGCGTGGCAAGCCGGTCAGGCCCAAAACCTTCGGACAGAAAAAGTATATCGATGCGATCCGCAGTAACGATATTGTTTTCGGAATCGGCCCTGCCGGTACCGGGAAGACTTATCTGGCGATGGCAATGGCGATCACGGCCTTTAAAAATAATGAAGTGGACCGTCTCATCCTGACCAGACCTGCGGTGGAAGCCGGTGAAAAACTGGGATTCCTGCCGGGAGATCTCCAGGATAAGGTCGATCCTTACCTGCGTCCGCTCTATGATGCGCTGTATGAAATTATGGGCGCGGAGGCATTTCAGAAAAACCAGGAAAAAGGGCTTATTGAAGTAGCGCCGCTTGCCTATATGCGCGGCCGCACACTGGAAAATGCCTATATTATTCTGGATGAAGCACAGAATACGACACCGGAGCAGATGAAAATGTTCCTGACTCGTTTTGGACAGGGATCCAAGATGGTGGTGACGGGAGATGCGACTCAGATTGACCTGCCCTACGGCAAGAAATCAGGACTCGCGGAAGCCCGCAGAATCCTGAGCGGTGTCCGCGGACTCCGCTTTACTGAATTCGGCCGGGAAGATGTCGTTCGTCACAAGCTGGTTCAGAGGATTGTCGACGCTTATGATGCGGATGACAAACAGAAGGCCAGACTCAGAGAAAAACAGCCGGGCAGTGATAGTCAGATGTGACTGTCGGCAGTGGAAAGGCATTTGTGAAATAGAGGGGACCCACTGGTTGAAGTGGCAGCCTTTTTCACAAAGGCCAGATTTATGAAGGAAAAAACATGCCTGAAAAAATGCTCGACATAGATTTCATTAACGATACGGATATTGAAATAACAGAAGAGCTGGAGGACAGGATTGTATTCGCGCTCAGCGCGGGGCTGACTTCAGAAGGGATTCTCAATCCCGTGGAGCTGACAGTCAGTTTTGTCATGCCCGAAAGTATCAAAGCACTGAATGCGCAGTACCGGGATATCGACCGGGAAACCGATGTGCTTTCGTTTCCGGTTTACAGCAGTCTGGAGGAGCTTCAGGCGCTGGATCCTGCCATGCCGGTACTGCTCGGAGATATCATCATCAATCCCGACCGTGCTGCTGAACAGGCAGCAGAATACGGTCAGAGCTTTGAGGATGAGGTGGAATATCTGTCCGTTCATTCGCTCATGCATCTGCTGGGCTACGATCATATGGTTCCTGAAGATAAAAAGATTATGCGTGAACGCGAAAAGAAGGTTCTCAGTACAATCCGTGTGGAGCTCAAGCTTGAGCTCCAGGATGCTTGAACAGGAATCAGGCTTCCGGGTCGGGGAAGCGTAGACTCAAGATGCACAGAAGTTCCGGCGAAGAGGAACATAACTACAGAATCATCCAGTATGCGGATAAAACCAGGGAAGAACAGGACCAGCTTACGAGTTCACAGACCGGTCCCATTAATTCTGAACTGATCCGCAAAATGACGGAAAATCAGAAACGTCAGACCGAACTCAACGCCAAACAGAAAAAGAAACATGAACGGGATATAGCCTATGCGGAAAACGAACCGATTCGCATTGGCAGGCTCAAAAAAAGCTTCGGTTACGCCTTTCAGGGACTGTGGTATGTAGTCAAAACCCAGCCCAATATGAAAATCCATCTGATAATGGGTACAATTGCAGTACTGCTCGGATTCTTTTTTCATATTTCCAGATCGGAATGGCTGGCGGTCATACTGGTTATCGGCTTCGTCATTACGCTCGAAGTTATCAATACAGCCATCGAAACACTGGTCGATCTCTATACGGAGGACTTCTCGTTTCTGGCCGGTGTCTCCAAGGATCTGGGTGCCACCACAGTACTGATTATGGCGATAACCTCGGTAGTCGTGGGCTGCGTCGTTTTTCTGCCTAAAATCTGGGCAATGTGCGTGACGCTTTTCGGCTGGTAAACTGGGCAGAAAACCGGAGGAAACATGACAGATAACAAAAATTTTAAATCGGGTTTTGTCAGCATCATCGGCAGACCCAACGTCGGGAAATCGACACTGTTAAACCGCATTATGGGAGAGAAGCTGGTCATCACCTCGGACAAACCGCAGACGACCAGAAATGCCATCCGCTGTATCCATACGGATGACCAGGCCCAGATGATTTTCATCGACACACCGGGTATCACCCGTTCGAAAAACAAACTGGGTGACTACATGGTCAAGGCGGCGGAAAACACCTTTGCCGATGTCGATGCGGTCGTTTATATTATTGAACCGGATCAGAAACCGGGGCCGGGAGACAAACATATCCTGGAACTGGTGAACAAAACCAGACGGCCGGTTATTCTGGCGATCAACAAGATTGATACCATTCCCAAGGAAGAAATCCTGGGAGTGATCAACAACTGGAAGGACCTGGCAAAATGGACGGCGATTATCCCGATATCCGCATCAAAAGGAGACGGGACCGGGGAACTGCTGGACGTAATCCGCCAGCAGCTGTCTGAAGGACCGAAATATTTTCCGGAGGATATGGTCATGGACCAGCCGGAACGTTTTATTGTGTCCGAGCTGATCCGTGAAAAAATCTTAAGACTCCTGAAAAATGAAGTGCCGCACGGCATAGCGGTTGAAATTGACTCGATGAAACCCCGGAAGGGCAAGGACCTGATCGATATCGAAGCCACGGTGTTCTGCGAACGTAAAACCCACAAGGGGATTCTGATTGGCAAAAACGGCTCGATGCTCAAGAAGATCGGCTCCCAGGCGAGACGGGATATCGAATTTTTCCTGAAACAGCCGGTTAATCTGCAGATCTTTGTCAAGGTCCGCGAAAACTGGCGTGACCGGCCCTTCGATCTGGGTGAACTGGGTTATAAGGAACAGAAATAACGATGGCGGCAGTCAAGACGCGGGCACTGGTGCTTTCGGAACGACCTTTTCAGGACCACGACCGTATGGTAACGCTGTTCACTGAAGCGGAAGGAAAGGTCAGCGCCATCGTAAAAGGTGCCAGAAATCCCAGGTCCCAGCTGGCTTCGGCCACCCGTCTTTTCGCCTGGAGTGAATTCGTGTACTGGCCCGGCAAGAATTTCGCAAGAATTCAGGAAGCCTCGCTTATTGACTCGTTTTATTCGATCAGCGACGATCTGGACCGGATGATGCTGGCCAGTTATCCGCTGGAATTGACCAATACCTTTTACGATGAAAATCAGGGAGATGCAGCGCTGCTCAAAATTCTGGTGTTCCTGCTGTTCTATATGGCTCACGAACCGGACACGGAACCGGAGCTGCTGGCAGCAGCTTTTCAGCTTAAGCTTGCCGATGCAGTGGGGATCCGTCCGGATCTGACGCTTCCGGAAACAGGAGACAGCTTTTATTTCAGTATCGACGAAGGCTGTTTTACCGGCAGCAGAACACCGGAAGGATACCAGTACCGGATTGACCGCAGTACAGCCCTGCTGATGCAGAAGCTGCTTTTTACGCCCATCTCCAGACTCAGGACAGAAGAAGCCCCGCCGGAACAGCTGAAAAGCATTCTCGGAATTATGAATCATTTTCTGTCCAGTGAGGCAGGCAGGCGTTTTAAAACCTACGAGATGTACAAAGAAAGCCGGAATCTGGCAGCAGCTGCCGGAAAACAGTAACCGGCTTGAAAATGAAACGGAGAGATTATGCAGAATTACAAGATGATCCATATGATGCTGCGTGTGCAGGATGCAGAACGTTCAATAAAGTTTTATGAAGATGCTTTTGGTTTCCATGTCACCCGTAAAAAAGAAAAACCGGACAAGAAATTTGATCTGATTTATCTTTCGGACGATGATGAAAACTTTGAACTGGAACTGACCTATAATTACGGGCACGGCCCTTACGATCTCGGAGACGGCTACGGACATCTGGCTATTGCAGTTCCGGATCTGGAAGCCTCATGGAAACGTCACGAAGAAATGGGACTCAATCCGAAGCCGCTGTCGGGGATAGACGCAGGCAAGAAGAATTTCTATTTTATGCAGGACCCGGACGGTTATAAAATCGAAGTCATGCTGGCAAAATAAAAAACGGACAGCTTGTTCAATACAGACGATGAGAAGATACTGCCTGGTGCAGTATCTTTTTTAATCGGCAATAGCTCCGGGTCATGGCAGTTGATTTGATCGCAGGGTCTAACGCTGTCCTTCAAGCGAATGTTTACGCGATCTGTTATCCGGTTCATATTAAAAAGGAGGGGAGAAAATGAAGGTTCAGCAGGGCAGGGAAAACAAGCGCGAGATGATGCTGACAGCTCCGGTTGACCGGCTGATCTGCAAGCTTGCTGTTCCGACCATCATCAGCATGCTGGTGACCTCTCTTTATAATCTGGTCGATACCTATTTTGTCGGTGTGACCGGAAGCACCAGCGGCATCGGCGCCGTAGGTGTTGTTTTTTCGCTGATGGCCATGATCCAGGCCTGCGGTTTTTTCTTCG
>JBMNSG010000024.1:0-24326 GCA_050945075.1 Eubacteriaceae bacterium | reverse complement strand
ATAACTAATTTCAAAATATAAAGCTAAGAGCGATTTATGTCTCATTCGGAGGTTCTTTTCAATTTTCGTTTATCTGATTTTTTTAAAGGGTATTTACAGTTCAGACAACGGAGTCGCGGTAATTAATTACCGCGGCTCCGTTTTTTATTATCTAAATTATCTTAATGGAGGAAACAATGGATACTGGAAACACTGCTTTTATTTTGATTTGTTCTGCAATGGTTTTTGTTATGACGCCGGGGCTGGCTTTCTTTTATGGTGGTCTTGTACGGCGTAAAAACGTGGTAAACACCATGATGGCCTGTACGATGATGATGGGGATTACGGTTATACTCTGGATATTCTTTGGTTATTCTCTGTCATTCAGCGGGAATACAGGTGGGGTTATCGGTGATTTTAACTGGTCGTTTTTTAATGGTGTGGGGATGAATGCAGGGCCATACAGTGATTCGATACCGGGTCTTGCTTTTGCTGTGTTTCAGATGATGTTTGCAATGATTACGGCGGCGCTCATTACCGGGTCAGTAGCTGGAAGGATGAACTGGAAGGCTTTGTTTCTGTTTATCTGTCTGTGGAGTTTTGTAGTTTACTATCCTCTGGCACATATGGTCTGGGGGCATGGCGGATTTTTATCGGAAATCGGCTCGGTTGATTTTGCCGGAGGGAATGTTGTTCATATCAGTTCCGGCATAAGCGGGCTGGTCCTGGCTTTGATGCTTGGTAAACGAAAGGGATACGATCACGTAAAATACAGGGTTCACAATGTGCCGTTTGTTCTGCTGGGAGCTGGTTTACTATGGTTCGGCTGGTTTGGATTTAATGCTGGTTCGGCTCTTGCGGCTGACGGACTGGCTGCCCACGCGTTTACAACAACGGCTGTATCGGCTGCTGCGGCGCTGCTGAGCTGGATGCTGATTGAATCTTTGGCTGATGGCAAGCCAACGCTTGTAGGAGCATCGACAGGTCTGGTAGTAGGGCTGGTTGCGATCACGCCGGGAGCTGGTTTTGTTCCAGTATGGGCTTCGGTGATCATCGGCCTGCTGGTGAGCCCGATTTGTTACTACGGAACCAGGCTGATCAAGCAGAAACTGAATATCGATGATGCACTGGATGCTTTCGGCTGCCACGGCATCGGCGGAATCTGGGGTGGAATCGCTACGGGACTTTTTGCGCAGACTGCGATTAATTCGAGCGCGAAATGGAACGGCCTCTTTTTCGGTGACTGGCATCTGCTGGCCGCACAGCTAATCGGTATTCTGGTGAGCATTGTTGTTGCCGCTGCGGGGACCTGGGTGTGTGCTTCGGTCGTGCGATTCTTTGTGCCGCTGCGGGTTGCATCGAAGGATGAACAGATTGGCCTTGATCTTTCACAGCAGGGTGAAAATGCCTATCCTTCCTTTACAGGACTTGACTGATAACATGATTAAGAAAAAGAACAGGATAAAAGCGATATGATCATGAAAATTGAAGCGCTTGTCAGAGAAGACAAGCTGGAAGATGTTAAAGAAGCTTTGAATGAGATTGATGTGAACGGATTTACTGTATCACAGGTGATGGGCTGTGGTGTTCAGAAGGGGTATATGGAAAAAATAAGGGGTTCGGATGTAGAAGCATGGATGAACCCGAAAATTAAATTTGAGATTGTCGTCCCGGACCGCGAATGGGCAGATCGTGTAATCGAGGCGGTAAGAAAGTCCGCTTTTACCGGGGAGATCGGTGATGGAAAAATCTTCTTGTATCAGGTTGAAGAGGTGATGCGGATCAGGACCGGTGAAACTGGTTATTGTGCGATTCATTCGTGCAATGAGAATGAAGTTTAGGTTCAGTACAAACGGAGGAGCAGGTATGCGGCTTTTTACAGCGATTCGTTTTCCAGAACAGACGATCGGACAGCTGGAGCAGATTATAGAAACAGGCAGGAAGTGTTTTCCTGAAGGACGATTTGTTCTGGCGTCGAATCTTCATTTGACTCTGGTTTTTATTGGAGAAACACAGGAGAAAGAGAATGCCGAAACAGCCCTGAAAGAAGCAGCACAGGAATATCGTCAGACAGCAGGAGAACCCTTTACTATCCGCTTTACCGGACCGGGCACGTTCAAAGGCCGGGGAGGAAGCATTCTCTGGATGGGTATAGAGCCTGATCCAGCGCTTTTTAGGTTCCAGCGGATATTGAATCGAAAATACCTGGAAAACGGCTTTAAAGTGGAAAATCGCCCGTTTAAACCGCATATCACATTAGCCAGGAAAGTGCACGTGGATAAACAGAAAATAGAGTTGTTCAAAAATCAGATTGGTATTCCTGATGCCTTTACAGCAGATCGTGCTTCGCTGGTTCTTTCACATCGGAGGAATGATATTCTGGTATATGATGATTTGATGGAAGTATGTGTAACCGGCTGATCATTGCGGAAATAATCTGAAACAAGAAATAATCTGAAATTAGAAATGATCTGAAATAAGAAAAAGAATCAAAAAAGCCGGCTTAAAAGCCGGTTTTTTAATGGTGTTTAATCTGTGTTACAGCTGAATTCAGTTTAGAGATCCAGTACAGATCAAGTTATAAGCTCAATACAGTCTGTTAAATTCAGCATAATCGTATGAATCATTAACGCTTGTTTTTTAGAAATCCAAATAGATGTTTCACTGTCTTTCAGTATGGCTTTTCAGGTACCGGGTGCTGACCGTTCATTTGACCGGCCTGTCCGGGGACAGGTTCCTGTTGCACGCTGTTGTCGCTATGATCGAGACTCTGTCTGGCGTTTTCGTTCCGGGGTATCATCCGCTTGTTTTCAACAGGTGTAATATCCAGAACCAGCGCGCTGAGCGGTTCCACCAGAACAGGCGAGGAAGTGACCTTTGCACCTGTCAGGATATCGGTATAGGCGGAGTGGCCGGTATCAGCCAGAGAAAAGCTGCCTGGATTATCCTGGCTGCGGTTAATCAGGATTAACAGTTTCTGACCATTCCAGGTTCTTTCATAGACAAATAAATCCCTGTCCGAAGGATAAGGGCGCCAGTCGCCTTTTCGGAGTATATCACGGCTGTTTCGCAGAGCAATAATCTTCTTATACCAGTCCATCAGACCGGTATCTTCATTTCCCCACGGATAGGTTCCGCGATTGTAAGGGTCCTCGAATCCTTCTGCACCGGCTTCGTCTGCATAATAAACAGTAGGCACGCCGGGGAAGGTCATTTGCAGAAGCGAGATCAGTTTGAGACGTTTTTCTGCCAGCTCCCGGTTTTCAGGACGCAGACGGTAATTTTCTTTTTCAAGTACGGTCATGCTCTGATCTGCTTCACCGAGCATCGTAAGAATCCTGGCTCTGTCATGGGAACCGATCAGATTCATATTGCTCATGAAATTTTCTTTCGGATAGTTTTCCGTCAGGGACATCATCAGTCTGGCCGCTTCGGCGGAGTCAATATCGCCCAGGAAAAATGAGATGAAACAGTCCCTGAAGGGATAGTTCATGACGCTGTCAAGTTCTTCACCCTCGAAGTATTCTCTGATTTTCCCATAGGCTTCTTTGCGGGAAGCGTCTTCCCAGACTTCACCGATTAATACGGCATCAGGTTTTTCTTCAAGAACTGATTGCTTGATTCCGGCTATAAAGGAGTCCGGCAGTTCGTCCGCTACGTCCAGGCGCCAGCCGGAAGCACCGGCGCGCAGCCACCGTTTGACAACGGAATGCTTGTCTTTATAAATAAAATTTTCGAGTTCCGGTGAAGTTTCTTCCAGGTTGGGCATGGTTTTAATGCCCCACCAGCTTTCATAATCATTCGGCCATTCGGTAAACTGATACCAGCTTCTGTATGGTGAATTTTCCGACTGATAGGCGCCGACATTATCAAAATGACCGTACCGGTTAAAATAAATCGAATCATCCCCGGTATGATTAAAGACGCCGTCCAGTATAATCCTGATTCCGCGTTTACCTGCTTCCTGACACAGTCTTGAAAATATAGCTGCATCACCGAATTCCGGTGCGATTCTGTGATAGTCAGCCGTGTCATATTTATGATTGCTGATCGAATCAAAAATCGGGTTCAGGTAAATAATGGTGATGCCCAGATCTTTCAGGTAATCGAGCTTTTCTATGATTCCCGGCAGGTTTCCGCCAAAGAAGTCATAATAATCAATTGAGCCGTCTTCTTTTCTGAAATAGTGGGGCTTATCATTCCAGTGTCCATGCACAACGGAATGACTGTGGAATTCCGGTTTGAATCCGGGCCAGGCAGCACTGTTAAAACGGTCGGGGAAGATCTGATAAATCACACCTTCCTTATACCAGCGGGGAACACGCCGTGCCGGATCGTAAAGCGTGATCTGGAATGATGACGGGTTTCCCTCCGGACAGACTTCTCCAGGACCTCCCAGTCCATCCTTTTGCGTTCCGTAGGACCAGTTACGTCCATCCGCATCAAAACGGAAGTCATACCAGAGCAGTCCCGGCTTTACCGGCATACGCATTTTATATTCAAAAAGCCCCGGATGTTCGGAACTGGGAATCATGTCAAAGTAACGTTCGTAGGAACCATAAAAAATGCGGAGCCGGACGTTTGAAACGCCCTCGCCCCGCGCTCGGATTACAACTTCCGATCCGGTCGGTACTGCCCCGAACGGATGTCGGTAAATTGTATCCCATGAATTATGTTCAAAATTCATAAATCTCCGTCAGAAAGCTATTCGCTGTACAGCTACGGTCGAATCAGAGACGTCCGGTTATCTTTCTGTACCAGTATTCATAGATATCGGCAGCCAGACGCCAGTCATAGTGCGTATTAAATGCATTGTCCATCAGATGCTTCCATTGATCAGGTTGATCGTAGTACATACCGACAGCTTTCTGTATAGTAAATAGCATATCATGAGCGTTGTAAGTTTTGAATGAAAAACCGTTGCCTTCGCCTGAAATATTATTATAATACTGGACAGAATCCTTGAGTCCGCCTGTTTCACGAACAATCGGGATGGTTCCGTAACGCATCGCAATCATCTGTGTCAGTCCGCAAGGTTCAAATTTACTCGGAATCAGGAACATGTCGGCACCGGCATAGATCTTGCGTGAGAGGTCTTCATTGAAGTCAATGATGGCTCTCATCTTATCCGGATAGGAATAAGCGACTTCCTTCAGCTTGTTTTCGTAGTCCGCGTCACCTGTACCCAGAACAATGAACTGAATATCCATCTGCAGGATGTCGTGGATCACGCCCATAATCAGGTCAATGCCCTTCTGATCGACCAGACGCGTAATAATCGCCAGAATCGGTACTTCAGGTCTTACCGGAAGACCGAGGTATTCCTGCAGCTTAGCCTTGTTTTCTGCCTTCTTCTTCTGTGAACGGGCATAGGGGACGAACAGGGATTCGTCTGTCTGCGGGTTATAGGTCTGTTCATCGATTCCGTTAAGAATTCCGATTTCTTTCCAGCTTATATCCCGGGCGACCCCGTCAAGGCCTTCGCCATAATAAGGATCTTTGATTTCTTCTGCGTAGGACGGGCTGACTGTCGTAACCAGGTCTGCCGTGTACATCGCGCCCTTCATGAAGTTTACGTTCTTATAGAATTCCATCTGTGCCGGGAAGTAATCCAGATTGAGGATGCCCTTGACATCGTCGAATCCGTATTCGCCCTGATATTTGATGTTATGAATCGTAAACACAGTTTTGGTATTGGTGTAATGCCATGCATACTGTTCCTTGAGCAGGAACGGGATCAGAGCCGTCTGCCAGTCGTGTGCGTGAATGACGTCCGGATAGAAATCCAGATAGGGAATGGCTTCCAGTACGGCGCGGCTGAAATAAATGTAGCGTTCTGCATCGTCATAATAACCGTACAGATTCGGGCGCTTGAAGTAATGTTCGTTATCTACGAAATAGTAGGTAATTCCTTCATATTCATATTTGAACAGGCCGACATATTGTGATTCCTGGCCGATCTTCACCCAGAAGTTGGTCAGGTATTCAAATTCTTTGACAAATTTCCAGGGAATACTTTCATATTTTGGAAGAATGACACGTACATCCACTTCATCTTTCGGAAAAGCTTTGGGCAGGGCGCCGACAACATCGCCGAGGCCGCCGCTTTTCGCGAACGGATAGCATTCTGATGCTGCAAATAAAACTTTTAACTTATCCATTCTTACTCCTTGCTCCGGCAGAACCGGATCGTTTTATACCTCTTAAAAATCAGGCCGGAAAAGTTTTGTCTTCTCCGGCCGCTGAACTCTGTTTCGTTTCTGTCTGCTTATATGGTTGTTCTCTTGGAGAGGATGATCGGATCGCTTTCGGTACCGATCAGGCTGGCGTTGTCACGGATGACGCATTCCTTATCGAAAATGACATGATCCAGTTTGACGTTTTTGCCGATCGTGCATTTCTGCATGATAATGCTGTTGCTGACCTGAGATCCTTCTTCAATGGTGGCTTCACGGAAGACCACACAATGATCGAGTTTGGCGTCGATCTTGGAACCGGAACCGACGATGCAGTCTGCGATTTCTGCATCATCACCATACATGGTCGGATGATTGTCCTTGATCTTGGTGTAGATGGGACGATCTGTCATGAACAGTTCTTTCAGAATATTGTAATCCAGAAGATCCATGCTGGCATTATAATACTTTTCGACATCGGTAATCCGGTTAATATAACCGGTATGGAGAGCACCGTAAACCTTGAGTGAACCAAGGTTGTTGGCGATGATGTCCATCATATCCCATTCACCGCTGTTCTGAGCCGATGAGATCATATCGAGCAGTACGGACTTTTTGATGATGAGCATATCGACGAATTTATCGTCTGTTTCACGATCGTGGAAGCGGTCCATGCCGACAACGCGGTGTCCGTCAAGCTTCAGGTACAGGTCGTTGTCCAGTGCATGGAAACTCGGTTCGTCTTTACGATAGACAAGTGTGATATCTGCGTCGTTTTTCTTGAAGATCTGATAGGGTTCGTTAAAGTCATAGCAGGTAACCATGTTGGAACCGGCGATAACTACGGTGTCCGTATTAAATCTTTCGAAATAAGCCTTGTTATCAATGAAGTCGCGCATATTGACTTTGAGTTCTTCACCGATTCTGGTGCTGGATGAACCTCTCAGAATAGACAGGTCATTTGTCTTTCTGGAAAGCATCCATTCCTTGCCTGTGCCCAGATGGTCGATAATCGAAGAGTACTTGGATGAGGAAATCACCCCGATTTTTCCGATACCTGAATTGACCATATTGGAAAGGTTGAAATCGATCAGACGATAACGTCCCCCGAACGGCAGAGTGCCGATGCTCCTGTGCTGCAGCAGATCGCGCAGATCCGTATTTTCTTCGAATTCCGGAAGCAGAATTCCTAATGTATTTTTCATTTATCCGATCCTCTTCTATGAATTCAGAACATGAATTTCCGACGGATTGTCGCTTTCTTCAGCGATGTATCTGGCGTCCGCGGGAACCCTGGCGTGGGTACCGACAATGCAGTTTTCAAGAACAGCACCATCTTCAATGACCGCGCCGGTATGTACAATGCAGTTTTTCAAAACCACGCTCTTGTCAACATGAACGTCATGTGAAAGGATGGAGTGTTCTACTTTCCCGAAGATTACACAACCATCACAGACAAGACTGTCTTTGACAACGGCGTTGGTGCCGATGAACTGCGGGTGACGGGAGAAATTGTTTGAGAAGAACGGGAAATTCTTATCCGCCAGGTCAAAGTCAATCGAATCGTCAAGCATATCCATATTTGCGTCAAAATAACTCTGGATGGTCCCGACATCTCTCCAGTACCCTGAGAAGCTGTAAGCAAAAATACGCTTTCCTTCGTCGAATAATGCAGGAATGACGTTGTTTCCGAAGTCATGTTCAGACAGCGGGTCGTCCTGATCTTCGAGAAGAGCTTTTCTGAGGACTTTCCAGTCAAAGACATAAATGCCCATTGAAGCCAGATTGCTCTTCGGATGTTCCGGTTTTTCCTGGAATCCGAGGATTCTGTCGTCCGTATTGGTTTCTACGAGACCGAAGCGGCTGGCATCGTCCCATGGAACTTCCATGACTGCGATAGTCAGATTGGATTTTTTATCCTTGTGATACTGGATCATATCCGAGTAATCCATCTTGTAGATATGGTCGCCGGAAAGAACAAGGACGTATTCCGGATCATAGCTGTCAATAAAATCAATATTCTGAGTAATGGCATCAGCGGTACCAGCATACCAGCGGCCGCCCTTCTGTCCCATGTATGGGGGAAGAATACGGACACCTGCACCTGGTTTATCCAGAGCCCAGGCGCTGCCGTCACTGATGTAGTTGTTCAAAATGTAAGGACGGTACTGGGTGAGGACACCGACAGTATCGATATCCGAATTCATACAGTTGCTCAGCGGAAAATCAATAATTCTGTATTTCCCACCAAAAAGAACTGCCGGTTTCGCGTTGTTAAAAGTCAGAGAACCCAGTCGGGAGCCCTGCCCGCCAGCCAACAGCATGGCGACGCATTCAGTCTTCATTTATTCATTCCTCCTGATTAAGCAAATAAGTCTGTGACAAATCTTACAGTATCTTATCCATATATTACATATTACCGTTTACGGATAACGGTTTCAATACTGAAAAAAAAAACAGCCGGAAAACCGGCTGAAATTTTGATTATTTAATTTTCCAAACGTTGGTCTTGTAGTCTTCGATCGAACGGTCCGATGAGAACACTCCGGAATGAGCAATGTTTTCCAGGCTCATTTTCTGCCATCTTTCTCTGTCCTTGTAAGCGTCACTGACTTCCTGCTGCTTGGCAGCGTAATCGTCAAAGTCTCTGAGAACAAAATAACAGTCATTGTTGAGCAGGAGCGAGTCATATATCATTGTGAAAGGCTGCCCGCTGTATGTTCCATCGACAAGCTGGTTCAGTACCTTTCTGATCCGGTCGTCCTGTTCGTAATAATCAAGTGAGCGATAGCCGCCGTTGTGTGTATATTCATAAACCTGCTGGTCGGAAATACCAAAGGTAAAGATATTGTCATCACCAACATTTTCCTTGATTTCGATATTAGCACCGTCCATGGTTCCCAGTGTAATTGCACCGTTCATCATGAACTTCATGTTGCCTGTTCCGGAAGCTTCTTTGCCGGCAGTGGAAATCTGTTCGGAGATTTCGGCAGCCGGGTAGACAATTTCCGCCAGGGAAACATTGAAGTTAGGCAGGAAGACCACAGACAGACGGTCTTTCATATCCGGATCTGCATTGATTTTTTCCGAGACTGTATTGATCAGTCGGATAACTTCCTTGGCATAAGTGTAGGAAGGCGCAGATTTACCTGCAAAAATAAAGGTCTTCGGAACAAAATCCATATCAGGATTTTCTTTGAGCTTATTGTAAAGCGACATCACGTGCAGAATATTCAGAAGCTGTCTCTTATATTCATGGATACGCTTGACCTGAATGTCATAGATTGATTCCGGATTGATTTTGATTCCCTGTGTTGCTTCGATGTGTTTTGCCAGACGTTTTTTGTTTGCCAGCTTAACGGCAGCCAGTTCTTCCAGGAATTTACTGTCGTCTTTATAATCAGTCAGTTTTTCCAGTCTGGTCATTTCGGATGCGTTATTCCATTCATCGCCGATTTTTTTATTGATGAGCTTGCGCAGTTCCGGATTGGCGCTGAACATGAAACGTCTCTGGGTCACGCCATTGGTAACGTTGGTGAATTTTTCAGGCATCAGTTCATAGAATCCGTGGAAGGTTTCTTCGCGCAGAATCTTGCTGTGCAGTTCGGCAACCCCGTTTACAGAATGAGAGCCGATAATAGACAGATGTGCCATATGGACATTGCCGTCCTTGAGGATCGAACAGCTGTAGTTGCGCGCTTCATTGTCAGGATGTTTTTCATTCATTTCGACAAGGAAACGACGGTTGATTTCTTCAATAATCTGGTAGATACGCGGCAGGAGCTGCTGCATCATATCGATTGGCCATTTTTCCAGAGCTTCCGGAAGGACCGTATGGTTGGTGAAGGTAATGGATTCATTGGTGATTTTCCAGGCTTCATCCCAGCCCAGGCCTTCTTCATCGATGAGGATGCGCATCAGTTCCGGAACCGCCATAGCCGGATGCGTATCATTGATATGAATGATAATATGATCCTGGAATCCCTTGACTGAACCGTTATGCTGTTTCTTGTAACGGCGGATAATCCGCTTTAAACCAGCGCAGACAAAGAAATATTCCTGCTTCAGACGCAGCAGACGGCCTTCGAAGCCGGCGTCACTCGGATACAGAATCTGAGAAATGGCTTCTGCGTCGGATTTGTTCTGAACAGCTTTCAGGAACTGTCCCGAGTTAAAGGTTTCAAGGTCGAATTCTTCTACCGGTTCCGCACTCCACAGGCGCAGGGAATTAACGGTATTATTGTGGAAACCCTGAATCGGAATATCGTACGGGACAGCCAGAATCGGTTCATAATTTTTCTGGATAAAGACGGTTTTGCCTTCGACTTCGGTCGGTACGACTTCACCGCCGTATTTAACGATGACTGCTTTTTCCTTGTTGCGGATTTCAAAGGGATAGTCGCCGTTTTTAAGCCAGTTGTCTGCGACTTCGACCTGTTCGTTGTTGACGATTTTCTGTTCAAACAGACCGTATTTATAGCGGATTCCGTTTCCGTGTCCGGGGAAACCCATGGCCGCTGTAGAATCCAGGAAGCAGGCCATCAGACGTCCCAGACCGCCGTTCCCGAGAGCAGGGTCCTGTTCCATTTTCTGAAGCTCGTCATAATCGATGCCCAGTTCGTTTAACGCGCCGGGAACGAGATCACACCAGCCCAGGCTGTTGACGTACAGGCGCAGCATACGGCCGATCAGGAATTCGATTGAAAAGAAATAGATCTGTTTTTCATCGGATGCATAGTAGGTTTCATTCTGAGCAACCCAGTTTTTATTGATCTGTTCCATGACTATCTGGGAAAGCGCGCGGTACTGCTGAGCCGGCGTGGATTCGGAGAAGGGGTGTCCGGAGACACTTTCAACAGTATCGACAAATTGTTCCTTGAATTTTTCGATTCTTCTTTTAGATGGCGTTACATCAGTAAAGACCTGTGGTGAAACACCCTTTCGCTGAGGAATGACAACATTGCTGGCAGCCTCGGATTTTGTATTTTCTTCTTTGGGTACTGTTGATGTAACAGGGGCAGTTTTTGCAGTAGATGTCTTGCTTTTCATAAATAAGTAAATTACTCCTATTCTCTTTTTTTCAATGAAGTTAAATCAGCCCGCCTGGGCGGGCTGATACAGCATTATTCTTTTGTGTCAGAAGCTGAGACAGCCGGTTTGCTGTCGCTTTTCACTGAATCCGGAGCATCCGTGATTTTGGATGTAGCCGGTATTCTGGATGTAGCAGCTTCTTTTGCTGCGGCTTTATCTGCAGTTTTGGGTGAAGCTGCTTTACCGGTTTTAGAGCTCGTACCGGCCTTTTTGGCGGATGTACTCTTCACAGCTTTTCTGGTCGTTTTTGCAGCAGTTTTTGTTCCGGCGGCAGCCTTGGCTGTTTTTGACGATGCAGCAGCTTTTGTTCCCTTTGCAGCAGTTTTTGACGCTGCCTTTTTGGGTGTGTTCAGTCTGCCGGCTTTATAAATCAGCCCGCTCATAGGCGGAACCGAGATAACAATACTGTAGTCGAGTCCGTTAAACGGAATTTTTTGGGCTTTGGCAGTCTTTTTGACAGCGGTGCCCTTACCGCCATATTCTTCAGCGTCGGTGTTGAAAACCAGTCTGTAGGTTCTGTCTTCCGGAACGCCAATACGGAATTCTTCATGGCCAATCGGAACAAAGTTCATCAGGCAGATCAGTTCATCGCCTTCCTTACTGCCGATTCTGCGGAATGAAACGATACTCTGGGAAGCGTTGTCCGGATCAATCCATTTGAAGCCGTCCCAGCTGTCATCGATCTGCCAGAAGGCTTTTTCTTTCTTGTACAGATGGTTCAGCGCGTTAACAAAAACCCTGGTTTCCTTATGGTTTTCGTATTCTTCTGCCATGAACCATTCAAGCTGTTCATAGTAGCGCCATTCTGTAAACGGGGCAAATTCGGAACCCATAAAGGTCAGTTTTTTGCCTGGGTGTGCCATCATATAGGTGAGCAGCAGTCGATACTGGTCGAATTTTGCGTCATATTCCCCAAACATTTTGTCAACCAGGGTTTTCTTCCCATGGACAACTTCGTCATGAGAGAGAGGAAGTATGTAATTTTCCGAGAAAGCGTAGCTCATTGAGAAGGTGAGCTTGTTCTGGAACTGACTTCTGACGTATGGGTCTGTCATCATGTACGACAAGGTATCATGCATCCATCCCATATCCCACTTGTAGTTGAATCCCAGACCTCCGGCGTCTACCGGCCAGCTTACCATCGGATAGGCGGTGGATTCTTCCGCAGCCATTACAGCATAGGGGAAGTATTCAAAAATGACGGTGTTCAGCTTTCTCAGGAAAGCCACGGCCTTCAGGTCGTCATTACCGCCGAATTCATTTTTGCGCCATTCATCATCGTAACCGTAATTCAGATATAGCATGGAAGCCACGCCGTCTATGCGCAGTCCGTCTGCATGGAACATATCGAACCAGAAATAGGCGTTCGAAACCAGGAATGTGACGACTTCCGGTTTGCCGTAGTCGAATTCCATAGTGCCCCACTGCGGGTGTTCTGCAGCTTCATACTGATAGGTACCGTCGAGCATGTACAGACCATGGGCGTCTTTGCAGAAATGTCCCGGAACCCAGTCCAGAATGACATGGATACCGGCTTCATGCAGCGCGTCGATCAGATGCATAAGCCCCTGAGGTGTACCGTAACGTGAAGTGGCTGAGAAAAATCCGGTAAGCTGATAGCCCCAGGAACCATCAAAAGGATGTTCCATAACTGGCATGATTTCGACATGGGTATAGCCCATATCTGCAAGATATGCTGGCAGTACTTCAGCCAGTTCATCATAAGTATACGGCATTTCACCGTCTTCGCCCTTATGCGTTCTCCAGCTTCCGAGATGCATTTCATAAATGTTCATCGGATACGGTTCATGGGCAGCAGCGGCTTTACGCTGTTTTTTGAACCAGCTGTCGTCAGACCATTTGTATCCGTTCAGATCCCAGATAACGGAAGCTGTTGCCGGACGTAGTTCTGAATAAAAGGCATACGGATCCGCTTTAAAAGCCAGATTTCCGTTTTCCTGAGTTATTGCGTATTTATACAGATCCCCCTGTTTCAGGTTTGGAATCCGCAGTTCCCAGATTCCTCCGAGATCATCAAGGCGTTCCATCGGATCCGTATCGGGGTTCCAGCCATTAAAGTCTCCGACTACAGCGACTTTCTGTGCCTTGGGTGCCCACAGTCTGAATACGACGTCGCCGTTATCTTCGAGATGAGAACCAAAAAATTCATAGGACTGATTATAGGTTCCCTGATGGAATAGATAGGCAGCATCCTGTGTCTTCATTAATTTTATTTCCTTTCAAATTCTGGAGAGAACATACGTTCTGAACAGTCTGAAAACATTAAAACTATGTCCTTTGTGTAATTTTAACATAAACTCCATTATTTATCTTTTTCGGCTAAACATGACATTGATTTTTGCTCCGATATTCAGTACACAGCTGAAGAAGAACAAGACAACCAGCAGGATAAACAGACCACTCTGGCTGCCATAGAGCGCGATATAAGTGAGTGAACGGTCCAGGAAAAACAGATAAATCCTGAAAACAATACTGATAGCCAGAACAGCAAAGATGCTGCCCGGCAGTACCTGCTTCACTGTGAAGGGCTTCTCAGGCGCTGCGATATAAATGGACATGATGAGCAGGAATACGACCAGTTCCGAGAACAGCACAGCGTACAGTGAATAGGAGAAGTCGTCCGGGAGTCCGACAATCAGCAGTGAATGAATCCAGGAACGGATGGACTCGGACAGCGAATAAATAAGCATCAGCACGGTCGTCCCCAATGCCAGAAACAGGGTAAACAGCAGGGATTTTAGCCACAGGGTCTGACGGTGGCGATATCTTTCGAAACCATAAGTCTGGTTTACACCCGAAAGAATTGAGTACATGGATACCCCGGCCATGACAAAGGCGGTCAGTCCCATAATGCCCTGGTTCTTCGACAGGTAGGAAGACATTTCGGTTACTTCCTCAATCAGATACTGATAAGACATTTCAGGGAGGTAAATTCTGAGCGCTCCCAGAAGCCCCGATTGAAAATCCGCATAAAAGCCCGAAACAAACTGCAGCAGGAACAGAATAAGCGGGACAAAGGTTGCCAGCATATAAAAGGCCAGCTGCGTGCAGATACCCGGAAAATTGGTCACGATCAGTGAGTCTACGACGGAAAGATACAGTGCCTTCAGACGTTCTTTTGTAGTCAGGTCCGGATGCTTCGATTTGAACAGAAGGCTCTTATCCATTTTTCCCTTTTGCAGGAGCTTTCCGGAACGGATGATGGTATCCGGATAATAGCCTGATTTTCCCGCCACACGGGTATCTTCCCGCTTCTTATAGGCATTCAGACGGATAAACAGAATATTAACAACAGCACCCAGAATCAGAATCAGACTGAAACAATAGATATAGAACATCAGGTTTACTGAACGAGTGAGTTCTGTCAGTCCGACAGGCCACAGGTTATTGTCCTGGAGCAGCTGGATCAGGTTGATGAGCAGCAGCCAGCTGGTTACGGAAAAAATACCGCCGGGAAGTGCCTGCCTGAGTTTGAGCCGGACGCACGGAAACACCGAATAGCACCAGGTCATGATGGCAATGAGCATCAGAATCAGATAGGCATAGGAAAAAACCTTCCAGAGCTGATACAGAAATCCGGCGTGCTCGATATCAGCCAGACCGGAAGCCATGTGCTGGGTCACCACATAAAAGTAAATGACTGAGAAGAACAGGGCAATCAGGACGATGGTATTGTAAAAGGCATCCTGCCACAGCCTGATAAAGCCGCGGCTTTCTTTAAAACCTGAAACGCGGGTGCTGGTGACCATAAATGAACGGACTGCACGGATTGCAGCATAGACAATAAAGGCCGCGATACAGCAGGTCGAGAAAGCAAAAAACAGCGGATTGGTTTCGACCCAGGTTCCCGAAGCGTAGCTGCCATTGAGAGCAGCTTCGGAGCTGTAGAAAAAGTCGAGCATGCCCTTCGGGAAAACAGTTTGCAGAGCAGCGATCAGTTCGGTGCTGGCGTCTCTGAAAAAGAAGCCGGAGGCACTGTAAAAGACCATCATTGCCGGCAGAAAAGCCAGAAGGATCCCGTAGGAAAGCTGGGCCGCATAATTCATGGCGTTAAATCTATGCTGTTTTTTGAGTAATCGGATAAAGCTTATGATTGATCGCATAGCTGCGCCTGTCTCCAAAGGTTGATTGATTCTTTTATCCAAAGGGCGATTGATTCTTAAACGGAAGATAATGCTCCGAATGAACAAGATTTTCCAGATAAACAAGCCGTTCCCTGAACAAACATACCTTTAACCGTATATCTATATTATGGATCTTATTTGTTTATCTTTTGTAGATTATACAGGATTTTTAAAGATTCTCCCATAGCTGCGGTTACTTTCGCAGGCTTGAATGTCTATGATATAATAACACCCTGATTATTGTATACAACACAGAGGTTTTTATTTGCTAAGGAGATTACTGTGGGAAAAACACTGACTGAAAAAATACTGGCTGACCATCTTGTCACCGGTGAAATGATTAAGGGTAAGGAAATCGGAATCAGAATCGATCAGACTCTGACTCAGGATTCCACGGGGACCATGGCTTATATGCAGCTGGAAGCGATGCAGGTTCCGCGAGTGAAGACAAAACGTTCGCTGGCTTATATCGACCATAACATGCTGCAGGAAGGCCCGAACAATATGGATGACCATCAGTACATCCAGTCTGTGGCTAAAAAGCATGGCGTTATTTATTCGAGACCCGGCAACGGGATCTGTCATCAGGTAGAAATCGAACGCTACGGAATTCCGGGACAGACACTGCTGGGTTCTGACTCGCATACACCGACTGGCGGCGGCATCGGCATGATTGCGATCGGTGCCGGCGGTCTGGATGTGGCTGTAGCCATGGCGGGTGGAGAATACTATATTACAACACCTGAAATCGTCAAGGTTGAACTGACCGGGAAACTCAGAAAAGGCGTTGCCTCCAAGGACATCATTCTCGAAGTTCTGAGACAGTGCACCGTCAAGGGCGGCGTAAACAAGGTATTTGAATATACCGGTGACGGCGTGGCTACACTGACTGTACCGGAACGTGCGACCATTACCAATATGGGCGCTGAACTCGGTGCGACGACATCTGTTTTCCCGTCTGATGAAATGACCCGTTCATTCCTGAAGGCTCAGGGAAGAGAAAATGATTTCCGTGCACTAAGCGCGGATGATGATGCCCAGTACGATCAGATTGTCAAAGTCGATCTGGACAAACTGGAACCGATGGTTGCCTGTCCGCACAGCCCTGACAATGTGAAAAAAATCGAAGATATCAAAGGCCTCAAAATTGATCAGGTTGCAATTGGTTCCTGCACCAATTCATCATGGCTTGACATGATGAAGGTTGCTTCAATCCTTAAAGGAAAAACCGTGGCAGAAAATGTGGAACTGGTTATTGCACCGGGCTCCCGCCAGGTACTGACCATGCTCGCAGAAAACGGCGCACTCGCAGACATGCTCAATGCCGGCGCCCGCATTCTGGAATGCGGCTGCGGTCCCTGCATTGGAATGGGACAGTCTCCGAACTCGGGCGGCGTTTCACTCAGAACCTTTAACAGAAACTTCAAGGGCCGCTCGGGAACGAGTGATGCCCAGGTTTATCTGCTGAGCCCGGAAGCAGCTGCAGTATCAGCTCTCGCCGGTGTGCTCACGAACCCGCTGGGTGTGGAACTACCGGATATCGAACTGCCGGATCAGTTTGCTTATAACGACAATATTGCCGTAGAACCGGCTGCAGTCGGTGAAGAAGATCAGGTTACGGTTGTCAAGGGACCCAATATCAAGCCTTTTCCGCTGGCAAAACCGCTGGCAGATACAGTAGAAGGCAAAGCGCTGATCAAGGTGGAAGACAATATCACGACTGACCATATTATGCCGTCTCACGCCAAGCTGCTCCCATACCGTTCCAATATTCCGTATCTTTCGGAATACTGTCTGTCACCCTGTGATCCTGAATTCCCGGCACGTGCGAAAGAAAACGGCGGCGGATTCATCATTGCCGGCTCAAACTACGGACAGGGATCATCTCGTGAACATGCGGCTCTGGCACCGGTGTATCTCGGAATCCGCGGCGTGGCAGCAAAATCCTTCGCCAGGATTCACCAGAATAATCTGATTAACAATGGTATCCTGCCCATGGTCTTTGTTAATCCCGATGACTACGATAAAATTGACGAAGAAGACGTTCTGGCTGTGGAACACGCGCCTCAGTCTGTGGAAGAAGGAACATTTACGCTGCTTAACAAGACTAAAAACCAGGCTTACCCGGTCCGGATTGACGCTTCCGAACGTCAGAAGTCGATGCTGTTAAACGGCGGGCTCATTAACAAGATGAGAAACGAAGCAGAATAAAACAATATTGGTATGAAAGAAAGCCGTATCGTTCAGATGAACGATGCGGCTTTTTTCTGTGAATTCAGAATTAAAAAAGGAAGTCCGTTTTTCGGACTTCCTTTTTGGTTACTGAGCTGATGATGTATCTGAACCCGAGTCGGAAGAACCGGAGTCAGCTGTAGTACTGCTGTCACTGCTTCCTGAATCGGAAGAGCCTGCAGATGAATCGGAAGAGCTGGAATCATAGCTCGGGCTGCTGTCGGGTTGATAGGAGGATTCACCTGAGTAGGAAGAACCGCTGTCATATCCGCTTGAACTGTTGTCATAATAGCCATAATCGGAAGATGAATAATCCGATGAGGAACCGGAAGATGTATCCGATGTCGAGCTGGAAGAATCGTTTGTGCTTCCGCCTGTCGACTGGTCAGTACTCGAATTTGCGTAGGTTGCAATCTTGTCACTGATGGTCTGAAGCTGTGCCGTTGGTGTAAACGCAGAGTCTGAGCCATACAGGAACTCATGCAGGACTCTGGCATTGTCTACCAGGGTATTCGGGAATAAATACCAGGTGCCATCAAGATATCCGCCCAGACCGAATTCATCGGTTGGTACCCGGAAATCAGTATAAGTCAGGTCCTGGCTGGACAGGATTGTTTTTGCATAGTTGCTCATTTCACCCATATCAAGAGATGTCTTTACATAAGGATAGAGCTTGTTTACCAGGTTCAGGGCAGTGAGAACATCGATATTCTTTACCTTGTCAAAAATAGCGCCTACAATTTCACGCTGTCTCTGTGTTCTGCCGTAATCCGAGTCTGAATAACGGTTTCTGGCATACGCCAGTGCCTGTGCGCCTGTCAGTGTCTGTTCACCGGTGGTGGTCAGATCAGGATCGTTGCGCCCGCCATAGAAGTTTGAATCCTGAAGGTACTGGTTGGTCCAGTACAGGACATCCTCATTCTGAACATTAACGGTAACACCGCCCACAGCATCGACAAGATCCATCAGACAGTCAAAATTGACAGTGACATATTCGGATATATTCAGGTCGAAATTTTCATTAATGGTCTTGATGGCCTGTTCGGCTCCACCCAGATTATAGGCAGCATTGATTTTCTGGTAGGACGTTGTGCCATCGCTTTCGTTGATCTGAACAAAGGTATCACGCATAATCGACGTAAGTTTAATCGAATTATTCTTCATGTCGATGGTTGCGATCATGATGGTGTCTGAACGGTCGCCTTCTACTTCAGCATCTGCTCGTCCGTCAATGCCAAAAACGGCGATATTGACTACGTCCTCAGACAGGTTTTTATTAATGTTCAGATTGTCAGTATTCAGATTGCCTGACTGGGTCGAATTATACATTCCATAAACGTATAAACCGCCGCAAAGCAGCATCAGAAGAAGCACCATGATGGCTGTCAGGGTTATTTTCTTTTTTCGGGACATGGAATCCTTTCATTTTTGTTCGATTTGAATTGAATTTAACAAATAAATTTTAACAACGGGACTGTCAGAATATTTAAATTTATGGATAAAACTTCGAATCTGGACAGACCGGAATTCAAAAACATACATAATATACTTAACAATAGAATGTAATCAGGCTAAACCTGAAGATATCTTTATAATTAGACATACAAATTTGGATATCACATTGTTCTATCTTCTCAATATCATGGAACAATGTTAAAACAAGGTCTTAAACCGGATTTTTAAATTGTAACATATTTCTTGAAATTTGAATACATTGCTGTTACAATTTTTACTATTGTGTAAGTGCAGGTTAGACATAGACCGCTGTGTCAAGTATAATAATATAATGAATTAAATCTGCATAGTTAAAGGCTGGAGAATCATGAAACCAAATAAAGTGTTGATTACAGGCAGCAATGGACAGCTCGGAAGAGAACTGGCCAGGCAATGCAAAGACCGGGGAATCGAATATGCAGGATATGATATCCCGGAACTCGATATATCAGATAAAAACAGTATCAGGGAAATCCTGGATAAAGAAAAACCGGACGCCGTGATTAACTGCGGCGCCATAACCAATGTTGACGGATGTGAAGAACAGCTGGAACTGGCACAAAAGGTAAACGCCGATGCGCCGGGATTTCTTGCGCATGAAACCAATGAACGTGGGATCCCGATTGTTCAGGTTTCGACGGATTATGTTTTCGACGGAGAAGGAATCCGGGAAAATGGGGAACTGCGTCCCTACGTCGAATCAGACAGCGTTGACCCGCAGAGTGCTTACGGCTCGACAAAAGAAGCTGGTGAACGAAACGTCATGAATGAAACGGATCAGTATTATATTATCCGTACCGCATGGCTGTACGGAGACGGCAATAATTTTGTCCGGACCATGCTCAAGCTGGCGGATAAATATCCACAGGTTACAGTTGTGAATGACCAGATGGGCTCACCAACTTATACACAGGATCTGGCTTCAGCCATTCTGGATCTGCTTGAAACAGAAGAATACGGCATTTATCACGGAACAGCGGAAGGCTCCTGTGCATGGTCAGACTTTGCTGCAGAAATTTTCAGACAGGCAGGCCGTGATACGAAAGTAATCCCGGTTACCAGTGAAGAATACGCTGCTAACGCCGGAAAAACAGTGGCAAAACGGCCGCCTTATTCCGTATTGGAAAACAAACACCTGAAAGAACTTGGGATCGGCGCGTTCCGTCCCTGGAAAGAAGAACTGACTTCTTATCTGAAAGCAGAAGGAATTCTGTAGTTCAGGGCAGCAGGCAGGTTTTGCTTCGTCACGCAATCCAGAGTTATCTGCTTTGCTTTCTATTCGCTTTATCTTATTTCAATGGAGGAAAAATGAAAGGTATTATCCTTGCAGGCGGTTCAGGAACCCGGCTTTATCCGATTACCCGTGCAGTCTCCAAACAGCTTCTCCCGATTTACGACAAGCCGATGATTTATTATCCGCTGTCCACACTCATGCTGGCCGGAATCCGGGATATTCTGATTATTTCGACACCGGTCGATCTCCCCGGATTTGAACGTCTTTTCGGAGACGGCAGCGATCTGGGACTTAATTTTACTTACAAGGTTCAGGAACAGCCCAACGGACTAGCTGAAGCCTTTATTATCGGTGAAGATTTTATCGGCGACGATAATGTTGCGCTGGTTCTTGGAGATAATATTTTCTACGGACAGGGCTTTACCAATTCTCTGAAAAGCGCTTCGGAACTCGATAGCGGAGCGGTTATTTTCGGCTATCCGGTAACTGACCCGGAACGCTATGGCGTTGTGGATTTTGCAGACGACGGAACTGTTCTTTCGATTGAAGAAAAACCGGAAGAACCGAAATCGAATTTTGCTGTACCCGGCTTGTATTTCTACGATAATGATGTTGTGGAAATTGCAAAAAACATCAAACCTTCGGCACGCGGAGAACTTGAAATCACGACAGTGAATGAAACGTATTTGAAACGGGGCGATCTCAAGGTCGAACTGTTCAGCCGCGGCATGGCCTGGCTGGATACCGGAACACATGACAGTCTGATGGAAGCGGCGAACTTTGTCGAAACCATTCAGAAAAGACAGGGGCTTTATGTTTCCTGTGTGGAAGAAATTGCTTATTTAAAGGGGTATATCGATAAGGAACAGCTGCTCAGGCTGGCCCAGCCCCTGAAGAAAACTGCCTATGGTCAGTATCTGATTGACCGGGCGGAAGAAAAACGGAGTAAAATCACTTGGCAGATATAAGAATTTTAAAGACACCGATTGAAGGACTGGTCGTCATTGAACCGACTGTATTCGGCGATGATCGCGGTTACTTCATGGAAACCTACAATCTGGAAACTTTTCATAAAAACGGACTGGATATGGAATTTATTCAGGACAATGAATCCAAATCAAAGCGCGGCGTCCTGCGCGGACTGCATTTTCAGTCACAGTATTCTCAGGGCAAGCTTGTCCGCTGTACCAAAGGGTCTGTCTGGGATGTAGGAGTCGATTTAAGAAAAGATTCCGAAACCTTCGGAAAATGGTATGGCGTCGAACTGACAGAAGACAACAAAAAAATGTTCTATATTCCGGAAGGCTTTGCCCATGGTTTTATTGTCCTGTCAGACGAAGCGGTCTTTAATTACAAATGCACCAATCTCTATCATCCGGAATTTGACGGCGGCGTACGCTGGGACGATCCGGAAATCGGAATTGTCTGGCCGGATCCGGGATGCGACCTCCTGCTTTCTGCCAAAGACGAAGTGCAGCCGCTGCTCAGTGAAATCAAGGAAAGTCTGAAGTTCTAATGGAAAAATACAATACCATACTTGTTACCGGCGGAGCGGGTTTCATCGGCTCCAATTTTGTAAAACGGATGCTGGAAGTGCATCCGGAAACCAGAATCATCAACCTGGATCTGCTGACTTATGCCGGCAATCTGGAAAATCTGACCGATATCGAAGACAATCCCAATCACATCTTTGTAAGGGGCGATATCAGGGATGCAGAACTGGTGAACCAGCTTTTCACAGACTACAAGATTGATGCAGTCGTCAATTTTGCTGCTGAATCTCACGTAGACAGAAGTATCGAAGATCCGCAGATCTTTGTCAGCACCAACGTTATGGGTACCCAGAATCTTCTGGATATCGCAAAAAAACACTGGACTGTCGGCAAGGATGATGAAGGCTTCCCGACCTATCGTGATGGCGTCAAGTATCTTCAGGTATCCACCGATGAAGTGTATGGAGCACTCGGCAAGACTGGTATGTTCACTGAAACAACACCGCTTGCACCCAACAGCCCGTATTCTGCATCCAAGGCGAGCGCGGATCTGTTTGTCAGAGCTTACAGCAAGACCTTCCATCTGCCGGTGAATATTACACGCTGCTCCAATAACTACGGTCCTTACCAGTTTCCGGAAAAATTGATTCCGCTTATGATTGGCAATGTACTGGAACTGCGCAAGCTGCCCATTTACGGAGACGGCATGCAGATTCGTGACTGGCTGCACGTTAAGGACCACTGCAGCGGGATCGATACGGTTCTGCAGAACGGCAAGGTTGGCGAAATCTACAATATTGGCGGCAACAATGAAAAAGCCAATATCCACATCATCGACCTGATTATGGAAAACGTCAAAAGAGAGCTGAAGGACGGAAGTGTTCAGGGCATCGATACCAATCCGGACGATATTAACGACGGGCTGAAAGTTCATGTCGAAGACAGACTCGGACATGACCGCCGCTATGCGATCGATAATTCCAAGATTACCAGCGAACTTGGCTGGGAACCTTCTTATACCTTTGAAAACGGGATTGCAGAAACCATTGACTGGTATCTGAAGCATCAGGACTGGATGGACAGTGTGAAGTCAGGCGGCTATCAGGACTACTACGAAAAGATGTATTCAAAAAAATAAGCATTTCACAAAGCTGCCGCTGCCGAAAGGCAGGGCAGCTTTTTTTGAGGAGTAAAATTTGATTCAATTTTTTAAAGATATTTACCATAACAGAGAGCTGCTGCTGAATTTCTCGTGGAATGATTTCAAGGCCCGATATGCCGGATCGTTCCTGGGTGTATTCTGGGCATTCATTAACCCGCTGGTTACGATCGGGGTTTACTGGTTTGTGTTCGGCGTCGGCCTTAAGGCCGGCATGACTGACGGTAATGTACCGTTTGTCGTTTATCTGGTTACCGGGATCATTATGTGGTTCTTCTTCAGTGATACCATCATGTCGGCAACCAACTGTTTCAGAGATTATTCGTATCTGGTCAAGAAGGTTGTTTTCAACATCCGTATCCTTCCGACATCCAAACTGATGGCCAATTTATATACCCATCTGTTCTTTATTCTGATTGCCTTTATTGTCTGCGCCCTCTATGGTATTTATCCGACACTGATGGCGCTGCAGATTATCTATTATCTGTTCTGCGTGATTATGCTGCTCACAGGCATTACCTGGATTACGGCATCCGTACAGCCTTTCTTCTCGGATATGTCGCAGATTATTAACGTAATCCTGCAGGTCCTGATGTGGGGTACACCCATTCTCTGGAGTCTGTCTGCTTTTCCGGCTTCGTTTACAAAATATTTCAAGCTTAATCCGCTGTTCTATATCGTGCAGGGCTATCGTGATTCATTCCTGGGAACCGGCTGGTTCTGGGATTACTGGAAAATGGGACTGTATTACTGGGCTATTACCATTATTCTGCTGTTTATCGGTTCAAAAACCTATAACAGACTGCGTCCCCACTTCTCGGATGTTCTTTAGGAGAGATTATGACAGAGAATACACAGGAAAAAGACAAGAAAATCGTAATAAAGGTTTCGGACCTTCAGAAGATTTACGAATTATATCCGTCAAAGAATGCCCGTTTCAAGGAAGCACTGTCATTCACGCACAAGAATTATCATACGAATTTCTACGCGCTGGACGACATTAACTTTCAGGTTACAGAAGGCGAATGCTACGGAATTATCGGTAAGAACGGTTCCGGTAAATCAACCCTTCTGAAAATACTGACCGGCGTCCTTTCCGAAACAAAGGGTACCGTGGAAATCGACGGCCGTATTTCGGCGCTGCTTGAACTGGGAGCCGGTTTTAATCCGGAATACAGCGGTATTGAAAATATTTATCTGAACGGGGATATCATGGGATATACCCGTGATGAAATGAATCACAAGATCGATGATATTATCGCATTTGCGGATATCGGCGATCATATTCATCAGCCGGTCAAGACCTATTCTTCCGGTATGTTT
>JBMNSG010000023.1:0-24429 GCA_050945075.1 Eubacteriaceae bacterium | reverse complement strand
ACCAGCAGATCGTGACCGGAACGGTCAGCACCATTGCCGATATGGTCAAGAATGCCGGTATTACCAAAACCGCGCAGATTCTGGTCGGCGACTTCCTCGGTGACCGTTACGAGCTTTCAAAGCTCTATGATCCGGGCTTTTCTCATGAATACCGAAAAGCCAGCAGATAAAAAAAGCCTGCCGGCACTGCCCTCACTGCACGGGAGCTGCTGTGTGATCACCGTATCGGAAACGGGGGCGGAAACAGCAGAGCGAATCGCCTCTTCCATCACCCCTGTTCCGGATCTGTATATCACCAGCAGGCTGGAGCGGCCGGGCTTTATCCCGGTCCAGTCTGTGGCCCGGTTTTTTGAAGAATCCTTCAACTGCTACGACACTATTATCTGTGTGATGGCCACGGGAATTGCCGTGCGCTCGGCAGCACCGCTGCTCCGGCACAAGTCAGTGGATCCGGGTATACTGGTTCTTGATCCGGCGGGACACTTTGTGATAAGCCTGCTCTCCGGACATCTCGGACATGCCAATGAAAATGCCGGTATTCTGGCATCAGCCATCGGAGCGGTTCCTGTCATTACCACAGCCAGTGATACGGCCGGTCTTCCGGCAGCAGACATACTGGCGGAGCAGGCAGGATTTGTCTTCGAGGATTTCGAAACTGCAAAGAGAATCACGGCAGCCATTCTGGAACGCAAGCCGGTACAGATCATCGGAAAAAAGACGGCGGCAGAAGAGGCCGGACAGCTCTTTGGCAGCCTTCCTGAATTTATTACAACATCAGCAGAACTGCCGGACGCGATACCGGAAAGCTGTGCGGGTATCATCCTCTTATCAGACAATGGCATGAACGCATCGAGCGGGAATATTCCGGAGCAGGTTCCGGTACTCAGGTGTGTACCTGAGAGCATTGTCGCCGGCATCGGCTGCAGGCGGGGTACACCGGCATCGGCAATCCGGGAACAGCTCCGCATTGCCACGGCCCGGCTCGGGTCGATTCCGGAAGCAGTATGCCGCATTGCCACCATCGGCCTGAAGGCCAATGAAGCAGGACTCAGGGAAATTGCCCGTACGCTCAAAGCAGAGCTGGTCATTATCCCGGACGATCAGGTCCGGAGTGTGCAGCACCTGTTTGACGGCTCCGATTTTGTAGAAAAGACGACCGGCCTGCGTGCCGTTTCCGAACCGTGCGGATACGTGGCATCGGGTTACGGGAAACAGCTGGCCGGGGTGATCCGTGAAAACGGCGTGACCGTTTCTCTGTGGCAGGAAAACAGCACGCCCGGACAGACAGTTTTCGAGCGAGGCCGGAAACAGCTGGTTTAAAGAAACAGCTGGGTTAAAACAGCACAGAGGCATCCGCCTGAAACAGAAACGACAATCAGACTAAACAAAGGGGATACTTATGAACAAAGCAAAAATTTATGTAACCGGACTCGGACCCGGCGGACACGAACACACGACCCATGCAGCACTGGATTCGTTAAAGGACGCAGACATCATAGTCGGTTACAAGACTTATATCGACATGATTAAAGACTTCGACGAGGTTCAGGGCAAGGAAATGCGTGCCTCGGGCATGCGTTCCGAAACCGACCGCTGCCAGGAGGTTCTGGATCTGGCCAGGAGCGGAAAGACGGTCACACTGGTGAGCTCAGGAGACGCCGGCGTATACGGCATGGCCGGTATTATGCTGGAAATTTACGAAAAAGAAAAGAAGGAAGATCCGTCACTGGAAGAAATGCAGGTGGAAGTCGTACCGGGTATTTCTGCAGCCAATTCCGCGGCTTCTGTTCTCGGCGCTCCGCTTATGCACGATTACTGTGTCATTTCACTTTCCGATCTGATGACCTCCTGGGAACTGATCGAAAAACGGCTGGAATGTGCAGGAATGGGCGACTTTGTCACAGTACTGTACAATCCGAAGAGCAAGGGCAGACCGGACAATCTCGACGCCGCTCAGAAGATCCTTTTAAAATATAAGAAGCCGGATACACCGGTAGGGATCGTCAGGGATGCAGGCCGTAAAGGCGAAAATATTATCGTGACCACACTGGAACTGCTGCCGCAGAATCCGGTCGATATGCGTTCGGTTGTGCTCATCGGCAATTCCAACAGCTATATCACCTCCGATATGAAGCATATCATCACGCCCCGGGGCTATCAGCTATGATACTGATATTAGGCGGTACACAGGATGGCAGAGAGCTGGCGGAAATGCTGGCAGCTGCCGGTGAAGATGTCTGCCTGAGCTCGGTAACCGAATTTGCCGGAGAACTCGCTTTTCCATACGAAAATCTCAAAATCCACGTGGGCGCACTGAACGAAGACGGCATTGTAGCACTGGCTCAGGAGCTTCATGCGGATCTGATTGCGGATGCATCGCATCCCTACGCCAGAATCGCCTCGGATAATGCCTGCACAGCTGCCAAACGGCTGGGTATTCCGCGGGTCCGTCTGGAGCGTGAACATGCCGTGTTCGGCAGCGATGCCAGAGGATATAATTCAGATGTTGAACTGGCAGCGGCGCTGAGCGATTACCTGAAGACGCACTATGGAAACGTTCTGTTTACGACCGGAAGCAAGAGCCTGGAGGCCTGGCAGTGTATTCCCATTGACCGCCAGGTTATCCGTGTGCTCCCGTCCAGCGGGGTGCTGGAAAAGTGTGAAAGCTTTGGCTACAAGCCTTCACAGATCATTGCCGTTCAGGGACCTTTCAGTAAAGAAGAAAATCTGGATGCACTCAAGAAATACGACATCTGCGCACTGGTCACCAAGGACAGCGGCCATACTGGCGGTACCCAGGCCAAAATCGAAGCTGCAGCAGAAGCGGATGTTCCGGTATTTTATCTGAAACGGCCGGGTTATCCCAATACCGTGGCAGCGGATTCACCGGAAAAGGTCTTCCGGATTATTATGGAGAAACTGCACAGAGACTGACCGGCAGGATCAAAGGAAAACAGAAGCGGAAATGAAGAAAACAGAAGCGGCAAAGAGCGGATGCGGCTGCCGCTCTGTCAGGACGCAAACAGCAGCTTATGCAGTCTCTGATCTGCAGGCAGCAGAAATCAAGCCGGGGACGGCTTCGGATATTGAGGAGAATATGACACAGAAAATCATGTTTCAGGGAACCGGCTCCAATGTCGGCAAGAGTCTGTTAAATGCGGCTTTCTGCCGTACAGCAGTCCGGCGCGGATACAGAACCGCTCCCTACAAGTCTCAGAACATGGCCCTGAATTCATACATCACGAAGGACGGGAAAGAAATGGGACGGGCTCAGGTGGTCCAGGCAGAATGCTGCCGGATTGAGCCGGAAGCGGATATGAATCCGATCCTGTTAAAGCCCAACTCCGATATGGGCAGCCAGGTCATTGTAAACGGAACGGTGCGCGGCAATATGGCAGCGTCCATTTATTACGATCACAAGGATGAGCTGCTCCGGGAAGCGCTGAAGGCTTACGACCGTCTGGCGGAGAAATCTGATCTGATTGTCATTGAAGGCGCCGGCTCTCCTGCGGAAATCAACCTGCGGCAGAACGATATCGTCAATATGGGGCTGGCGACCGAGATCGACGCCCCGGTGGTCCTGGTCTGCGACATCGACAAGGGCGGCGTGTTTGCCTCACTCTACGGGACCGTGATGCTGCTGGAACCGGAAGAACGGGATCTGATCAAGGGCTTCATCATCAACAAATTCAGGGGCGATGTGGAGCTGCTCAAACCGGGGATCGACATGATTGTCGATAAAATCGGCATACCCTGCCTGGGCGTCATGCCCTACAGGCGCTTCCGCATCGACGATGAAGATTCTGTTGCAGAGCGGATTCAGTATTCAGGTACCGGCGGAGCCCTCTCCATCGGCGTGATCGGGCTGTCCCATATTTCCAATTTCACAGACCTGACCGTTTTTGATATGTATGATGATGTTACCGTCTCCTGGCTGCGCGATGCCGACAAGCTCATGGAGGCGGATATTGACCTGCTGGTGATTCCCGGCAGTAAAAATACCGTGGATGATATGAAGGTCCTGAACCGCAGCGGTCTGGCCGATGCGATCCGCAGAAAGGCGGAAACGGTGCCGGTGATCGGGATCTGCGGCGGGTACCAGCTGCTCGGCAGGGAAATTAAGGATCCGCTGGGTGTGGAATCACCGACAAAGAGTATTGAAGGCCTGGGACTTCTGGATACCGTCACTGAGCTTGCGGGCGAAAAGACAACGACCCGGATTTCGGGTTCTGTCCTGAACGGCGCCATGCTGCCGCAGCTGTCCGGAGCAGCAATAGACGGTTATGAAATTCATATGGGCACGACCACCTTAGGCGAAGACGTGAAGCCGTTTGTACGGCTGGAGGACGGACGCGAGGATGGTGCTGTATCAGAGGACGGACGGGTCATGGGCAGTTACCTGCACGGACTGTTTGACAATGACGGCCTGCGCAATGCGCTCATCGAAAAATTAACCGGAAGAAAAAGCGAAGCAGCAGAAAAAAGCTTCCGGGATTTCAAAGAAGAACAGTATGATCTGCTGGCGGATACCTTCGAGGAGTTCGTCGACACCGATGCGCTGTTTCAGATAGCAGGACTCGATCCTGCTGGGAAAGGTTCGCATGTTTGAGTATATGACGCCTGCATTCTGGATGATCCTGATTATAGGGGCAGTGGTTCTGGACTGGGCGGTCGGAGATCCCCGCTGGATCCCGCATCCGGTGGTGATTATCGGCAATCTTGTTTCATTCCTGACCGATCTGCTTAACAAGGGCAGATTCAGGAAAGCAAAAGGACTGTTGATGTGGATCGTGGTTATGGTACTCACGGCAGCGGCGATTATTGTCATACAGTATTTCGCCAATATACTCAATTTCTGGGTTTATGTGTTTGTGAACCTGTGGCTGCTGGCTTCCTGTCTGGCATTTAAATCACTCAAGCAGGGCGTGATGGCCCCGGCCGATGCGCTGGAACACGATGATCTCGAGGAAGCACAGAAACAGACCGGTTATCTGGTCGGCAGGCAGACAGAAGGGCTTTCAGCTGATGGCATCATGCGGGCAGTTGTGGAAACCACGGCGGAGAATTCGGTAGACGGTATTATTGCGCCCATGTTCGCCATGTTTATCGGGGTGCTCCTGTCCATCTGGTTTCCGGCGGCTAATCCGCTCATGCTGGCCATGCTCTACAAAGCGGTCAATACCATGGATTCCATGGTCGGTTACATCTACGATCCCTACACGGATTTTGGATATTTCCCGGCGAAGCTCGACGATGTATTCAACTATATCCCGGCTCGTCTGGGTTCGGTACTCCTCCTCAATGCCGGACAGCTTCTGGGCTACGACTCCGGCCGCGGCTGGCGTGTGTACCGGCGTGACCGGCACAATCACAAGAGTCCGAATTCAGGACATCCTGAATCCGCAGTTGCAGGCCTGCTGGGAATCCAGCTGGGCGGAACCAATGTCTACTTCGGACATGTCATGAAGAAACCGACGATCGGAGAATCGGTCTACCCGCTGACGGTCAAGGATATTTCAGATACAGTGGGTATAACATCGGTAGCCGAAATGCTGATGCTGATATTTGGCGTTTCAATAGCTGCGATCGCCTACACTGTCATTTATGCGATGAGGTGAATATGCTCAGATTTATTACAGGCGGTGCCAGAAGCGGCAAAAGCAGTTTTGCGGAAAAGCTGATCGAAAAAAGCACCGGCACTACTGCTTATATTGCTACGGCCGTCCCGTTTGATGACGGCATGCGCGACCGCATTGCCCAGCACCGCAGCCGCAGACCCTCAGAGTGGGCGACCATCGAACAGTATAAGAACTACCGGGATCTTCCGGATAATCCGGATTTTCAGCAGGCGGATAATATTCTGTTTGACTGTGTCACGGTGATGATTACCAACAATATGATGGATGCCGGGATCGATTATGACAGCTGCTCCATGGAACAGATCCATGCATTGGAGGATGGTATCCGGGCAGAGGTTGAAGATCTGATTTCAGTCCTTTCAGAAAAGAATGCGGTGATTGTTTCCAATGAACTCGGATCCGGACTGGTGCCGGCTTACCGGATGGGCAATTATTTCCGGGACATAGCCGGAAGAATGAATCAGGAAATCGCAGCGGCAGCGGATGAAGTCTATCTGACCGTTTCGGGAATTCCTGTACAGATCAAATAAAAGATCCTGGAAAATCCGGGATAAATAGAAAATCCGGAATAAAAGGAACGGAAATCCGGGACACCGGAAGCTGTGCTGACAGGATGCTGGAAGTGCAGTGACAGTGCCCTGAGAGGCTGGGAATTAAATACTATTTGAACAAAAGCCCTTTCTGCGGTACAATTAAGCGAATTATCGGAGGTACGAATGAGTTTATATCAGGAATGGAAAGCGGACATTGAGTCCCATTCAAAGACACCGGAAGAACAGAACATCTACTGGCAGGAATTCTGCGAAGCAGAACAGGGTGTTTATAAAAAGATTTTAGGCGAAAAGCGTCAGGTTGTTGAAGGAACACTCGGCGAACTGGCAAAAGAATTCGACATGGATAAAATGTGGTTCATGGGCTTCATGGACGGCATTTCTGAAAGTCTGAATACACCGCTGGGCGATCTCGAAGAATATACAGAAGAATCATCGGTCAAAATTGACATTGACTTTGAAAAGCTTTATACCAATATGCTCAAGGTCCCGGCAGAATGGCTGTATACCCTGGAAGAATGGGATCCCATACTGACCGAAGAAAGACGTGCAGAGCTGCTTAAGGATTATAAGAACTCCAAGACAGTCCATGTTCAGAAAATCGGCCGTAATGATCCGTGTCCGTGCGGAAGCGGAAAGAAGTATAAAAAGTGCTGCGGCAAGCACGCTTAATCAGAATATAATAAAACTGCACTGTGAACATCCTGACCGGAAGTTGTCCGGCCATCGTGTTCACAGTGCAGTTTTTATTTACCGGATAGTTGTTTGAACAAACGTTAAAACGTGTTTAAGTCATTCTTTTTATACGAGCAAAGATTTCTGACAGCCAGTCCTGATCAGTGTTCAGAAGCAGCTTTTTCCAGATCCTCCAGCTCGTCTTCAATACCTTCGACTGCGGTTTCCGAGCCGGGATCCGGGTTGGCAGATTTCATTTCACGGGGCAGAACCAGGTTCAGGACAATGGCAACAACAAAGACAACGGCTACACAGTTCTGAGAAAAAATATTCTGGATCGTCACCGGGAAAACATTAAAGAGTTCCGGTACCAGCGTAAAGCCAATTCCGATAGTCAGGGAGAGCGCGGAAATCAGATTGTTGCGCGGATTGAAGCCGCACTTGGCAATCATTTCCATCCCGGTAATCACGATCTGGCCAAACATCAGCAGGGTGCAGCCGCCGAGAACGGCATTGGGCAGGGTGGTAAAGACCGCGGCAATGACATTGAAGAAGGAAGCGAGAATCAGAATGATCGCGCCCATTAGAATGGTAAAACGATTGACGACACCGGTCATGGCAACCAGGCCTACATTCTGGCTGAATGAGGTTACAGGAAGGCATCCGAACAGTGAAGAAACAGCACTGCAGTAGCCATCCGCACAGATGGAGCCGGACAGCTCCTTGTCTGCAAGCGGGCGATGCAGCCCGGATTCTGCTACAGCAGTGGTATCTCCGAGCGTTTCAGTTGCGGAGACCAGGAAAATCAGGCAGACAGAAATAATAGCGCTTATATTGAAAACAGGCTTGAACGGAAGAATCTGGGGAAGGCTTATGGCATAGGTCGAGGCCTCGGAAAAAACGCTCAGATCCACTGCGCCCATAAACAGAGCTGTGATATATCCGGCAGCTAATCCCATCAGAATCGAGAGCTGCTTCCAGAATCCCTTTCCGAAGACTGTGAAAATTACAGCGACAACAAGTGTAACACTCCCGAGAATCCAGTTCTGGGCACTTCCGAAATCGGTGGCACCGGTTCCGCCGCCAAAGTAGTTGGCACCAACGGTAAACAGAGAAAAACCGATGGCCGTAACAACACAGCTGGCTACGATCGGAGAAATGATTTTGCGCCAGTATTTGGCAAACAGGCCGAGAGTTCCTTCAAAGAGACCGCCAATCAGAATGGCACCGATGACAGTCGGGTAGCCGTAATTGGCACCGATAAAGCATAGAATTGTGACAAAAGTAAAGCTGACACCCATGACGACAGGAAGTCTGGAGCCAATGCGCCATACAGGGTAAAGCTGGATACAGGTGGCTATACCAGCCACGAGGAGAGTAGTCTGAATCAAGCGGGCTGTTTCCTGAGAGGAAAGGTTACAGGCTGCAGCGACAATAATCATGGGAGCGATGTTGGCCAGGAACATGGCCAGGACATGCTGCAGACCCAGGGGAACTGCATTCGCGAGCGGGACACGACCGTCAAGCCGGGTTACATTTGCGAGGGAAACATCAGGTGCTGCGTTGACTGAATTCTGTTTTTTCATTTTGATACTCCTTTTATTACGTCCGGAAACGACGGTTTTAAGAAATATGCCTGAAATCCGCATCAGCCTTATCAATCCGGATGAAAAGTTCTGGAATAGGTGCAAACAATTTCTTATTGATGCCAATTATACGCGCGTAAATTCACTTCTACAAGGTTTACATTAAAAATTAATAATATATTTTTACCAGGTTTCGAGACTATGACAAATAATTATCAGCTGCAGATGAATAGTTATCTTGATTGTGCGTCTGCAGTATCGTATTTTTGAAATACCATAAATGTTCCCGAAAAAATACAATAAAAAATAATTATTCCTGACTCAGGAAGACTCTGATCACTGCGGAGCGGCCCGGATAGAAAACCTGCTGAAGATATTCATACAGCTTAAGTCAGAAATGTATATTTTCTTGAACATTGAAAATTTTCAACAGGTAAGGTTATACTGCTGTGAAAAAATGTTTGTATTACAACGAAATGAATGTATAATAGATTCAAATAGTTATAATTAATAAGAATTTCTTATTGCACGTTGAAAGGAGGCTGTAATGAACAGCATCAGCCAGTCGGTCCCCAAACGGGATCATTTGGATAAAATTACAGGCAAAATCAAATATACCGGCGACTTGTTTCCTGAAAATGGTCTGACTGCCCGTATTCTCAGATCTTCCAAAGCGCACGCCAACATAACAGATGTTGCTGTTCCGGACCTGCCGGAAGGATATATTTATCTGGATCATACAGATGTACCGGGACTCAACCAGGTTCACATGGTTCTTGACGATACGCCGGTTTTTTCAGAAGGCGAGGTCAAGTATATCGGTGACCCCATCGGCATGGTGGTAGGACCAGATCCCGAAACGGTTGACCGCCTTTTAAGTGAAATCGTCGTCAAATACGAAGATCTTCCTGTTGTGAATGACCCGGATCAATCCGATCATGCTTTCTTTGATTACAATTACGGAAAGGGCAGCCTGGATGAAGGGTTCAGGGATGCGGATCTTGTTTTTGAAGAAAGCTTTTATACCGGTGCTCAGGAACAGGCGTATCTGGAAACACAGGCGATGATCGCAGAACCGGATCCGGAAACCGGCGGAGTCTACGTCCATGGCTCCATGCAGTGCCCGTTTTATCTGGTAACAGCGCTGGAAGCGATGATGGGACTGGATGCAGGCAAGATCCGTGTCAAACAGGAAGCGACTGGCGGTGGATTTGGCGGCAAGGAAGACTACCCGTCTGTTCTGGCCTGCCAGACTGCTATGGCAGCTATGAAAACCGGACGTCCGGTTAAGATTGTATTTTCACGTGAAGAAGATATGACCGTGACGTCAAAAAAACATCCTTCAAAAATGACCTTTAAGGGCGGGATTAAAGACGGGAAGCTCTGTGCGCTGGATATCGATATCTGTTACGATGCCGGTGCCTACAGTACGCTGTCCATGGTTGTCCTGCAGCGAGGCATTATCACAGCACCGGGTGTTTATAAATGCGATAATCTGCATGTACACGGGAATGCCGTGCGCACCAATGTCGTTCCCTTTGGCGCATACCGCGGTTTTGGCGGAACACAGGCCATGTTCGGGATGGAACGCTTTATGGATCATTTTGCAGAAAAAGCCGGACTGGATCCGGTGGCCTTCAAGCTGAATAACGCCGCCGTACAGGGTGATGGCACCTCCACTTCCGGGATTTATCATTTCCACGTTCCGATTCCGGAAATGGCGGATCAGGTCATGGACGCTGCGGACTACAAAGCAAAGCACGATGAATACAGCAAGCCGCAGAGCGGACGCTACCGCAAAGGGATCGGGCTGGCATTCTGTTTCCATGGCGACGGTTTTACCGGGAACGGTGAACGCGACATGATCAAAGCAGTCGTCGAGCTGCAGAAGGATATGGACAACAAGGTTCATATTCTGGTTTCATCGACCGACATGGGACAGGGATTCCTGACATCGCTGCCGAAAATTGCGGCTAAAGAGCTCGGAATTCCGCTGGAAGATATCTATTACGAGCTTCCGGATACCAGCATTGTGCCTGACTCCGGTCCGACAGTCGCTTCCCGAAGCATGATGGTTGTAGGTGAGCTGGTCCGCAAGGCTTCAATCCGGCTGAAGGACGAATGGATTGACGGAGAAAATATCTCTGTGATCCAGCATTACGAACATCCGGATTTCATGATTCCGTTTGATATCAACACGTTTCACGGCGATGCCTATCCGACATTCTCGTGGGGCGCTTATATAGTTGAAGTATCCGTTGACACCCTGACCGGCGTTGTCGATCTGCCGGGTGTCTGGGCTTCATTCGATGTGGGAACGCCCATTGACCTCAATATCCTGACAGGCCAGATGGAAGGCGGACTGCTGCAGAGCATCGGCTATTCGTCAATGGAACAGATACCCTACGATTCAGGCTGCCGGATCCGCAACAACAGCTTTTCGGATTACCTGCTGCCCACCGCGGCGGATGTTCCCAATATGCATGTCATGTTCTGTTCGGCTGAATATCCGGACGGACCTTACGGTGCCAAGGGCGCCGGAGAACTTCCGGCAGTCGGCGCTCCATCAGCTTATCTGGCAGCAGTCGAACAGGCACTTGGCGGAAAAGACGATCTGACTCATATTCCGCTCACAGCGGAAGACGTTCTGGAATCCCTGGGGAGGCAATCATGAACATACTTTTTAATCTGAATAATTCCCCAGTCTGCTATGCGGGCAGCGGGACAGAGCGTCTTCTGGATGTTCTGTGCGACGGCTTCGAGCTGACAGGCACCAAATGCGGCTGCAAGGAAGGTGAATGTGGCGCCTGTGCCGTTATTATAGACGGACGTCTGGTTAATTCCTGTCTGGTTCCTGTGGGCAGTCTTGAAGGACGCAGCGTCGTCACAATAGAAGGCTTTTCGGAAATGCCGCTGTTCAAGGAAATCAGCGACGGGTTTGAAGCAGTTTCTGCCGTACAGTGCGGTTACTGTATACCGGGTATGACGCTGGCAGCCGGCGCACTTCTTGAAAAGAATGCGGATCCGGATGAAGCAGATATCCGTACCGCGCTTTCTGGTAATCTCTGCCGCTGCACCGGGTACAATGCCATTGTCAAAGGTGTCAGTCTGGCAGCCGATGCACTGGGCCGTGACCGGATTCCCGAACAGGTTTTTCCAGTCGGGACCAAAGATAAAAAACACGTCTTTCCGGCTACCCTGGAACAGGCTCTGGAGCTGCGCGACCAGACAGATCTGATTCCGTGCGGCGGAGCTACCGATCTGCTGGTAGGCGATCCCGACCCGGGTTCCTTCTTCTTTCTGGGTCAGATTCCGGAGTTGAAAGGAATTACCGAATGCGACGGATACCTGCGCATCGGCTCCAATACCACATTTACTGAATTATTGGAAAGTCCGCTGATTCCGCAGATCCTCAAGGATGCAGTTTCGCATATTGCTTCACCTGCCATCCGCAACGCCGGCACCATCGGCGGAAATATCGGCAACGGTACGGCCAAGGCCGATACCTCGCTGATTATGCATGCGCTCAATGCGGAAATCGAGCTGACCTCAGTGGACGGCAAGCGTGTTTTTCCGGTTCATGAGTTTTACCGGGGCAGACACGATCTCAATATTGCCGACAATGAGCTCATCACAGCGCTGTTAATCCCGATTGAAGATATCGGCGATTATATGTATGAAAAAGTCGGCGGACGCAAGGCGCTGGCGATTTCGAGAATCTCATTTGCCGGTATTCTGCTGGAGAAGGACGGTATTATCACCGATTTCCGGGCGACCTTCGGTGCAGTAGCGCCTACGGTGCTGCGCTTCCCGGAACTGGAAGCAAAAGTTGTCGGAAGACCTGCTGCGGAAATCCGGGAACAGATTCCGGAAATTGTGGCTGATTATGCAGATTCCATGAAGTTTACACGCGGACGTGTATCCGCGGAATATCGTAAAGAAGTCTGCACCAATCTGCTCAGAAACTTCCTGGAAACCAGACTTTAACAGCATGAAGTAACACAGGAAAAAAACAGGAAGAATTTAAAAGTTTACAGCCGCTCCTGCACAAAACCGGGGGCGGTTTTGTTATTCTATATATTATGGACTATGAATTTAATACAATAATAAACAAATCACAGGTAACGCTGAATATCAGGCCGGATGAAACAGAATCGGCAGTAAAAATAAAACCCGGCACCATCCACGGTTATCCCTGTGCTTTAGTCAAGGTAAACGGGATGACGCTTACCCACCCGGAATACGTAAAATGCTATGCCCAGACGTTTCGTAAAGAAGGGCCCTCGCTCTGCTTTAAACTGGGTGCTGCAGATGCACTGAGGACCTTTACCGGAAACGGCGGACTTGGCAGCATGACGGTGCGGATCCCGAAAGAAAAACAGGAAGAATTTCTGAAAATGATTGACCGTCTGGATGGTCAGTTGGTTCGCGGAGAAGAGGAAGCGGATCAGGAACGGGACGAAAATGACAAGCAAATCGGAATTGAAGACATCATCGAAATGTCGTACAGTCCGCGTTTTGTGAGCGTCCGTTATCCGAAACCTTCCAACAGGGCTAAAGAAGAATCAAGGATCTGGTCACAGTTCTCCGGCAACATGGATCTCAATGACTGGATTGAAACCAACCTTGAACCCTACTGTACCGGACTGGGATGCGGAAGTGCCAAGAAATATAAAATCCCATACGCAAAGTATGAGAAGCTGCTGGGAGAATACCAAAAACAGGCGCAGACCGCAGATTGTGATACACTGTAGAAAAGAGACTGTCAGATTTGACCGCTTTATCTGAAAGGGATTGATGTACGGAATTTTCGGGTAAAACGAACAGGATTCAAGAGGAGATTAAAATGAAATTTTTCCTGGACACGGCGAATATTGACGACATTAAAAGGGCCAATGACATGGGTGTGATCTGCGGGGTTACCACCAATCCTTCATTGATTGCCAAGGAAGGCCGTGACTACAAAGAAGCGGTTGCCGAAATTGCTTCCATTGTGAACGGTCCGATTTCCGGTGAAGTCAAGCCGACTACGGAAGACGCCGCAGGCATGATTCAAGAAGGACTGGAAATCGCAGCGATCCATCCCAACATGGTGGTGAAGGTTCCGCTTACGGAAGAAGGCCTCAAGGCCTGCAAAGCTCTTTCACAACAGGGCGTCAGGGTAAACATGACGCTTATCTTCAGTGCCAACCAGGCGCTGCTGGCAGCCAATGCAGGCGCTGCTTACGTTTCCCCGTTCCTGGGAAGACTTGATGATATCTCGCAAAAGGGTGTAGATCTGGTGCAGGATATTGTCGATATGTTTGCCGTCGCCGGTATTGAAACCGAAATTATCGCAGCTTCCGTGAGAAATCCTGTTCACGTAACGGAATGCGCGCTTGCAGGTGCAGACATCGCAACCGTACCGTTCAAGGTGATCGAACAGATGACCCATCATCCGCTGACGGATGCAGGGATCAGGAAATTCCGTGACGACTACGTCGCGGTATTCGGAGAATAAAAAAAGCCGGAAGGATTGAATGATCCTTCCGGTATTTTTATGTCCGGGATTCAGGTGTGGTTATGGGACGGCGGTCAGGTCATCGGAGCACAATCAGAATTATTTTTACAGACAGTTCCGTGAAATCTATCATTGTACTCCGGGGGAATACCGGAAAAAGAACAGAGGCGGTGTGGAAACAGTCGCGGAGTTTGGGGATGAGGAATAACCAGGAGATGTAGAGCCGGACTTTTCAGATAAATTGTTGAAAATAAAAAAACGCCGGAAGGGGAACCGGCGCTTTTCTGGAAATATCGTGCTGACATACGTTTATAAGGAGGCTCGACTGGCTCGTTTTGCATGTTCAAGACGTTCCGCATGTTTAGCACGTCGGGCTTTTTTAGCCCTCATTTTGTTGCGGATGTGTTTCCAGTTCGGCATATATTCTCCTTCGGGCTGTCTGTCTTTCTGCTTTTGAGCCGGCTTTTCGTTTTCCCGGCCCAGCACGAAGTCTTTAACAAAATGTTCCATATCCCGGGGGGATCCGAGACTGAAATCACCATGCCCGCATCCGCGCAGCATAAAGGTTTGTACATTTGGAAGAGTTTTAACGATACGATCTGCAGACTGCTTCACACGTTTGTTTTCTGTCTGACCAATCAGGATGGCTGTTTTACATTGAATGTCTTTTAGTTGCTCGGGCAATGCATAATTTTCTGCATTATGTACAGCAGCTATAATATTTTCCTGAGTCATTTTCTGATAATTGGCATTGAAATCAATACATCCTCCATCACTGTTAAAACGTTCATAATACATAAATTTATTGAACCAGTTCTGCCTGGCAAGTTTTTCAGCATGAAGAGAAGCACCCGTTGACCATCCGTGAATCTTCGGAGGTGTGAGTACCGGGCTTTCGAGCAGGGCAAAGTCGCAGACATCCGGACGCTGAGCCAGTACTTCCAGTACAGTAACAGCGCCAAGGCTCAGACCGGAAAGTATACTGACATGACCGTTATATTCACGATCGATATACTCAAGTATTTCAGAGGCACTTTTCTGTACATTTGCGACTGGCAGGTCTGTCTGGCTGCCATGGCCGTCAAGTACCGGTGTCACCACAGTATATTTCTTTTTGAGTACATTCATGCAGGGTGTGAAGCTCTGCGGAGTCAGCAGTTCACTGTGCAGATACATGAAAACAGGCTTGTTTTTGTTTTGTGTTCTTATAAATTCCATTGTTTCTCCTGTACTGTTCTTTTTGTTGAAACAGCCGGCTGACGAAGCTGGACTGCATGGTATGCTGAATCGTTTCTTTCTAACGTCATGATACAATATCTGTTAATGACTGAAAATGAGAAGTTATTGCAGGGTTTTCTGCAATGGTTGACAGCATAGGGGGAAGGTATGAATAAACGCTTAAAGGCTATTTTACAATGGCTGATCAAAGGAGCACAGTTTGACGAGGAACGAACGATTTCCGACGTTCAGGAACGATTCAGTATTTCCGAACGTACCGTTCGGTATAATCTGGACGAGATATCCGATTATCTGCTTAATAATGGCCATCATGCTTTGCAGTTTGCGGCAGGGGGACGAATCATTCTTCAGGATAATCCTGATGAAGTAGCCGTTTTGCTGGAAGAAAATGATTTTTCAATTTACAAACTGTCACGAAGTGAACGGATTGATTTAATCTGCTGGCTGATCATGGCAGGTACAGGATCTGTAAAACTGCAGACAATCGCAGAAGTACTCAGTGTGTCACGTTCAAGTGTCGTACGTGATCTTGAGCTCGTTAGAAAACGTGCGGAGACTTTTAATGTACCCATTCTGTCAGGACGAACGGGGCTTCGTGCCGATGGACGGGAAAGCAGCCGCAGGATATTGATGATGTCACTGCTCAATGACGACATTGTTGCTCAATACGGCAGGGCATCGGATATTTACCTCAGCCGTCAGGATATGCAGATCCTTGAACATATCATTGAAGATGCGGAGCAGATGAACCGCCGCTGGCTTACAGATGAAGCATTTTCCGAGCTGCGTCAGTATCTGGCATTGCTTATCCGGAGGCATTGCGGCCATCATAATGCGGAAATTGATTATATCTGCGAACATCCGCTGATGCAGCATATGGCATCCGGTATTCTGGATAAGCTTTCCGATTACAGCGGTCTTCGTTTTTCATTCCAGGAAGAGTATTGTCTCAGTGATATTCTGGGCAATATGCATTTTATTAAACGCAGTGATCTGGATGAACAGATGATGCAGATTCAGATTGTGACAAAGCGTTTTATTGACGCTGCGGCCGGGCAAATTGGAATGGATCTCCGAAAAGACTTTCAGTTTTATCAGAATCTGGCAGATCATTTAAAATCGGCATTCGGTGATGTCTCATTACAGCGGAATGGAATGGATGAGATGCTGCAGGAAGTGACTGTAAATAATCCGGAGATTACCGCCGCAGTCAGAAGCTGTATTCCAATACTTGAAGACTATGTCGGTCGGGAAATGAGCGAAACAGAGATAGCATATGTAGTTGTACATGTCTGTGCAGCTGTCATGCGCGGGAAAAGCAGAAATCAAGGTTACCGTGTGGTACTGGTCTGCAACAGCGGGATCGGGACGAGCCAGCTTCTGCAGGCAAGACTCATGAAATATTTTCCGGTTGATGTTGTCGATGTGCTTCCGGCTCACGCACTGCCAATGCGCAGTCTGGAGAATGTCGATATGGTCATTTCAACTGTACCGGTTGATGAAGACCGCTGCCCGACCGTCATGCTTCATCCGTTTTTGAATGATGAAGACTGTATTGTGCTGGGGAATAAGCTGGGAGAGCTGAATTCCAGACCGAGGGAAACGGAACGTCAGACTCAGGTCGAAGAGACTGTACGTAAAGCGGTTATGTCTTCTCCGTTAGATAAAGAAGCGATTTGCAGGAATGTACTGGCGGCGCTGAGGGCGGATACACTGAACAATGGTAATACAGACTCGCCATCACTTTCCAGTTTGCTGTTCGATTCTATTCAGGTTGATGTTTCTGCGGAAGACTGGAGAGAAGCGATCCGCTGCAGTGCCATACCGCTTGTTCAGAATTATGCAGTGACGCCCCGTTATGTGGAGCATATGATCGAAAATGTTGAACAAAATGGTCCTTATGTGGTACTGGCACCAGGATTTGCACTGCCACATGAAGCGCCATATATGGGAAGCAGTCGGTTAGCCATGAATTTAATCCGTTTAAAAAAGCCGGTCTCTTTTGATGGCTGCAAAACAGGACCTGTTGAATTTGTCTGCTGTCTGGCCACCAAGGACAGAGAATCCCATCTGTATGCAATGTTCCATCTGATGAATATGCTGGCCAAACCGGAATTCAGCCGGGAAATTCGTGAAGCTGCCGATGCGGATGAACTATATGAAGTGATTTGCCGCTATGAAGCATTGGAAGACGGATAATAATGTGACTTGAAAAAGTATCCTGCATAAAATAAAAGACTAAAAGCCTGCGTAAAACTGCGCAGGCTTTTAGTCTTTTTCAGATGATTTTCTGCCAGTAAACTCAAAGTGTATTCAAAACAATAGTTGTTCTGGAGGGAAATATGAAAGTAACAGCAGTCGGAGACATGTTTGTACCGGAAGAGGCGTTTGCGAAGGTCCTGCAGCACTCAGACCGGGTGAGCGAGTATACCGGCACATCATGGATGGCCGGTGCCGACCGGGCGCAGGCGCGTCAGATCATACGAAAAATTGAAACAGAAGGCAGCAGAGCCTATCACATTGATGGTGAATTACGGCAGGCGATGACGGAGGCGGAAGTACTCTTCGTTCATTTGTGTCCGGTAGATGCGCAGCTTATCCGTGAAGCAAAAGACCTCCGTTATATTGTAACGATGCGGGGAGGTCTCGAAAATATCGCAGTTGACGAAGCAAAAGAACAGGGGGTCCGGATTATTAATTGTCCGCTTCACAATGCATATGCCGTAGCGGAAATGACGATCGGCATGATTATTGGTGAAACACGTAATCTGGCTCGTTCTGATGCGGCTTTGCGACATGGCGAATGGCGCGAAATCTATCCGGATTCCGGACATATTCGGGAACTGCGGTCCATGACTGTAGGAATTATCGGATTTGGAGCTATTGGCAGACTAGTGGCCGAACGTCTGGTTCCATTCGGAAGTCGTGTTCTTGTCTGTGATCCTTTTGCAGACCCAGCAGATATTAAGACTCAAAATTGTGAGCCGGCAGATATGGAGACTCTCCTTACAGAAAGTGATGTAGTTACCCTGCATGCTCGTTTGAAACCCGGAGATCCACCGATTATCGGCCCTGCAGAATTAATGAAAATGAAAAAACAGGCGGTTCTGGTTAATACCGCCAGAGCAGTTCTGGTCAATATGGACGCGCTGACCCGGGCACTGCAAACAAATGAAATCGGGGGGGCGGCAATCGATGTTTATAAAAGTGAACCGGCAGATCCAAATCTTGAACTCTTCCATCTTGATAACTGTACAGTAACCAATCATCGCTGCGGAGATACGGAAGATGCTTATCTGCGTGCTCCGGAAATGGCATTCAGTCAGTTGTGTGAAGCCATCGATACTGGAAAAACGAAGTATATGGTTTGATCGGTTCGTTCATGCAAAATAAGCAGTGAAGAGTATTGCTGACCTGTATATCCTTCAGGAAAGTAACAGTAAAGGGAAAAGGAAAATATAAATGAAACTGATTGATACCGATTTTTTTCAAAATTACAAAGCAACAGCACTATGGGGAGACAGTCTCGGATGGCATGAACGAAACGGGGGGAATTTTACATACTGGCTGACACCAAATGAAGTTCAGTCAGTGAGTACAGAATTATCGGGCAATGACCTCTGGTATGATGTCGGCGCGGCAGTTCCGGAACTTTCAGGAGAAGCTTTTTTAGTTTCAGGAACTGGGAAGTATTTTCATCATTTCAAGGACAGACCGCTCGAATGCGCCGGAATTATCATTCTTGATGAAACAGGAACACGTTACCGGATTGTAGCCGGACTGGAAAACAACGGGCACCCGACCAGTGAACTACCGACACACTTAATGAATCTGGCTGCGAAAAAAAGGGACGGACAGGATATCCGGGTGGTTTATCATGCGCACTGCCCGAATCTGATTGCCATGACATTTCTGCTTCCACTTGATTCCAGTGTGTTCACCAGAGAGCTATGGCAGATGATGACGGAGTGTCCGGTTATTTTTCCGGAAGGAGTTGGAGTCTTACCGTGGATGGTTCCGGGCGGCCGACTGATTGCCCAGGCCACATCAGAGCTGATGCCGGACTATAATGCGGTGATCTGGGCCCATCATGGTATTTTCTGTGCCGGAAAGGATTTTGACCAGGCTATCGGACTGATGCAGGCTATTGAAAAAAGTGCAGCCATCTGGATTAAGGTACACAGCTGCGCTGCAGCACCGCAACAGACGATTACACCGGAAAATATGAGGGAGCTTTCTGAAGCTTTTTCCGTAGCATTAAAAATGTAACTGTTTAAAAGACTGCATATTTTTACGCAGGCTTTTAATCTTTTTCATCGGTTACAACGTCGTTATACTAAAAGTATGTTAAAGCACTGCAGAGCATTTTAACGGGGGAATCAATCAGAAATTCATCAGAGATTCGACAAGAGAAGATTTGCAATTAGAACTGATGAATACATTCTTATCAGGGAATCACGGACGATTTGATCAACAGGATTCATAAAAGATTTCGTAAGGGAATTAAAAGGGATTTAACCAGGAGGGAATTGAAATGAAAGCAGTCAGTATTTTATCCATTTGCGGTTCAGGTACCGTTACATCATCTATGGTCGCAGCCAAACTCAAGGACAAACTTGCAGGACGGGGATATAAAGTCAGTGCAGTGGAAGCCAAACCGACAGAAGCACTGAATCTGGCTCAATCGGGCCGGTTTGACATTATCGCGCACACCAGTCCGCTGCCAAAAGCAGATTACGGGATTCCGTGCGTCAATGCCTTTGCCTGTGTAACGGGTATGGGTGAAGACAAATTTTTTGATGATATTGTAGAAGCATTGAAATCAGTCGGAAAGTAAGGGGATAGCAATGGTTGTACTTGAGTTTTTAAAATCCATTATAGAAAATTTCGGAGCAGCGATTATCGTACCGATCATTATTGGTCTGATCGGTTTATTCTTCAGAGTTAAACCTCAGAAAGCAATATTGTCCGCTTTGTATGCAGCTGTTTCACTTGAAGGCATCAGCCTGATGATCGGAGCCTTTACCCCGATTATCACGCCGCTGGTTAAAAATATGGCCAGTGTTATGGTGAATATCACCGGTGTTAACCTGAATGTTTTTGATGTCGGGTGGCAGGCGACCAGTCTTGTTGGATTTTCAACAACGGCAGGCATGATTTACCTGGCCCTCGGTATTGTTCTGCAGACGGTGCTGTTTTTGATTAAATGGACCAATGTTTTCCAGCCTTCAGATCTGTGGAATAACTACTCATACATGGTCTGGGGCGCAATGGTCATAGCTGTTACGGGAAATTTTGCACTGGGAATAGGCTGCATGATTCTGCTTAATCTCTACAGCCTTCTTATCAGTGACTTGATCGCAAAACGCTGGTCTACTTATTATCAGTATCCAAACTGTACGATTATCGCCATGCATAATGTAGAACCAGGTATTTTTGCAATAATTATGGACCCGCTGCTGAATCTGCTCCATTTCGACAAGATTCAAATGAATCCGCAGACGATTCAGGAAAAAATCGGTTTTCTTGGTGAACCGATGACTATTGGTTTCATCCTTGGGTTTATTATCGGTTTCCTCGGAAACATCAACAATCTCGGGACAATGGCTGGCTGGGGATCTATCATGGTTGCAGCAGTCGCTACCGCTGCCATTATGGCAATTTTCCCGAAAATCACCGGTTTCTTTGCTCAGGCTTTTGCACCGATTACTGAAGGTGCCAGAAAATACATGGGTAACACAGAAAACCGTGACTGGTATATCGCTGTAAATGATGCGGTCGGTTATGGTGAACCAGCAACATTGACCTGCGGTTTGCTCCTCATGCCGATTATGGTACTGATTGCTTTCGTTCTGCCCGGCAACTCAACGCTTCCGGTAGTCGACCTGCTCGCACTTCCATATATGGTACAGGGTCTGGTTGCAGTCTATAACGGCAATATGAGTAAGGTTCTTGTAAGTGGTGTGATCTGGTTCAGCCTTGGTCTGCTTATGTGTACAGCGACGGCACCCCTGTTTACACAGGTTGCTATCGACGCAGGTTATGCTATTCCGGCAGGAGCAGCCCTGATCACAAGCTTTAATATTCTTGGCAAGCCTGCCATGGGCCTGGTATTCTTTGCTTTCCTGAGTGGCAATCCGCTGTTTATCGGTCTTGCTGTTGCAGTTTATGCAGTCAGTTATGCGTTCTGCCGGATCAAACGCCCGCAGATTAATGCTTATCTTGACAAAATGGCAATGAAAAATGCCGGTAGTGAAGGCACAGAAGAAATGCAGACGGCATAACGGAGACTGTTGTGATCTGGAATGAATTGAATGAAAACTGTATTTTGACCGGGATAACACCGCAAGATACAGACGGAGTATTCGAAGAACTGGGCGGCACACTTGTGAACGCCGGTATCTGTAAAGAAAGTTACGTGGATGCTCTGAAAGATCGGGAAAAAGATTTTCCGACAGGACTTGCAATCGGTGAATTCGGAGTGGCGATTCCTCATACTGACAGTATGCATGTGAACCGGAGTGCTGTAGCAATTGCGACACTTTCGAATCCTGTTATTTTTTATGAAATGGGAGCACAGAACAAAGCTGTTCCCGTAGAAGTGGTTTTTATGCTGGCCGTATCGGATCCGAAAGAACAGATTGACACGATTCAGGACGTTATGGCTGTTTTTCAGGATACAGCAGTACTCAAACGGCTGATGGCAGCTGAAAATGCAAAAGAAGTGATTCGCATCATCCGTGAAAAGGAAGAAATGCGCTAATAAGCGGTACAAAATATTTTATATCCACAGCGGGTGCTCCGGCCTGTTTTTGAAACGGCTTGATAGATCAGTTCAACAGTGAACAGGGCATCTGCTGTGGTTTTTTATTCCGCAGGACAGATTTATCGGTATTCCTGAAATTATTTTAAGCGGATTCAGAGCAGAGCGCATAATCAAATGTACTCGAACAAGAGGAAAATATGACAAATAAACTGAAAGAACAGGTCTGTGCAGCCAACAAGCTGTTACCGCAGCTCGGGCTTGTTATTTTTACCTGGGGCAATGTATCGGCTGTTGACCGGGAAACCGGAACGGTTGTGATCAAACCTTCCGGTGTTGAATATGACGAACTGACTCCCGATAATATGGTTGTTGTGGATTTGATGACAGGGAAGACGATTGAAGGAAACTTGAAACCGTCATCTGATACACCAACACATCTTGAACTCTATCGGAAATTTCCTGACATCGGTGCCGTAGTTCATACGCATTCGACCTGGGCTACCGGCTGGGCGCAGACAGGAAGAGCTATAGAACCATATGGAACAACACATGCAGACTATTTCGGTGGTCCGATTCCATGTACAAGACTTATGACAGACGAAGAAATAAACAGTGACTATGAACTGAATACAGGTAAAGTTATTGTTGAAACTTTTGAGGGAACCAATCCCATGCATATGCCGGCTGTGCTTGTACACAGTCATGGTCCGTTTAACTGGGGAAGTAATGCGATGGAAGCGGTTCATAACGCAGCTGTTCTGGAACAACTGGCCAAAATGGCTGCAATTAATGAACTTCTGGGAAACGGTCTGCCTATGCAGCAGGTACTGCTGAACAAGCATTTTTATCGAAAACACGGTCCGAATGCTTATTACGGACAATAACAAATATTCGAAAAGTAAAATAAAAACTATCAGGGAGAAAAGAATGTCATTTAAAGATTTACCAATTAATGAACTGATTAATGTCGATTTTAACTGCAGCTGCGGCCATCATCATGAAGCAAGGATAGACCATATTGCCATAGGCAAAGGTGCAGTCAATCAAATTACTGATTTTCTGGAAGATCAGAAGCTGCATGACGGCAGCAAACTGCAAAAGGGAGACAGGCTTTACCTTATTGCTGATGTCAACACATGGGAAGTAGCCGGAAAGAAAGTAGCGAATCTGATTGAAAAAGCCGGATATCCGGTAACAACGCATATTTTTCCATATAAAAGCATGCATGCCGAACAGAAATACGCAGATGAAATTGCTGCAAACATGCCGAAAGACACCAAAATGATTATTGCAGTGGGCTCCGGTACTATTAATGACCTGAGCCGGTTTGTTGCATTCAATCATGATATGCCATATTACATTGTGGGGACAGCTCCATCAATGGATGGTTATACATCAAATGTTTCACCGCTGGTCCAGAACAATATCAAAATTACGCATTCTGCAGAATGTGCCAGTGCTGTTATCGGGGATACTGACATTCTGGCAACAGCGCCTGATATTATGATAGCAGCAGGACTTGGCGATATCATGGGCAAATATCTGGCGATTAATGACTGGAAACTGTCGCATATGATAAACGATGAATATTATTGTCCTGAAGTCGGGGATCTGGTGCTGTATTCCGTTCAGAAGTGTGTAGACAGTGTACCGGGTCTGGCAAAACGGGAATCAGAATCACTGCAGTATCTGATGGAATCATTGGTTCTGATCGGGATTGCCATGAGTTTCATTGGTTTCTCGCGTCCGGCTTCGGCTTCAGAACATCATATTTCACATTTCCTGGAAATGAAATCAATCCAGAAAGGGGAATACGGTGAACTTCACGGTACCAACGTCGGTATGGCCACTGGTCTTGTCGGTGAAATGTACGGATTACTGCTCAACAAGAAATTCGACTATGACAGAGCACGCGCTCATGCAAAAGCGTTTGATTATGATGCGTGGGAAAAGGAAATTCACCGTACCTTCGGACCAGGTGCGGGTGAAGTAATCAAGCTTTATGCAACAGCCAGACAGAATGATCCGGATAAAGTACTGGCACGACTGGATACTATTGAAAAGAACGAAGACGCAATGCGCGCTCAGATCGCGATTGCTGTTGAACAGACAAAAAAGACACCGCAGTTATTAAAACAGCTTGGCGGGCTGACAGATCCAAAAGATTTCGGATTCGATAAAGCTGAGTTTTCGGATATTCTGCATTATGCCAAGGATTTACGCGATCGTTATGCTGCTTTGCAGATTTTCTATGATCTTGATGAACTGGACGATCTGATCAAGACAGTGACTGATAAATACTTTGGCTGATACTGATAGCCGTCTGCAGATCTGTGCAGACAGCTTTAACAGAACAACCGGAGAAGAGAATTGGAAAAAACAATTAACAATACGATAGAAAATAAGAAAACTGCTTTTGACGGAGTCAGCCTCTTTGTGCTCGATATGGACGGTACGGTTTATCTGGGAGAAA
>JBMNSG010000022.1:0-25043 GCA_050945075.1 Eubacteriaceae bacterium | reverse complement strand
TACATTCTCAAACTTATCTCCAGAGAATACGGCCTGGGCGATCCCGACAGTTTTGTTTTCAATATGAGCGTCGGCTATGACTATGACGGCATCATTTCCGAAAAGATCGACAGTTATATCGAAACCATGCGCAATGCAGAAAATTACCCGCTCTGGCAGGAAATGCAGGCATGGACACTGGATCACCTTGATCAATTCGAAAATATCGATGAAGCCTATGTTAAAGGCATTTCGCCAAAAGCTTCAGAATCAATCACTCTGTCCACCCTTCACGGCTGTCCGCCGCAGGAAATCGAACGCATTGCCAGCTATCTGATCAACGAAAAAGGACTCAACACCTTTATCAAATGTAATCCGACTATGCTCGGTTATGAAAGCGCAAGAAAGATTCTGGATGACCTCGGTTATACCTATATGGATTTCGATGATTTCCATTTTACCCATGACCTGCAGTTCAAAGACGCCGTCCCGATGATCGAACGTCTCAAGGTACAGGCAAAAGACAAAAACGTGGATTTCGGTGTAAAACTCACCAATACCTTCCCGCAGAAAGTCACTGACGGCATTCTTCCGTCGGAAGATATGTATATGTCCGGTCGTTCGCTCTTCCCCTGCTCAATTGAACTGGCAAAACGACTGTCCGATCAGTTTGACGGAGATCTGAAGATTTCTTTCTCAGGCGGAGCGGATATCCATAATATCGCAGACATCTTCAGCACCGGTATCTGGCCTATCACACTTGCAACCACGCTGCTCAAGCCGGGCGGATACGGCCGCATGAAGCAGATGGCTGAATCACTCGACCAGGTTTCCTATAAGGATTCTGAAAAACTCAACGCCCAGGCTGTACGTGACCTGGCAGAAAATTCAAAGACAAACGGTAATTATGTTCGCGGCAGTGTCAAAAAAACACCGACCAGAAAAATCGATAAAAAAGTTCCGCTGGCCAGCTGCTTTACTTCACCCTGCTCGGAAACCTGTCCCATCAGCCAGAATATTCCGGAATATCTGCGTCTTTTAGGCGAAGACAAGCCGCTGGAAGCACTGAAAGTCATTACTGACAGAAATCCGCTGCCTTTCATTACCGGAACCATCTGTTCACACCACTGCATGGATTCCTGTGCCCGCAACTTCTACGAAGGACCTGTCGGCATCAGAAGTGCCAAGCTGGAAGCAGCTGTACGCGGCATCGACGATCTGATGAAGGAAATCGCTCCGGCTGCACCCGGAACGGATAAGAAAACGGCTGTTATCGGTGCTGGTCCGGCCGGGATCTCTGCTGCAGCCTTCCTGGCCCGCAACGGCGTTCCGGTTACAGTATTCGAACGCAAGGAAGAAGCCGGCGGTATCGTCAAGTACGTGATTCCGGATTTCCGCATTGAAGATAAAACCATTGCCGGCGACCTGAAAATGCTGGAAGCAATGGGTGTGGACATGCGCATGGGTGCCGAAGTTGCCAGCGTCCAGGATCTGAAAGATCAGGGCTATGACTCCGTCATTATCGCAACCGGTACCTGGGCACCGTCACCCTATAAACTGGATGGCGACCAGCCTGTGAATGTTCTCGAATTCCTCGAAGCATTTAATCATATCGAAGAAAAACCATTTGACCTTGGCGAAAAAGTTGTCGTCATCGGCGGCGGCAACACTGCTATGGATGCAGCCCGTGCTGCCAAACGGGTACCCGGAGTCAAAGATGTTACCATCGCCTACCGCAGAACCGTTCGTGAAATGCCGGCAGAAGAAGAAGAACTGCAGCTGGCTCTTGAAGACGGCGTAAAATTCATGGATCTGCTTTCACCGGAAACCTTCAAGGACGGCAAGCTTGCCTGCAGAGTGATGGAACTGGGCGAACCGGATGAATCAGGCCGCAGAAGACCTGTTGGAACCGATCATTTCGAATACATTGATGCGAATACCGTTATTGCTTCTGTCGGTTCCAAGGCCGATACTGCATGGCTCGAACAAAACGGTGTTGAAGTTGATCAGAGAGGCCGCGTAGTTAAGAATCCGCAGACTCTGGAAGTCGGTGAAGGAATTTATATTGCCGGTGACGTTTCCCACGGTGCTTCGGATGTTGTACATGCTATTGCAGACGCCAGAACAGCAGCTGACGAAATTATGAACCGCCTGGGCATCACGCCTGTAACGCTTAACGAAGCAGACACTGGAGACGCAGCAAGAGCCCTGGGCAAACGCGGGATTCTGAAGAATTCTACTGCAGGCGAACCGGAAGCAGACCGCTGTCTGGAATGCTCCACCATCTGTGAAGCCTGCACCGATGTCTGCCCCAACAGAGCAAATATCGCCATTACTGTTCCCGGCGTGAAAATGCCGCAGATCATCCATGTGGACAGAATGTGTAACGAATGTGGCAACTGCATTATCTTCTGTCCTTATGACAGTGCTCCTTACAAAGATAAATTTACAATGTTCCATACCATGGATGACGTAAATGAATCTGAAAACAGCGGCTTCCTGATTACCGATGACGGTGCAACCGTCAGAATTAACGGAGAAGTCTTTACCGTCGGTAAAGATCTCAATGATTACCGCCTGCCGAAAGAACTGGCCGGCGTAATCAAAGCGGTCAGAGACGATTACGGCTATCTGCTTTAAGCTGACAGAACCAGAAGGGACGCTCCGGCGTCCCTTTTTCTGATTTTCTGTAAATGCTTTCCTTGAACGATACCGGAATAGAAATATAACAACAAAGGTTATGATTGTCTGGAAGATTCGGAAGATTTTCTCAGCAAAAGACTGTAAGATAGTATTAACAGAAATCTTCCGGGAGGTGAATAATGAAAAGACTGATCAAGAACGGGACCGTGGTTACACCGGATGGTGTCAGAGCAGCGGATATCCTGATAGAAAACGGAAAAATAAAGAAAATCGAAAACAACATCGAAGCAGAAATACCGGAAACCGATGTGATTGATGCTGATGGAAAAATTGTGTTCCCGGGCTTCATTGACCCGCATACACATCTTGAAATGACCGTTGCAGCCGGCCGCACCGCGGACGATTTCGCGAGCGGTACCGCCGCTGCCCTGGCAGGCGGAACCACCACTGTACTTGACTTTGCCGGTCAGGATAAAGGCGTTACGCTCAGACAGACACTGGCTGACTGGCACCGGAAAGCTGATGGTAAATCCTCCTGCAACTATGGCTTCCATATCGGACTGGCTGACTGGGATGAAGAAACGCAGAAAGAACTGCGGGAAATGCCTCAGGAAGGTATTTCTTCCGTCAAGCTCTATATGGCATACGATGCCATGATGATGAATGATGCGCAGATTTTTGAAATTCTCAAACTCGCGGACGAACTGGGAATGACCGTGTCCTCGCACTGTGAAAACGGCCTGCTGGTGGACGAACTGATACGGGAAAATGTGGAAAACGGGAATCTGTCGCCAAAATATCATCCGCTTTCGCGTCCGGCCGCAGTGGAAGCAGAAGCTGTCAACCGTTTCCTTACCATTGCCGAAGAAACCGGCAGTAAGGTCTATGTGGTCCATCTCTCCACTGCGCGTGGTCTCGCGGCCTGTAAAGCCGCCCGTGAACGCGGTCAGGAGCTCTGGATTGAAACCTGCCCCCAGTATCTGACTCTCGATGATTCCTGCTACGAGCTGCCTGGTTTCGAAAGTGCCAAATATGTTTTTGCTCCACCTGCGCGCAAAATTGCGGATCAGAAGGCAATCAAACAGGCAATTCTCGACGGCACTATTGATACCGCAGGAAGTGACCATTGCAGTTTTAACTTCAACACCACCAAGCAGGTGGGCCGGGATGATTTCTCTCAGATTCCCAATGGAATCCCCGGCGTCGAAACCCGTCCGCAGCTTATGTTCACTGAAACCTTTGCCGGACTGGAAGACGGCCTTTCCTATGAAGATTTCGCAGAGCTCATGAGCAGCGAACCCGCCCGCATTTTCGGAATGTATCCGGAAAAGGGTGCCCTGGCTCCCGGATCGGATGCCGACATTGTAATCTGGGATCCGAACTGGATTGGCGCAATTCATCACAGCGATCTGCACATGAATGTCGACTATTCTCCTTATGAAAATTATCCGGTCAGAGGCCGTGCAGATGAAGTGCTGCTTGCCGGAGAAACAGCCTGTAAAGACGGTGAAATCCTGATGAGAAATAAAGGACAGTATGTACGGCGCCGGACAAACCGGAAATAATACTGCTGTATCCGGATAAATTTATTTTAAAGAAATCACGCAGCCTGCCTTGAGTTATAATAATTATATCTTTTAAGGAGGCTTGTTATGGCAAAGAAAATTCTTGAACTGTGCGGCGACTTCACAGAAGATTACGAAACGATGGTACCGTTCCAGGCACTGTCAATGCTCGGCTATCAGGTCGATGCGGTTTGTCCGGATAAAAAAGCCGGCGATACAGTACCGACAGCCGTCCATGATTTTCTGGGTGAACAGACGTACACTGAACTGAGAGGACATAATTTCGCACTGACGAAAGATTTTGACAGCATCGATACCGGGGACTACGAAGGTCTGTTTATCACAGGCGGCCGGGCCCCTGAATATATCCGTCTTAATCCGCGTGTACTGGAAATCGTCAGGGAATTTTTCGAAGCCGGAAAGCCGGTTGCGGCGATCTGTCACGGTCCTCAGGTTCTGGCTGCCGCAGATGTGCTCAAGGGCTATAAAGCCACTGCCTATCCGGCTGTGGGCCCGGACGTGACTCTGGCAGGCGGAGAATACATAGACGTACCTGCCGACCAGGCAGTCGTGGACCGCAATCTGGTGACCTCACCGGCATGGCCCGGAGATACCGCCATTATCAGAGAATTCGTTAAACTGCTGGGTGCGGAAATCAAGATCTGACCGCAGAACAGACAAGTGGTTGATTCATTAAAGAAAGCTCCGGCGTGACTGCCGGAGCTTTCTCTTTGTATTTACATCATTCGTATTCTACCGCAGGCAGGAGAGCTTTCTGAATGGTTTTTACATCATCTGTATTCTTCCCTGCAGTTCTTTTCTGTAATGTGAGGGTGAATCCCCGACATATTTCCTGAATTCACGAATCATATGGGACTGGTCCGTGTAACCCATCTCGGCTGCAATATCCGCAATGGATTCATCATTTCCACCCATCATCCGCTGGCAGATAATCCGCTGTACCCTCAGAATCCTGGTAAAATGCATTAACGAATACCCGGTCTGCTCCTTAAAGATCCGGTTCAGATACTGACTGGAATAACCGGTATAATCAACCAGACTTCCCAGTGTTGGCAGTTCCTTCTGCATCAGCACCTGATGAATGATCTGATGACAGAGCTCCTGTCTTCCCGACATCACGCGATTCTGAACACAGCAGCGGTAACGGCGCACAAAGACAGCAATCTGATCGCTGAACGTCCAGTTTCCGGTGATTTCACCGGTCAGACTTTTATCCACTCCCACATCCCGGTAATCCGCCCGCCCGCTGATAATATCCGGGAGCTGTACCCGGCTGATCACCGGGGAATGCCCGGACACAAAACGTACCCCGAAATAACGGCATCCGTTTTGAAAATACTGAACTTCCGGAGATGGAATCGGCCCGTAAACTTCTGCTTCGGTCTCCCCTGAATCCAGCTCCTGACGGAATATAATGTCAGCACAGACATCGGAAATTATGGGAACCCGGATTTCATCGCTGACAGGTAGTTCAAAAGAATAAAACAGAGCAATACCGTCCCTGCCCCACAGTCTCTGCTGGTAATTCTGTGTCAATAGCCGGAATGAAGGCTGTTCGGTCATATAAAATCTGCTGTCTGTCATATTCATCTGTCGTCTCCTGTAGATTTGATTTCCCTGCATAAAAAAAACAGCGAAGATGTACGGGGCTGACCCGCAGCATCCTCGCTGCTCTATGATTATATTGTATACAAAAGACACAGCGTGTAATTAAACTTTTCTGTTCTTTTTCAAAAACTTTATGTTTCCATATTTAAATGCTTCGTCACAAACCTTAAAGGCTGTAATAAACATTTATTCACTCTCCGACGCTTTCGCACCCAGGTTTCTGGACGCGGAAACGGTATAACGACCGGTTTTCTTGTCGATATGATGGGCAATGTAGTCGTCATTTTCCATGGCCATGACTTCATTGACCGGAAACGGCTTGAACAGCGGGACCTTCATGACATACTTGGTCCACAGGAACGAGAACAGAGCCAGGCACGCAAAGACGATCAGGCAGACAATATAAATACTGGTGCGCTGAGCCGGATCGGACGAAATATTCCAGATCATCCAGGCAGTTCCGATTACGCCGATAACCGGGAGAATAATGCCGCCCCATACTTTAAAGCTTCTCGGAGCCCTGGGCAGGCGCTTCCTGAGGACCAGAACGCTGATATGTGCAAAAATATAGGATATCATCCAGAACACACTCCCGGTCAGGATCAGGAATGAAAGCTGGTCCGTTGTAGAAAGTCCGGTAGCGTTGATCAGGATCATGGCACCGCCGATAATAAAGAGACCGAAAACAGGTGTCCCGAACTTGTTGGTTCTGGTAAAGAAAGCCGGCAGCATATTGATTTTCGCCATCCCGGCACAGATATAGCTGAGCGAGGACAATGACGCGTTAATCGAGCTGATGACAGCCAGCATCGACACAATCAGCATCCAGATAGTACCGAATTTGCCAAGCAGCAGTGTGCCGTACAGAATATGCGGCGTTGAGCTTTCTGCCATTTCTGCCCACGGAATATACCGGGAGAAACCAATGACCAGGAAGATCTGCATCACCAGGATAATCAGCAGGCTCAGAACCATACTCTTGGGAACCACACGTTTGGCGTTTTTAACCTGCGGTGCAATCGGAATAACAAATTCTGCTCCGATAAACAGGAAGAATGCCAGCCCGCAGAGTGATGAAATATCCTTAAAACTGGTAGAAAGCACCATCGGCTGTGCGACCAGTGTCCCGGAGCCAAGACCGAAGGTCCCCATCACCCCCATAATAATCAGCGAGATGATCAGACTGTAGGCAACGACATTCTGGATTTTGGCGAACATATCGACACCGCGGTAATTGACGCAGATCAGCACGACCAGCAGGCCGATGGTCAGAACAACCGACGGAACCGGAAAGTCCGGGAAAATAGCACAGATCGTATTCCCGAACATCGCGCATTCGGCACTGCCGACCAGTGTCATGCAGATGATGTAGCCGCCGACCATGGCGATCTGAGTCAGGAACGGTCCGACGCTGGCCAGAGAATACTGGGCCAGGCCCCCGGTCAGGTTCGGCATCAGCGCGTTAAGCTCTGATATCGAAAGCGCCAGCAGAATATTCAGGGCACAGGCAATCACCATGGCGATGATAAATGTCACCCCGACGGATGATGTCCCCTGCCCGGTGGATAACAGAGAGCTGGTAGCTACAATCAGCCCCACGCCGGTAGCTACCGCACTTGGCAGGCCTAGTTTCTTTTCTTTCATGACTGTCGCCTCCTAATGCTCAACGACGGCTTCATAGCCCTCGTCCCCGGTCCGAACCCTGATCACATTGCTTACATCAGAAACAAAAATCTTTCCGTCGCCGATATGACCGGTGTACAATTCCTCCATGACATAATCGATAAAGTCATCCACATCCTTCGTGGGCATGACCAGCATAACCATGTCCTTTTCGATCAGGGTCGGTTCTTCCTTCTGTTCTGCTTCGTATTCCTGAGTACCGTTCTGTACCCCGCAGCCGCTGACCTTGAATACGGTCATACCGGAAATACCGAACTTACCGAGCGCTTTGCGCAGCTGGTTGGTTTTGGATACATTCATAATGATTTCGACTCTTGATAAAGATTCCATATTATTCTCCTGTAATTTTCAGACGCCTGCTCCATTATTCCGGCTGCGCCAATTCTATTTTTATGAGGGTCCGATCATGAACCTTCTGACTGTTGTTTCAGTGAATCGTCTGTCTGCAGACTGTCCCGTAACGACTAGAATCTGTCACTGGAATGAATCTGCTGATTAACTGATTCGACTGCTGGACTGAGATAACCGACATTGGACAGTTCTCAGTCGGTTAGCTGACTGTCACGTACTCTTTATACTGATGGTCTGAAGCGGTCGTAACGAAATTCGCGAAGATTCACTTCAGGTTCTTCTCCTGCGATGAGCTCCGCCAGATTATAGCCGACTGCAGGTCCAATTCCGAAACCGTGTCCGGAAAAACCGCAAGCCAGGTAAAGTCCCGGGACTTCTTCCACTTCACTGATTACCGGGATTTTGTCAACGCAGATATCCATCCAGCCAGCCCAGGCCCGTACGATCTTGCTGTCCGACAATTCCGGGAAATATTTCATAATCCCTCTGCAGGTTGCAGAAGCACCGCGGCTGGTGGAGAAGCTCTGTTCGTCCGGTTCCTGACATTCTTCAAATCCAGTGGAACCGCCAAAAACAAATGAACCATGTTCCGTCTGATGGCCGTAGAAGTCGGCATCTGCTGTTCCCAGCATCTGGTCAAACATTTTTGGCTGTGCTTCTGTTACCAGGCATTCACCCTTGCGGTGTGACATCGGAATATCAATTCCCACCGTTTCTGCAATTTCACGGCTGGCATAGCCTGCTGCCAGCAGGATGCTGTCAGCTTCGAAAACACCATCCGGCGTAATGGCCTGCGCAACCCTGCCTTTGATTTTGCGAAGTTCCGTTACCGGCACACCCGTATAGAAATGGACACCGTTTTTCCGGGCCGCCCGGTAGAAAGCCAGTGTGGTGGCCATCGGGTTGGCATGACCGTCGGTTGCGCACCAGCTGGCACAGGTGACTTCATCAGACAGATGCGGGTTGATTTCTCTGACTTTATCGCCGTCAATCATCACCACATCCAGCCCGCAGTCTACAGCACGGCCAGTCAGTCCCGTCAGGATCTGACGGTGTTTTTCAGTCTTTCCCAGGCGCAGGTTTCCTTCCTGAACATATTCGACGTTGCTGTCGAGTTCTTCGGAAAGTCCCGGCCACAGGTTCTTGATTCCCCAGATTGCCATGGGCAGTTCCCGGGGATCACGGCCGGACTGACGGACACCGCCGCCGTTTCTTGAGGAACCGCCGTTTCCGATATAATCACTGCCCTCCAGCACCGTGACACTCAGTCCTCTTTTGGACAGATAATAGGCCGTTGAACAGCCGATAATTCCGGCTCCGACGATCAGGACGTCCGTTTTTTTCGGTTTCATTATGCGCACGCTCCTTCCTCATTGCCGATAATCCGCATTTCTGTAGGACGCATCGGCGCTCTGGATGTGGCCGGTTCAACGACTGCCGGGGAAACACCCAGCTCTCTGGCTACAATTCCCTTGACCAGACGGGAACAGGTCTGTCCCTGACAGAGTCCCATTCCGGCCCGCAGATAACGGCGGATCTCGGTCATCGTAAACATGCCGTCATGAACGGCTCTCCGTATTTCACCCTTGGTGATTTCTTCGCATCTGCAGATGATCATGTCATCATCCGGAGCTTCTACAAAAGCACCCAGGTCTCTGGATCTGTCACTTAACTGATTCATTCCTGTACCTCCGCCTGAAAAAATCTTGCTTTCATCGCCATATCTGCCGGAACCTTCATGGTCAGCAGGTTGGTATGATCAAATGCTTTTGATGATTTAACATCAATGACTTCCGCTTCACAGACTGCTTCACCGCTTCTTCCGAGAGCAGTCCCTTTCTGACCGACTTCCGGGAGCGGCAGAAACTCATAAGGAAGAGTGATGCTGGCTTCCGAATCCGTATAGGTTTCATTGACCAGGAACACTGCCTGTCCTGAACAGGCCGCCACACACATCCCGCAGCCAATACATTCGCTGTTTTCGTCGATGGCCGGAAGGGCTGTAATATTGGTGCCAATGCGGATACAGTGTCTCGGACAGGCATCCTGGCAGGGATTGCAGGGTATATTCTGCGTGCATTCGATCACCGGATGAACCCCTTTTGTATGGGTCACACCGGGGAACCGTTCGATTTCACTATCTGCAACATATCCGTTTTCCAGCAGATTTTCTGATATTTCAATTCCTTCTTCAGTTGTTTCTATTTTTTTACCGCGATTGCCCGGAGCAAACATTCCCTGTCGCAGACTGTCGAGAGCCGCTTCCAGTTTGCCGGTTTCAGTTTCCAGCGTTTCCTGATCGATATAACCCAGGTATTCAGCTGCAGCCAGGCCGGACATCCGTCCTTCAATCATCGCCGAGCTGGCTTCTTCGATCCCGGAAACGTCACCTGCTGCGAAAATTCCCGGCATTGACGTTTCTCCGAGCTCTCCGATCAGCGGAGCCTGTCCGCCTCTGGCCGGATTGTCTTCCATGTCACAGCCGGCCATTTTCAAAAGCTGGGACATCGGCGAAAGGCCGACAGCAATACAAATGGTATCAACATCAAAATGACGAGCTGTTCCCGGAATAAACTGGAAATGGCTGTCCACTTCCGCGATGGTTACACCCGTCACATGGTCCTCTCCTTCTGCTTCAACAATGGTGTGAGACAGATAGAAAGGCACGCCGGTTCTGGCAACTTTTGCTGCATGAACCCCGTAACCACCCACTCTCGGAGCAGCATCAACCAGGGCCACAACTTCACAGCCGGCCTGCAGCAGCTGGTAACTGACGACCAGGCCCACATTACCGGTTCCAAGCATCAGCACCCGTTCGCCGGGTTTAATGCCGTTCAGATTCATCATAGTCTGGGCTGCGCCGGCGCCGATCACACCGGGTAAGGTCCAGCCTTTGAAATTAATCATATTTTCGGAAGCCCCGGTTGCCACAATAATCGCATCTGCCTTGCAGTGACGCAGCTCGTCACCGATTTTTACCGTAACCTCACGTTCCGGATAAATGCCGATTACCGTTGCACTCAATACGACTTCCACACCTGCATCGGCGGCTTCCTGAAGCAGCTGTTTTCCGATGTTAAATCCGCGGATTTTCGCCTTATGTTCCTTCGATCCGAAAAATTTATGGATCTGCTTGAACAGCTGTCCGCCGGGACGTTCATTTTCGTCAAAAACAACTGTCTTCAGCCCGCGTTTTGATGCTTCGATCGCTGCCGAGAGCCCCGAGGGACCGGCGCCGATCACGATTAAATCATAACGTTTCATGCCCCTTCTCCTTCCCTGGCTCCTGCAGCTTTTTCCGTATCCTCAAATTTTTCTGCGCTGACTCCGTACTGTGTCTGGACCTGCATCCCTTCTCTGAGCGGTGTCACACAGGTTCTGATATTGGGCACGCCATCCACAACCATGACGCAGTCGGTACAGCGGCCAATCGCACAGAAGATGCCGCGCGGCCGGTGCTGCTTCGCAGTGTACCGATGAACCATAACCCCGGCGGCCTTTAATGCCGCCGCGATCGGTTCCCCTTCATAGCCTTCCAGTTCTCTGTTATCAAATGTAAATTTTACGGGACGCCCTTTTTCAGGCTTTCCCAGTATTGGATGTTCTGTTATTCTGATCAAAACCGTTTCTCCTCCCTGATACCTCTGAAATGTCTGTTTTATTCCGGCAGAGCCGGTATTCTTAATAAAGCTCCGGCTGTTCCCAGAGATTGAGCTTGGTGCCAATGCCCTTTTCTCTGGCATTTTCATAAACTTCTTCGCCCCAGGCAACATCTTCTACCGGCATTCCGCCAATGGAATAGAGGATAATCTGGTCATCGCTTTCGCGTCCCGGAACTTTTCCGTTGAGAATAGCGCCAAGATCTGTAATTCTTGATTTATCGAGCTTACCGTCCTGAACCATATCCATGAACTTGCTGCCCAGAATACAGATGGTTGCAAAAGTCGGGTACGGATATTCTTCAGACCATGATTCATACAGCTTGAGATTATCAACGACCAGTTTGGCATCATTGATAATCAGATCGTCTTCGAAATTGGCTGCACCCGGTGCACAGAACAGTGCGCCTTTCTTGATCCATTCTGTTTTAACAAAGGGGTAATCCTGAATCCCGGCATCTGTCGGAGTGGACGGGCACATGGAGATGACATCCGAATCCCGGATACAGTCTTCCAGTGTGTCGCAGACAATGATGTTTTTAAACTGCGGGCATTTTTCCTTCACGTAGCTGATGCAGCGGTCAATGGAAGCACGTCCGCGTCCTTTAATCTTGAGGGTATCCAGTGTCGGGCAGATGCCGGCGAAGGTTTCCACAGTGATGGAATTGATGACGCCAGGTCCGACGATGCCGAGCACTTTTGCGTTTTTCGGTGCCAGATGCTTGACCCCGACTCCCGGGATACCTGCTGTACGATAGGCACTGAGCAGATTGCCTGACATCAGGGATAACGGTGCACCGGTTTCTTTATCGTTGAGCATTACCATAAGAATGGAGCGCGGCAGTCCTTTTTCTCTGTTGTGAATATTGGAGCCATACCATTTCATACCAGCCAGATCGAATTTACCGCCTACATAAGCCGGCATCGCCATGAACCGTCTGTCCGGGCCGTTAACCGGCATATTCGGAAAATCAGAATGATCCGGGAATGAAATCATGCAGCCGTGTGAATTACCATTGCTTCCGCCCATGCGGTAATCACCGTTGTTCAGTGTTTTGAGCAGCTCTTCCATACAGTCTGTACATTTGACGACATCATCGACGCCGGCTGCCAGCATGTCTTTTTCATTCAGATATAATAGGTCTACATTCGGATAAGTCATTTTCTAACTCCTGTCTGTTTCATTCAACTTCCAAAATCTTGCAGTTACCAAATTTTTTTCCGGGAAAATAAAAAAAGACGTCAGGCGACTCGATTTCGAATCACGTAACGTCTTTGTTGGCTTTATTATATTTTCAGGATCGTTGTAAAAATAGTAAAAAATGAAACAATTCACATATTTTCAATGATTGACTGATTTCAATGAAAAATCGTTTATTGTCCTGCGGCGCGGATTCTCTGTTCTTCAGGCCGAACAGCTTTCTGAACAATCCTCAAGATAATCGATCACACCGAACAGATCCGGCAGGACGGCAGCAGCCCGCTTTGTTGATTCGCGGTCAATCGGAATCATATCCGGAATCAGAATCACCGGAATACCGGCGGCGTTGGCTGCTTCTTCTCCCCGGGGTGTATCCTCCAGCACCAGGCAGTCCTGCGGCGGAAGGCCCAGACGTTCGGCCGTTTTTATAAAAATCTCCGGATTGGGCTTTGATTCGGTCAGGTATTCCCCGCTCAGAATCACATCGAAGCTGTCTGTCAGACCCGAAAGCTTCAGATTCCGTTCGATCTTATCCCAGTCATTGGACGATGCCACGGCTGTTTTAATCCCGTTTTCCTTTAAATAGGAAAGCAGTTCATACAGACCCGGTTTGACAGGTAATCCGTATTTTTCCATATAATCATTAAAATACTGCTGACGGATCTTCATTATCTCATCCAGGGGCATGGTTTTCCCGTAGTACCGGTTGACGATTGTGCACATATTGCTGTAGTTGCTGCCCATCATCTGTCTGGAGAGTTCCATCGGAAAAGAATATCCGAATTGTCCGAACGCTTTCACAAACCCGTCATTGGACATTTTTTCCGTATCGAACATCAGCCCGTCCATATCGAAAATCACTGCTTCAGGCATTTTATTGTCACTCATATCTGTCACCCGCCATTCTGTCCCTGAAACTTCAACAGAAAACGCGCCCTCCCTTTCGGAAATCAATCCGATCTATTCCTTAATGCACTCCGTTTACGTATATCAAGAGTGTTATAAAAGCAGTATAACAAAAGACGGCCGGAAAAACCGGCCGTTCTGAAAATTCTATCTGTATGATCATTGTGAATTTCGATTATATGACTTTTCCGGATTCCACGATTTGTCCGGATCCCATGATTTCGCCGGTCAGTGCGGTCAGCCTTTAGCCGATGCAGACTTTCTTACCGGTTTTTTCTTTTCATAGGGCGTATTCTTCAGCGGCAGTTCAGTCTGAAAGTCCCCGTTCAGCTGATAGTAAGCCCCGGCTATGGCCGGTGCAGTCGGAATTGAAGTGATCTCGCCGATGCCGATGGCACCTCCGGCCGGGACACTTCCTTCTTTTTCAATAATCATTGCTTTCACATCTGGAACCTGGCTGGCTTTTAATAAGCCCAGTGTCCCGTATTTTGATTTGGGAATTCCGTTTTCAAGCTGATACTGTTCCGTCAGCGCGTAGCCCATCCCCATGATAATCCCGCCTTCGATCTGGCCTTCGACAGATGTGGGATTCACCGCCTTGCCCACATCGTGAGCACCGACCATCTGCGTCACTCTGCCGTCTTCATCAAGCACACACAGCTGTGTGGCATAACCATAGGCAACGTGGGATACCGGATAAGGCACATCTGCACCCATCGGATCGGTTTTGGCCAGATAAGTTCCCAGATAGTCTTTTCCGTTAAGCTCGTCCATGGTTGCAGTTTTCAGATCCTCTGCCAGGTCCGCAGCTGCGCGGCGGCAGGCTTCCCCGGTTACCAGTGTCTGACGTGATCCCGAGGTATCCCCGGAATCCGGACCGGTTTTGGTATTGGCCCGCATATAATCAATCTTTTCGACCGGTATGGAAGCTGTTTCCGACAGGATCTGGGTCAGGACAGTCCCGAGTCCCTGTCCGATACAGGAGGCACCCGAATGGATTTCCACGCGGCCGTTTCTGACAATCAGGCGGCAGCGGCCCCAGTCGGGCAGCCCTACTCCGACTCCGGCATTTTTCATGGCACAGGCCAGACCCACATGTTCATTGTTGTCAAACCAGGGTTTCACTGCGTCCAGCGTTTCTCTCAAAGCTGTTGAATCATCCGCAATCTGGCCATTGGGAAGCACCTGTCCGGGGCAGATGGCGTTCATATAGCGCATTTCCCAGGGAGAAAGACCGACTTCTTCCGCCAGCTTGTTGATATTCATCTCTGAAGCAAAATTGGTCTGCGTGACGCCAAACCCTCTGAAGGCTCCGGCAGGCGGATTATTGGTATAAACGGCCTTTCCGTCAATGTCGATGGTCTGGAAATTATAGGGACCGGCGGCATGGGTGCAGGCCCGCTGCAGAACAGGGCCGCCCAGTGAAGCATAGGCCCCGGTATCCGAGACGACAACCGCTTTGAAAGCAGTCAGGATGCCCTTTTCATCACAGGAGGTGGTCACATCCATGCTGAAAGGATGACGCTTGGGATGAACCATAATCGATTCGGCACGCGAAAGCTTAACCTTGACCGGTTTTTTCGTAAGCCAGGTCATCAGCGCCGCATGATGCTGGACGACCAGGTCTTCCTTGCCTCCGAAGCCCCCGCCAACCAGACCATTTTCAACAATGACCTGATCCGCCGGCAGATTGAGCATTCTCATTACCTCATGCTGGGTCGTATAGGTTCCCTGGTCTGAAGAATACAGGTAAACACCCACATCCCCGATGGGCAGAGCCAGACAGGCTTCCGGTTCCAGAAACGCGTGTTCCGTCCAGGGTGTTTCATAGTGATACGTCACCTTGTGAGCGGATTCGGCAATGACTTTGTCCGCATCCCCTCTGACCAGATGTTCATGCGCCAGCACATTGCTTCCCTTGCTGTTGTGGACCAGAACTTCATCACGAAGTCCATCCTCCGGCGAGAAGACACCCGGCAGCTCCTCATATTCGATTTCCACCAGCTTTTTCGCTTTTTCCAGAACCTCGGTTGATTCAGCTGCGATCAGCACAATCGCATCCCCGATATAATGGGTGATGCCGCCCTGGGGAATCAGGACATCCCAGTCCTGTATAATATGGCCGATCTTGTTGTTACCCGGAACATCTGCAGCCGTAAAGACACCGACAACACCCGGAAGTGCTCTGGCTTTTTCAGTATTGATACTCACGACCTTTGCCCGCGGATATTCAGACCGTACCGCACCCCCGTGAAGCATGCCGGGTACGCTCATATCATCCGGATACTGCCCGGTTCCCAGTACTTTTTCCTCTGCATCAATCCGTTTGATGCGGTCACCAGACTGATGAACCCCGTGTTCCGGCAGGTCAACCGTTCCATCGCGCAGCATCTGAGCCGCCAGCATGATCCCGTCAATGATTTTCTTATATCCGGTACAACGGCAGATATTGGTTTTGATGGCATCCGCACATTCAATACGGGTCGGGCTGGGATTCCTGTCCAGCAGCGCCTTGGCAGAAATAACCATACCGGGGATACAGAAACCGCACTGGACTGCCCCTGCTCTGGCAAAAGCACTGGCGTAGACATCCTTTTCCCGTTCTGACAGCCCTTCGACCGTGATGATTTCTTTTCCTTCCAGTTTCGAGAGCAGCGGTACGCAGGCGCGTGTCGCTTTTCCGTCAATCAGAACCGTACAGGTCCCGCAGGCACCTTCGCTGCAGCCGTCTTTTACTGAGGTCAGTCCCAGATCGTCGCGGAGATAACGCATCAGTTTCTTGTCATTCTGAATCTGATGCTCCTGTCCGTTTACCTTTATTGTATACATCTTCTCCCCCGTCTTTCATTACAATCGCTCTGTCTGAGTTTTTATATTACGTTGTAAAAACAACATTTTATAATTCTATTGTAATGCCTGTACCCGGATTAATAAAGAGAATTATTTACTGATTTTTCAGAAGATAATAATTTATTTCCATGCAATTAAATTACTATCTTCTGAATCTTGCAACAGGATAATAAAAAAAGCCGCCGGACGACGGGATATCCGTCGTCTGACAGCTTTGAAAATCCGGTTTGTTAAGTTTTACATCATTGGCATTCCGCCGCCCATGCCTGCCGGTACAGCAGGTTCGGCTTCCGGAATATCGGCAACAGCAACTTCTGTTGTCAGGAACATACCGGCAATGGAAGCTGCGTTCTGAATAGCAGAACGAGTTACCTTGGTCGGGTCGATGATTCCTTCTTCGATCATGCTGACAAACTGATTGTTGGCGGCATCATAGCCGACACCCTTGTCTGCCTTAATGACTTCACGGACGATGACAGATCCTTCCAGACCAGCGTTGGCTGCGATCTGACGGACCGGTTCTTCGATGGCGCGCTTGACAATTTCGGCACCGATCTTTTCGTCGCCTTCCAGTGTTTCAATCAGTTCTGCAACCTTCGGAATCGCTTCGACCAGTGCAGTACCGCCGCCTGCGACCATGCCTTCTTCAACACCAGCACGGGTTGCATTCAGGGCGTCTTCGATTCTGTACTTGCGTTCCTTCAGTTCGGTTTCTGTAGCTGCACCAACCTGAATCACGGCAACACCGCCGGAAAGCTTGGCCAGACGTTCCTGAAGTTTTTCCTTGTCATAGTCAGAAGTAGTTTCCGGAATCTGAGCCTTGATCTGCTTAATCCGTTCGTCTACATTTTCTCTGGCACCGGCACCATCTACGATAATCGTGCTGTCCTTGTCGACCTTAACCTGACGGGCTTTACCCAGCATGTCAATGGTGGCATTCTTCAGTTCCAGACCGACTTCTTCGGAAATAACCTGTCCGCCGGTAAGGATAGCGATATCCTGCAGCATTTCCTTACGTCTGTCACCAAAGCCCGGAGCCTTGACAGCAACTGCATTGAAGGTGCCACGCAGCTTGTTCAGAACCAGTGTGGTCAGCGCTTCGCCTTCAAGATCTTCTGCAATAATCAGCAGCTTTCCGCCTGCCTGAACAACCTGTTCCAGCAGCGGCAGCAGTTCCTGAATATTGGAAATCTTCTTATCTGTAATCAGGATGTAGGGATTGTCGAGGTTGGCAACCATTTTTTCGGTATCGGTGACCATGTAACCGGACAGATAGCCGCGGTCAAACTGCATACCTTCTGTGAATTCCAGATCAGTCCCGACTGATTTGCCTTCTTCGACTGTGATGACACCATCGTCTCCGACCTTGGTCATAGCTTCGGAAATCAGATCGCCGATTTCCTTGTCGCCTGCAGAAATTGCAGCAATCTGAGCTTTTTCAGCTGCAGTCGAGATCGGCTTTGAGATTGCTCTCAGTTCGTCTACAACAGCATCGACTGCCTTGTTGATCCCGTTTTTCAGGACCATCGGATTGGCACCTGCCACGACGTTTTTATTGCCTTCGCGGACGATTGCCTGAGCCAGCAGAGTTGCAGTAGTTGTACCGTCACCGGCTACATCGTTGGTTTTGGTTGCAACTTCTTTGACCAGCTGGGCGCCCATATTTTCAAAAGGATCTTCCAGTTCGATTTCACGGGCGATGGTGACACCGTCATTGGTGATCGTCGGTGAGCCGAAGCTCTTTGAAAGAATGACATTTCTGCCTTTCGGTCCCAGTGTGACTTTGACAGCATCTGCCAGTTTATCTACGCCCTTAATCAGTGACTGACGGGCGTCTGAATTGTACTTTAATTCCTTTGCCATATTATTCCTCCGTTTGAAAAACCGTTATTCGACAATTGCCAGCAGATCGTCCTGACGGCAAATCAGATATTCTTCGTCGTCGATCTTGATTTCGCTTCCAGCGTACTTCGAGTAGATGACCTTGTCGCCGACCTTGACATCCATCGGCAGACGCTTGCCTTCAAACCAGGCGCCGTCGCCAACTGCTGCGATCACGCCTTCCTGCGGTTTTTCCTTGGCTGATCCCGGAAGCAGGATGCCGCCGATCATTTTTTCTTCTTCTTCCTTTACCTGGATAACGACTCTGTCGCCTAAAGGTTTAAGATTCATGTATAGCCTCCGTTGTGTAATGTTGTTCACCAGTTTGATATACCCTGAATTCTGCAGTGAATATCAATAATGGTTAAGTACTGCCTAATTGTTTTCTCAATTAGGTATTATAGGTTCGCAGAATGGAGTTGTCAACAGCAAAGCGACAATTAAACAACTCTTTTTGCATAAATTTAAATTATCGGACAAATGGAGGACAAAAAACGGAATTTCCGTGCTGTCCCCGTCACGATCCCGACGTTTCCCGACACAATCCGGATGTTTCCCGACTCGATCCGGATGTTTCCCGACACAATCCGGATGTTTACTGCTGTGCCGGTGTTTCGTGATGGGCGTCGCCGATTTTCAGCCCCGGCTTCGCATCCAGACGTTCGTCTGCCCGCTCTCCGGCCAGATAGTCATAGTAGGCCTGTGAGCCGATCATGGCTGCATTGTCGGTACAGAGAACCGGATCGGGATAATAGAAGGTCAGGCCGTTTTTTTCGCAGGCCTTCGCCAGTTCCTCCCGCAGCTCTGAATTGGCAGAAACACCGCCCGCAATCACAACCTTGTCTATTTTCTTTTCCAGGGCACAGCGGATGGTCTTTTCTACCAGAACATCGGTGACCGCCTGCTGGAAGGATGCCGCGATATCGTCACGGTCAACTTCTTCACCCTTCTGTTTTTTCGAATTCAGATAATTCAGTACCGCCGATTTAAGTCCCGAGAAGGAAAAGTCATAGCTGTCTTTTTCCAGTGTTACCCGGGGAAACTCGACCGCATGCGGATTTCCGTTTCTGGCAGCCGCGTCGATTTTCGGACCGCCGGGATAACCCAGGCCCAGTACTCTGGCGACCTTGTCAAAAGCTTCGCCTGCAGCATCGTCGCGGGTTCTGCCTATAATTTCAAAATCGGTATAGTCTCTGACGTAAACAAGATGGGAATGTCCGCCTGAAACGACCAGGCACAGAAACGGAGGCTTCAGCTCCGGATGCTGGAGATAATTCGCTGCAATATGGCCTTCAATATGATGAACGCCGATGAGCGGTTTGTCGAGAACGGCTGCCATGGCCTTCGCCTGGGATACACCGACCAGCAGTGCACCTACAAGACCCGGACCGCGGGTAACCGCGATGGCATCTACATCCGCCAGCTCCATCTGAGCCTTTTCCAATGCTTCATCGATCACATAGGGAAGATCCATCACATGGTTTCTTGATGCGATCTCCGGTACCACCCCGCCATACCGGGTATGTATCGGAATCTGCGTATTGATGACACTGGAGAGAATGCTGCGTCCGTCTTCAATGACAGCACATGCAGTCTCATCGCAGGAGGTTTCAATCGCAAGTATTTTCATAAACTGCTCCTGTAAATCTAGATCATTCAAAGAGACTGGCGCCAGACCATAATCAGAGCGTCAGTCCCGTCATCGTAATAATTTTTCCGCCTGCCGGTTTCTGTAAAACCGGCAGCGCTGTAAAGTCTGCGGGCATTGTGGTTGTCTTCCCGGACCTCCAGGAAAACTGACGCCTCTCCCGCTCCTGCTTCTGCCCGGGCGGACAGACTGCACAGAAACGCCTGAGCATCTTCTACAAGCTTTCTGCCCGTACCTTTTCCGCGGCATTCCGGTGTTACGGCAATATCGATTAATTCTGCTTCGTTTCCGGCAAGGCTCAATTCAATGTATCCGGCCGGATGTCCATCGATACGGAAAACCGTCAGTTTTCTCGAATCGGATTCCAGCGAATATCGCAGGTCATCCCTGCTGGCCTTGAGACCGGAAGCTGCGGCAATTTTCAGAAGCTCTTCAAGATCCCTTTCACAGGCTTCCTGAATGCCGTAAACTGCAGTACTATCACATCCGGTCTGACCGGCCGGTATCGTGCTGATATCCGCTGTCCCCGTACTTTTCGTTCCGGTATTTTTTATCCCGGTTCCCCGGACTGTGTTCCGGTCCTGTCCGTGCGGGTCTATCCTCTGCATTTCTTTTCTTCCGCATAGGAAGGACGCAGATACACCGGCTCCAGTACATGAAAGTCGATCATCCGTTCAGGATGATCCTGGGCACAGGCTGCGACAGAGGCTGCATGACCGAGTGCCTGATAGGGTTTGACGACCAGACGCGGATGCTCCTGTCCCGCATCCTGCATAAGCAGACCGCCGTAAGCCGGGACCCCGTCACCCATCAGATAAACAGTTTCGCTGTAGTCTGCCAGCAGTGCATTCAGCTTTTCCGGTTCCAGCGCGCAGTCTTCCGTCAGGCGCTGAATATTTCCGTTCCCGTCAGTCCTGAAGAGTGCCGTGTAAACCTGCTGGCGCCTGGCATCGAGCAGCGGACAGACAATCCCTTTTGTATACAGGAGATTGTAAGCCAGCGCTTCCAGTGTTGAAACGGGGATAACCTGCTTACCCGAAGCCTGGCAGATTCCCTTGACCGCCGCAATACCAATGCGGAGGCCGGTAAAAGATCCCGGCCCCACTGTTACAGCCAGTGCATCGAGATCTCCGTAGGCCAGACCGGAGCTTGCCATGACCGACGAGATGGCAGGCATGAGTTTTTCAGAATGCTTGAGCTTGTAATTAACCAGATCCTCTGCGATCAGCTTTTCTTCAGACAAGACCGCGCATCCGGCAACATTCGTCGAAGCATCTACTGCCAGAATCTTCATCTCAGTCCTTCTTCATCATGCCGGCTGACTTGTTGGCACAGGCATCTACTGCTGCAATGACAGCTTTGCGGAAACCTTCGTCTTCAAGCGTTCTGACAGCTTCGATTGTGGTTCCGCCGGGAGTGCAGATCCGGTCCTTGAGAACTGCCGGATGTTCACCTGTTTCCAGTACCAGCTTGGCTGCACCGTAAACCGACTGAGCCGCCAGACGGATGGCCTGGTCGCGCGGGAAGCCGTGCAGCACGCCGCCGTCTGCCATAGCTTCGATAAGCATCAGAGCGTAGGCCGGAGAAGAGCTGGCAATAGACGGTACAACGTCCATGAGCTTTTCGGAAATCACTTCGGTTTTACCAAAGCTGTTCATGATGGTGATAATTTCATCCAGTTCTTCTTTTGTAATCAGATCATCCGGGCAGACAGTCGTATCTGATTCGCCGACCAGAGCCGGAGTACTGGGCTGAACCCTGATTGTTCTGGTATTTTTCCCGAGTGCATTTTTTATATCGTCAAAGCTGATGCCGACGGCGATCACAATAACCACTGCCCCGTCTTTGACAGATCCTGCTATTTCTTTCAGAACTGCCGGATAAATATAGGGCTTAACAGCCAGAACCAGATAATCCGCCTGCGCAGCTACATCGGCTCCGCTGTTCATCACGACAGCTCCGGTCTTTTCCTGCAGCTGAGCAGCCGCTTCAGGCGCTGCATCATATAAAAGAATGTTTTCCGGTACAACCAGTTCTGCCTGCCTGAGTCCGCCTGCCATTGCCGTTGCCATATTACCGCAGCCGATAAATCCGATTTTTTTATTCATGATTCTTTCCTTATACTTTCATTTGTTTATTTCCCGCAGGCCTGAAGCCTGTGAAGCGTATTTAAACATTATATCATTTTCTGCGTAACAGTTTACAAGATCACTGAATGAAGCAAAAGCTGTCACTGTCTCCATATGCTTGTGTTAAAATGGTAGGAACGAATAACTTACAGGAGCAGAAATATCAATATGTTTATCGAAATACTGAAAGCCGCTTTTTACGGTATTGTTCAGGGTATTACCGAATGGCTTCCGATCAGCAGCACAGGTCATATGATCCTGTTTGAACAGCTGGTCCCGCTCAACGTTTCCAAGAGCTTCTGGGACATGTTCCTGGTCGTCATCCAGTTCGGATCAATACTGGCTGTTGTCCTGCTGTACTGGAACAAGCTGTGGCCCTGGTCAAAAACCAAAAATGAAGCAGAGCGGCACAAGACATACAATTTGTGGCTGAAAGTGCTTATCGGGGTGGTGCCGGCTGCCATTATCGGACTTCTGTTCGATGATGTGATTACAGAATATCTGTACAATTATACAACGGTCGCCATCACCCTGATTATTTACGGTGTATTGTTTATTGTCGTGGAAAACATGAACCGGGTCAAGCACCCGTCCATCCGCAATTTTCAGCAGCTGGATTATAAGACAGCACTGCTGATCGGCGTTTTCCAGGTACTGGCCCTGATCCCGGGTACTTCACGTTCGGGTGCCACCATTGTCGGCGCGCTGCTGCTGGGCTGCTCGCGTTATGTAGCTGCAGAATTTTCATTCTTCCTGGCAGTTCCGGTTATGCTCGGAGCCAGCGGTCTGAAAATCGTCAAATACTTTGCGGCTACCGGCGTAGGTTTCACCGGAACGGAAACAGCAATCCTGCTTACCGGTATGATCGTCGCCTTTATCGTTTCGGTCTTCGCGATCAAGTTCCTGATGGGTTACATCAGAAACCATAATTTCAAAGTTTTCGGTTATTACCGGATCATTCTCGGGATTATTATTCTCGTCTATGCATTCGTAATCAGATAAAGCTGCTCCGGCAGCTGTGACAGAGGGAGGAGTCATGAACTACAAAAAATATAAGCGCGGCTATTTTATGCCGCCGGAAAAATCTACCGACTGGGTCAATAAGGAATACATCACCAAAGCACCGATCTGGTGTTCGGTTGATCTCCGTGACGGCAACCAGGCTCTGATAATTCCGATGAGCCTTGATGAAAAAGTTGAATATTTCCAGTCACTGGTTGATGCGGGCTTCAAGGAAATCGAAGTTGGTTTTCCTGCCGCTTCAGAAACAGAATACGAATTTCTGCGCACACTCATCGAAAACAATCTGATTCCCGACGACGTCACCATTCAGGTCCTGACCCAGGCACGCGAACACATTATACGCAAAACCTTCGAAGCACTCGAAGGCTGCCCGTCAGCTATTGTGCATCTGTACAATTCAACTTCCGTGGCTCAGCGTGAACAGGTTTTCCGCAAGTCCAAATCAGAAATTATCGACATTGCTGTCGAAGGGGCAAAACTGCTGAAGGATCTGGCAGCTGAAGCCAAAGGCAACTACCGTTTTGAATACTCGCCGGAATCATTCACCGGCACCGAAGTCGACTTCGCACTGAAAATCTGTAATGCGGTTCTGGACGTCTGGCAGCCGACAGAAGAAAAACCGGTAATCATTAACCTGCCGGTTACCGTTTCAATGTCGCTTCCGCACGTTTATGCTTCACAGATCGAATATATGTGCAAGCATCTGAAATACAGAGACCGGGTTATCGTTTCGCTGCATCCGCACAACGACCGCGGCAACGCCGTGGCTGACTCGGAACTGGGAATGCTTGCCGGTGCAGACCGTATCGAAGGTACACTCTTCGGCAACGGCGAACGGACCGGGAATGTCGACATCATCACGCTGGCTCTGAATCTCTACACACATGGTGTGGATCCAAAGCTCGACTTCTCCGATCTGCCCAAGCTCACGGAAGTCTATGAACGTGTTACCCGCATGCATGTTTATGAACGTCAGCCGTATTCAGGCGCGCTGGTCTTCGCTGCTTTCTCAGGCAGCCATCAGGATGCCATCGCCAAGGGTATGACCTACCGTGAACTGGAAGAATCCGAACAGTGGACCGTCCCCTATCTTCCGATTGACCCCAAGGACCTGGGAAGGAAATACGACAAGGATGTTATCCGTATTAACTCTCAGAGCGGCAAGGGCGGAATCGGTTATGTACTGGAACAGAAGTACGGTTACGACCTGCCCAAGGATATGCGCCAGGATCTCGGCTATACAGTCAAGAGCGTCTCTGACCACGAACACAAGGAGCTTTCGGCTTCGGAAGTCCGCGATATCTTCGTGAAGACCTATGTCAACATTGAAACACCGGTGGAAATTCCGGAATATCATTTCCATCAGCTTCCCGACAAGCGAATCGGTACCGAAGTGACCTTCAAGCTTACGAAGAAAGACGGAACCATAGATGAACAGGTCATCAAGGCGGAAGGAAACGGCCGTATCGATGCTGTATCCAACGCCATGACCCAGTGGCTCGACGATCCTTACGTGGATCTGCAGTACGCAGAACACGCCCTCGATGACGGCTCCACTTCCCGTGCAGCTGCTTATGTCGGGATTCAGGAAAAGGGCGACGGCTACACCTGGGGTGCAGGCGTACGCGATGATATTATCGATGCTTCCATTCAGGCACTGCTGTCCGCAGTAAACCGCAGACTGTCCGGTGCTGAAGAAGCCGTGAATCTGATCGGTGAAAATCAGGAAAACTAATTCCTGAACGAATGGTTCTATAAAAAAGCAGCATTTTTGCTGCAGACAAAAAGCGGCAGCCGAAGCTGTCGCTTTTTTATTCCGGATTTTCAGGCTCTTCTTAACGGTCCGCAATACCGGGAGGAATCAAACCCGAGAATCATGATAAAGACCGGATTGAA
>JBMNSG010000021.1:0-26227 GCA_050945075.1 Eubacteriaceae bacterium | reverse complement strand
GAGTCGTTTATCCTTTTTCTTCAGATAGCCGGTTTCCGTTTCACCGTATTCAAAATACATTGCTGCTCCGTTATATTGTTGTGTTTTCATTAAAAATAAAATTTTCAGGTTTTATTCTTGTTTTCACTTGTTTGCAGATTAATTATCAGTACCTCCTCTATCATAATATATAGAACATCGCTTGATCGAATGAATTCATCACTTCAGAGAATGAATTTGAGAAGGCTACAGGAAAGGGGATCAGAAGACCATGATTTATGACATTGAATACATGCGCAGTTATATTGAAAAAAACCGGGACAATATTGAATATGTGGAATGCGGACTGGATGGTAACTGGCACAACACGGCACAGATCATTTACCAGAACGGCAGCTATGCAAACAGCTTCCGCAGCAGGAATCCGGGCCTTACCCGATCCCTGCACTGTACAGGCTGGTCCATCCCGGTCATGTGGGTCAAATTTAAAGACTGTGAAACACCCCGTGTGGTGGAATGCTGGAAAGAAAAGAGAAAAAGACAGCTGCCGCGGCTTCAGGTATCATAGACAATCCTCTGTCAGAAGAGCTGTCAGGATAAATGACAACGGCCGCCAAAAGAGCCATCAGTTAAAATATACCGGGTATCAGGACAACAATCAGGATCAATTACGCCGGGAAGATCAGGGAAAACATCCAGTGATCTTCCCGGCTTTTGTGTGTCCGTTCCATCTTGGTTATTCTTCGTTTCACTGCTATAATATTGGTACAAATAATGATGTATGATTTAATTATAAATTTTATTAACTAGACTGGATGACTGATGAAAATCACCAAAAGAGAGATCATCGATATTATATGGGAGCTGCTGGGCTGCTTTCTGATTGCAGTGGCTACCCGCTGTTTTGCACTGGAAGCGGGATTTCCAATGGCCGGATTTACCGGTATTTCCATGATCGTATACCGGCTCACCGGTTTCCCGATCGGGCTTATGTCCCTGCTGCTGAACATTCCCGTTATTCTTCTGTGCTACAAAATGCTGGGCCGAAGTTTTATGACCAAAACCTTTTTCTGCATGGTCGCCTATTCGATCATGCTGGACTATCTGACACCGCTCATCCCGGTCTATCAGGGCGGGCGGATTCTGGCGGCCATTGCCTGCGGGGTACTGAACGGGATCGGCTGTGCCGTCATCTATATGCGGGGTTCGTCAACCGGCGGCTTCGATTTTATCACCATGTCCATTAAGGCCATGAAGCCCTACATCAACATCGGCACGATTTCTTTCGTCTCATCCATTGGCATCATCGTAGCGGGCGGCCTGATCTTCCACGATTTCGACGGCATCATCCTGTCCATGATCATCGCTTTTCTGACATCAGCGGTCATCGACAAGGTAATGGACACCCTCAATGCCGGCAAAATTGCGCTGGTGGTTACTGATCACGGCCAGTCTATCTGCGACGTCATCAACGACTGTGCCAACCGCGGTTCCACGATTCTCGAGGGACGGGGCGGTTACGAAAAAGGCAGCAAGCAAATCGTGATGGTTGCCTGCAGCGACCGCGAGCTGCCGGGAATCCGTAAAGCAGTAAAAGACGCCGATGAAGGCGCCTTTATGATTGTCATGAACTCAAGCGAAGTCCGGGGCAACGGTTTCCGGATGGTCGGGTGAGACAATTATATTCTGTTCGATAAATTTCGCAATCCCGTCATGGTCGTTATCGTCAGTGATGTAATCCGCATTTCTCTGGGTTTTGTCACTTCCATTGGCCATGGCCACGCCCACACCGGCATGTCTGACCATATCACTGTCATTGTCGGCGTCTCCAAAGGCGCAGATATCGTCCAGAGTCCACCCATGAAGGGCAGCGTACTTCTCCAGTCCGCAGCTTTTGGTCATGCGGGGATCGCTGTATTCGTAAAGCTCTGCTGCTGTTTTCAGAGGGGATCCCCTGAATGCATGATTCCGAAAACTCCTGCCGCGTTCAATCACTGCATCCATCGTCTCCGGTTCACAGACGATCAGCAGTTTTGAACGCGGTTTTTTCAGAAATTCTTTGAAATCCACGACTTTATACGGGACATGGTCCTTGGCGGTCAGCTCCCGTATATGGCGGTCTTCTTTTGGCGTAAACAGAATTCCGTGTTCGGGAATCGCAAAATTTACATCCATATCCTTAAAATGATCGGTAATATCTGCAATGACCGCGCCGTCCAGTTTGAATTCACAGCCTTCCGGCGTTTCAAATTCACTGTCCCATATTTCTGCCCCGCCGGTCCCGACAATGGCATCCACCAGATCTTCGATCCCCCAGAACGGCAGCAGCTTTTTCAAGCTCAGGATATCCCGGCCGGTACACAGGCCAAACCGGATTCCCTGTTCACGGGCCCGGGCAATGGCCTGTCTGGTCTCCGGTGAAACCTTTCCGTCAGAGTTGAGCAGTGTACCGTCAATATCAGTCATAATGGCTTTAATGTTCATATCGTTCTCCTTTCGTCCGGGTCGGATAAAAAGATCTCCGGCTTTCTAACGACGGAGATCTTAATTGTATGTATCCTTTATTGAACTCGTTAAACAAGTTTGCGAGAGGGGAAGCTGATGTACTAACGGATAAGCCGGAAATGACGAAAGGCCTGCTCCAGCCCGTTATGCATAACATCGGCCGTAACATAACCGGCTGCAGATTTGACGGTTTCATCCGCTGACCCCATAGCCGCACTGTAGCCGGCATAACGCATGAGCCCTGTATCATGGGGGCCGTCTCCGATAAACAGCAGCCGCGTTCTCGGGATCGTACAGTATTTGAGCAGTTCTGTCATCCCTGCCCGCTTGTCATTTAACTGCGGCTCAATACTCAGAATCGTCGGACCCAGGCGTTCGATCTTGCAGGATTTCAGAACCCTTTTCAGATCATCATCATGCTGCGGCCCCAGATACACTGCGGCATTGTAAATATCGAGACCGTAGACATCATCCAGTGTCCGGGCGGGAACCACACCGGGATAATCCGGCTTGTTTCCCATCTGCTCGAGCGTCCCATCCGACTGGTTAATGAAAATCTGTTCATTGCCTACAAAACAGACCGGAAAATAATGAGCCTTGATCAGATCCAGCAGGCCGTCTGTCTCCTGCTGAGGGATACAGTTGTTCCAGACCACATCTCCTTCTCTGTTGTAAACCAGCCTTCCGTTTAACAGGACCATTCCGTCCCAGCCCATGTCTCGGAGCGGCTTGTCTAATTCCGCCTTATTACGTCCGGTACAGATAAAAACTCTGATTCCTTTCTTCCGGATTTTCTTCAATGCCAGTACGGCAGAATCGGGAACAATCCCCGTTTCCTCGTCGACCAGTGTTCCGTCAATATCGACCGCAACGGCACGGATAATATCATGATTCCGCTGGAATAACTTCATTTCGTTTTACAGCTCAACTTTCCTGCAGTCTGTTACGGCTGTTGTTCCTGTTGTGCCAGCGGGTGCCGTTCCAGATAATTCTCGAGGGCCCCGATCAGGTTGGCATCGTTATGATATTTACAGACTGTCACCTCTGCTTCCGGCATACCGAAAGGAAAGAGCGAATAGATCATTTTCAGATTCTTTTTAATGTATTCAGTAAAAATCGGCCGTCTGCTTATTCCGCCGCCAATGGCGAAACGTTCCGGATCATAGATGGTCTGCAGATTGACAATCTGTCTGGCAATCTCAAGTGTGAAGCGGTCCAGCACAGCCAGCGTCTGCGAATCTCCGGCTTCTGCCCAGTTAAAGACCTCATAGCCGCTTACCTGTTCCGGTTTCATGCCTTTGGCTGCCGCTACTGCTGCTGCCAGAGCCACAGCACCGTTCTGAAAAGCCCAGGCACTGGCCGGTTCCAGCTTGTCACCCACAATAATAAAGCTGAATTCGCCCGCAGCCAGATGGCTTCCGAGATGAAGCCTGCCATCTTTGATGAGCGCTCCGCCAATCCCGGTTCCGAACACCAGAACAATCCCGTCCCGGATATCGGACAATGCTCCTGATTTGACTTCCGCCAGAGCTGCCGACTTGGCATCGTTCATCACCGTAACCGGCACGCCGCAGCGTTTCGCCAGCTTTTCCGCCAGCGGGAAGTTTTCAATATAATCCAGATTTCCGCCGGTCACACAGATCCCGTGATCCATATCGATCACCCCCGGTACCGACATCGCAATTCCCTGTACCTGGGCTGCGTAATTCTGATAAATACCTTCCAGCGTATCCAGATATTTTTGAACGCCTTTATAGGGCGTGGGCGTACTTCCGGATTCCAGAATTTCCCGGCCGCTATTCATCAGTGCATATTTGATTGCTGTCCCACCAACGTCAATCGCAAGATAATTTTCGTTCATACAGTCCCTCCGTTGTTACAAGTATAATGAATTTTCTCCATTTGGGAAAGAGGGACGCCCGCAGACTATTTATTCTGTTCCAGCCCGAATTCACATTCATCTTCTTCGGCAATACGCCTGGCGTTGGCAACAGGTGCCCCCGAAAGCTCCTTCATGGTAATCCGTATAAAAATAACCGTGGCTATAAAAGTAAGAACGTCTGAACACGGCATGGAATACAGCACACCGTCCAGTCCGAAGAATACAGGCAGAATAAGCGCCAGACTCACACCCAGCACCACTTCCCGCAATACAGACAGGAAGGTTGATGTCCATGCTTTTCCAAGTGACTGCAGAAAAATAAAGACCGCTTTGTTGATACAGGCCAGGATAATCAGACAGAAATAAATCCGGAATGACTTGACTGCAAAATCAGTATAGATCTGCCCCTCGCTGGCGGCTCCAAACAGGCTGATGATCTGCCCCGGAAAAAATTCAGCAATAATAAGGGCGATGATGCCGATGACAGCTTCCGCAACCAGCAGTCTTTTGAATACTTCTTTGGCGCGGTCCTGGCGTCCTGCCCCAATATTGTAGCCGACAATGGGAATACAGCCGGCCGCCATGCCAATGACGACCGAAATAATAATCTGGTACACTTTCATGACAATGCCGATGACAGCCATCGGGATCTGGGCGTACTGAGTCTGACCGAAGACCGGATCCAGCGCCCCGTATTTGAGGATCATATTGTTAATGGCGGCCATGGCTGCAACCAGTGAGATCTGGGCCAGGAAGCTGCACATACCCAGCGGAATAAATTCTCTGATTACGGAAAAAGACGGTTTAAAACATTCTGCAGTCAGATGTACACATTTGATTTTAAAGAAATAAACCAGTGTAATCACTGCCGTTACTACCTGACCCGCCATCGTTGCCAGCGCTGCGCCTGTCATACCCCAGTGCGCCAGATAGATTAACACCGGATCCAGAACAATATTGATGATGGCACCTGTCAGTACAGCGATCATCGCGTATTTAGGGCTGCCGTCCGAACGGATAACCGGGTTGAGTCCCTGTCCAAAGATATAAAACGGGATTCCTGCCGTGATCAGAACAAAATATTCTTTTGCGAAATCAAATGTTTCCTGATTGACACCCGCTCCGAACATTTTCAGAAGCGATTCTGAAAAGATCATATAAATAAACATGAGCACCAGACCCGAAACAACCGCCAGGGTTACGGCATTACCGATACTTGCTGCCGCCCGTTCTTTCTGTCTGGCCCCCAGCATAATGCTTACAAAAGCACAACAGCCATCACCGATCATAACCGCTATAGCCAGCGCCACGACTGTAAGCGGAAAAACCGCCGTATTGGCCGCGTTCCCGCAGGACCCCAGATAAGATGCGTTGGCAATAAAAATCTGGTCTGCAATATTGTACAGCGCCCCCACTACCAGCGACAGAATACAGGGCAGTGCGAACTTTCTCATCAGTGTCCCTGTTTTTTCCTTTTCCAGAAATGCATTTGTTTCCATAAATCTTCCTTTCATCTTTCAATCCCTTTCGTCCCTGGCTGATCTGTTCCGGCAAAAAAAAGCGTAAATCCATAATCTGGACTTACGCTTCTGCTACACAATTGACGGGTTCGATATTCAGCTCTGGCACAAAAAGAAAACGTGCGGCTGTAACTGGATTTATGCCAGACTAGCCACACGTTATAATCTTATATTACTGTATTTCCCGGGAAATTTCAAAGGGAGAGTCGCAGAAATTCTCATTTTTTTTTACAAATAGTTCCTGTTAAAATTTTGTAATTATTCCTTCGATTTCTTGTATCTTTTATAATCTGTCAAACAATATAGAATGAAATTAGCAAATGAAGCAAAGCTCTCGACGGATCCGAAAACGAGCTCATCAGATTAATTGAATGAGGATAACCATGAAAGATAATATTACTATTAAAGATACTGTTAACTATGTCATCAATTCTAAAGACGACAGGCATACACTGCTCGGTATCGGACCTATGTCAGAAAACTTTTTACGCGCCTCTCTGGAAAGTTCAATGGAACAGGACTATCCGCTTATGTATATTGCAAGCCGTAATCAGGTAGATTCTTACGATCTTGGCGGCGGCTACGTATTTAACAGCGATCAGAAAGTTTTCCGGGATAAAATTGAACAGATTTCCGATGAAATCGGATATGATAATGTCTACTTTCTCTGCCGCGATCACGGTGGTCCCTGGCAGCGTGATAAAGAAAGAAATGATCATCTCCCTGAAGATGAAGCCATGAAGCTGGCAAAAGAATCTTATAGAGCCGATATTCTGAATGGGTTTGATCTGCTCCACATTGATCCCACCAAGGATCCTGATGTTATGTGTAAAGTTGTGGATATAGATACAGTATTCAGCCGTACCGTTGAACTGATTGAATTCTGCGAACAAGTACGCAAAGACAATAAGATTGAAAAAGAAATCGCATATGAAGTGGGAACTGAAGAAACCAGCGGTGGTCTCACATCCATGGATACCTATGAAAATTTCATCAAAAGGATTAAGGAATACACGACGATTCACAACCTGCCCATGCCGGTTTTCATCGTCGGACAGACAGGTACTCTGACCAGACTTACAAAAAATGTCGGTCATTTTAACTGTGAAAATGCAAAAAAGCTCAGCAGCATCTCAACAAAATACGGCGTTGGACTCAAGGAACACAATGGAGATTATTTGAGCGAAGACAAACTTCTCGAACACCTCCCACTTGAAATTACTGCGATGAATGTAGCCCCTGCTTTTGGAACCATTGAAACAATGGCTTTGCTGGAACTGATAAAGGTAGAAGAAAAATTCACAGAAATGGGCACAATCGAATCTCCGTCTGCTCTGAAAGAAGTTCTGACCCATGACTCCATTTATTCTATGAAATGGAAAAAATGGCTGACCGATGAAATTGACATGTCAGATTTGAGCAAACTTGACGATGCTTCAAAACTTCAAATTACCGAACTCTGCGGCCATTACACCTTTTCCAACCCTGATGTGGAAAAAGAAATCAGTAAACTCTATAATAATCTTAATAAACTGGGTATTGACGGCAGACGCTATGTGATCGACAAACTGAAAGAAGAAATGGAAAAACATGTCAGATGTTTCAATATGAAAGGTCTGACGACAAAAATACGAAATGCAGCCTGCTAAATCATAGACTATCCACATATTATAAAACCTCAAAACAGCTGAAATCTGTTCTGAGGTTTTCTTTATTCAAACACAACCAACAGAAGGAATAGATCATGAAAGCAAGAATGCTCGAAATCGTACGTTTCCTGTCAAAACGAAAGACCTCTACTTACAAAGAAATAGCACAGGAACTCGGTCTGAAGGAAAGAAGTGTCCGATATGATATTGATTGTATTAACAATGAACTGTCCTTTAATCAGATGGATCAGATCGAAAAACATTCAAAAGGAGTTCTGACTATACCAGAAACACTGGATCCCGGAAAACTGTCCGGATCCGATGATTTTGTATTTTCCCCATCAGAGAGAAATACCATAATCCGGATCCTGATTCTTTTTGATCCATCAAATTTGAATATTCGCGCACTCAGTGACAGTCTTCAGGTATCCAGGCGTTCCGTTCAGACTGATATTGATAAGATACAAAATGAGATAAAAAAAGACGGTCTGTCTCTTCTCTATGAAAAAGGTTTCTATCTTGAAGGTGAATCCCTGCAAAGCTACCAGCTCAGAGTCAGAGCACTTAAAGACTATGTAGAACTGTTTCGAAACAGGAAACCAGCAGATACATTTGAAGTGTATCTTCAAAAACTATTACAACAGATATTTTCTCCTGTAAATTTTTCTGACGTAATAAGCTGGATGAACCGGATTTCAGACAATATGAACTGGATTTTCAGCGATGATTCCTACACCTGGTTCATTTCCAATGTAGCAGTTTTTACCTGGTACCTTGTCAGAGACATGGAGCTTCCACAAACTCAGTGGACCAGGAACGGCGAAATTGATCATAGCATTGAAGAATACCAGGCCATTACAGGACTTGATCTGACTGATAAAGAACGGGGCATTCTCTCGGGATTTTCCAAGTATACCAACCGATATGCCAATCTCGATTTTCACCTTGATCTGTTGACCACAGAAGATATTGCAGTCAGACTGACTCGGGAAATGGAACAGACACTCCAAATCAACTTTTCTGAAGACCGGATTCTGAGAAAGGGTCTTCTCAATCACATAGGTCCGATGATGGAGAGACTGAAAAGCAATTTACAGCTCACTGGCAACCTTCATGAGCTTTTACCGGAAAACTATCAGTTTGTCTTTCAAACGCTATCCGAAATCCTTAAAAACGAGCCGATGCTCGATCTGCTCAACGATAATGAGACTGAATATCTGGCTATTTATTTTCTTGGAAGTCTGAAGCGGCTTAAACACGATAAAACAACCAGAGCACTTCTTATATGCGGTTTTGGATACGGGACTTCTGCTATTGTTCAGGACACGTTACGCAACGAGTATCAGATCGAGATCAGTGACTGCATCCCGGCCTACAAAATCGCGAATTACAATAAGTGGGATACTGCCGATATTGTAATCACCACTGCAAAAGTCGAACTTCCTGTAAATAAGCCATGCGCATACGTTCATGCTGTTTTCACCCCGGAAGACCATCTGAAACTGGATCAGCTCGGTTTAATGCGTAAAAACATTCTGTCTGATTACCTCGCTATTGAACGCAGGCTTGATTATCTCAGCCCGGAAGACAGACTTAAAACCATGCAGATCATTAAAGAGGAACTGGGTTACCAGCAGGTACGAGTTCCTTCACGAATCAACACGCTGAGCGACTTGCTGACTCAAACACATATTCAATGCACAGACCATATCTCTTCCTGGCAAGACGCTGTCAGGCTCGGGACTCAGATTCTGGAAAGCGATAATCTGATTGATGAAAGCTATTATCAGCAGATTATGTCAGGGATTCTTGTACAGGGATTCTATTCTATTAATGACGGTTCATTCGCACTTCTTCATGCAGGCGAAACCTCGGGCATTCATTCCAGTTGTATGAGCCTGATCATCAGCCGCGAAAATGTCGTTTTTGGAGACAAGAAGGTACATATTATATTCTGTCTTGCCAGCAAGGATAAAAAAGAGCATCTTCCAGCTATAACCCGCCTGATGCGGATGATCAGTATAACGGGTCTGATTGAACACCTGGAAGCATGCAGCACGCCAGAACAGGCTTACAACGTAATTTTAGAGTCAGAAAAACAGATTGATTCATTTTATCGTAAAAAATCCCTGCCGGTTTAGACAATTCTTTTCTGAAAACAACAGATTTAACAACAATTCATTGAAAATCCTCAATCAAAAAAACAGGACTGCCTTACGTGTCCTGTTTTTTTGGATTACTCTTGCGGTTGTCGTTCAATTCCGTTGACAATCTGATAAAGCTGTTGTTCAGTAAATGCTGTCCATTCCGATTGCAGACCATTTGCGGGAATCACTCTGTTTCTTCTATTAAACCAGACGGTCTTCCACCCTGCCTGCTTTGCTCCAATGATATCATTGGAGTAGGAATCGCCAATATAACAGGCAGCGGCAGGTTCGAGTTTCATTTTCCGGGCTGCAAAATCAAATATTTTTTTGTCCGGTTTTTCCATATTCAGATCTCCTGAAATGAAAATATTCTCTTCCTTTACCCACTTTAAGAGTCCGAGTGCCATGATTTTGTCATATTGATGTTGGGATGGTCCATTTGTAATAATGCCAACTGGAACACGATTGGTACAAAACGCCATAATTTTTTCCATTACCGGAGACAAATGAATATGTTGTTGCTTATCCTGATATATTTTCTGGAAGAGCAATGCTTCCTCTTCTGAAATCTGTATATAGAAATCACGAAGTGCCTCGCGTATTCTGTAGATATACATATCCTGCATTGTGATTTCACCATTTTGAGAAGCGCTGAATACCTCATCACTTTTCTCACGAAACCGAACAAACAGATCTGTCAGAGAAATACTTTTAAACAGAATGTCCTGTAGTCCGCCAAAAAATAATTCACAGCTTTCCTCAAACGGAACAGTCTGATCATACAGTGTGTCATCAACATCAAATAATATGCCTTTAATCATGAATCCCTCTGTTTCCAATGTTTCCATAAATGACAGGCCGCCCCTTTTCAGGAACGGCCCTATTATTTATCCAAATGTTTTCTGTATTTTTTCCATAATGGCATCTGATTTTCTGATAATTACATTGACACCCATTTTCAGAACTTTCTTGCCTTTCAGACGTTCAAGACCTTTTAGTTTCACATCATTAACAATGACTGCGCAGACAGCTTCATCGATATCCGCCTGGGTGAGTTCGTCTTCTATTCCCGAACCTCCCTGTGTTTCTACAATAACATCAATTCCCAGTTTTTCACCGGCCACCTTTAATGCTTCCGCCGACATATAAGTATGGGCAACACCGGATGGACAGGAAGTAATCGCTACTACTTTCATTTTAGTTCCTCTTTTATTATATACGATTTATTCAGTTTAATTTTTCACAGAATATTAGAACTCTTCAAAATCTACATCAATCTCGTCAAAATCGTTCTCCTCTCGGAGATTATCCTGATTATTCCGTTTAAGCAGATTGACCATAATTGCCGTTACCAGCGAACCGACTATAACAGATAGTAAATACCACCATCGTCCCTCTACAACAGGCAAGACAATCAACCCGCCCCAGGGTGCATGATTCAGGCAGCCAAAGGTAAATGCCATAACATTACCGACCATTGCACCAACCATCAATGACGGGATAACACGAACCGGATCGTTTGCAGCAAACGGAATAGCCCCTTCAGTGATACCAACACATCCCATAAGCAGTGCGGCTTTACCGGCTTCCCGTTCTTCATCATTATACTTTTTGGGTGCCATCAGCGTTGCAATTCCCATTCCGATCGGCGGTGTACAGATAGCAACCCCGACTCCGCCCATCAGATATGGTAAAACATCAACCTGAGTCTGTGCAAAGAGCGCGGCTACTTTATTAATCGGCCCGCCCATATCGAAAGCAATCATGCCGCCAAGAATCATACCCAGTGGAACTTTTCCAACTTCACCAAGACTCTGCAGCCAGCCAGTCAGAGCGGTCATAATATTGGCAATCGGAACACCTATTAAAAAGACGACAATAGAGCCGGTAATCAAGGTACCAATAAGCGGATACAGGAAAATTGCACCCAGTGTTTTCAGTGATGTCGGCAGTTTAATCTTTTTCAGGAAGTAAACCACATAACCTGCTATCAGGCCAGCAGCCATGCCGCCGAGAAAACCAGCACCGATACTGCTTGCTAGATATGCTCCGATCGCACCTGGTGCAAGACCCGGTTTATCAGCGATCGAAAAAGCAATATAGCCTCCAAGTATTGGAATAAACAAGGTTAAACCCGCTTGCCCAATCGATGCCAGCCCTGCCAGCCACCCTGTTTCGGGAACTGAGGCACCATCAGGATTAAGCATAACTGCCAGTGAAAACAAAATCCCGCCGGCTACGATAAACGGAATCATGTAAGATGTTCCTGTCAGTACATGTCTTTTTAATTGAACAACAAATGATTCTTTATGTTCCGACATCTTAGTTTTCCTCCAATACAGTATTGATCAGTGTGAATATTTCCTCAGCATTTCCGTTGAACAGCTGCTTCCTGAATGACTCATGAATCAGGCGGCGGGACAAGGCCGCCAGAAGATCCAGATGTGTATTACCTGCTTCTGATTCCGGAACTGCCAGCATAATAATTACTTCCGCTTCATCTCCGGTGTTTTCATTCCAGATTACCGGCTTCTGAAGTCGGGCTATTGCCACGCCGGTTTCCTTGACCGAAGCCGCTTTTCCATGAGGAAGTCCCAGACCGAATCCGACATAGGTCGGCTCGATCTTTTCACGCTTCAGGACATCCTGCATAAAAACAGCAGCATCTGAGACCTTACCTGTCTTTGCAAAAGCCTCGGATAACAAACGTATGATTTCATTTTTATCTGAAGCGGTAACATTGCAAAGAACCGCCTCTCTACTCAGTATTGAATTCATTATTTCCCCTTTATTTTTTTGTAAGCGCTTATCAGTTTTGGTATGCTTTCATTTTAGTCGGTCTGACCGTTAAAGAGCAGATAAAACTTTCAGTAAATTTTTTTACAAAAAATATAAAAGCGGGTATTCCAAAACCAGGAATACCCGTCTTCTGAGTTAACTCATACTTTTACTTTTCTTGCCAGTCAGATAATAACAGCTGTACAAAATCAAGTCCGCTGCGCTCCAGGAAACCGGATAGGCCAGAGCCGCAGCTTCCACTCCGGGAACCATGGTTTTTAAAACCAGTATCGTTAAAACACGAATCCCGCAGAAAGCGACCAGCACTGTAACCATCGGCACCGTTGAATTTCCTTCGGCACGCATTCTGGCACTCATGCATTCCAGCAATACATAAAGAAAATAGAACGGCAGCGTATAACCCATAACTGTCCGGCAAATATCAATAACCGTGAGACTGCTGATAAAAACCGAGCAGATATTCCGGGCAGACAACAGCATCAGCACAGCGCTGATCACGGTAAAGAGGCAGCCTGCCGCCAGCGAAAACCGGAATCCGCTGCGGACACGTCCGCTTTCTCCTGCTCCGATATTCTGGCCCGTAAAGGAAAGAACTGCCTGCCCCAGTGCCAGTATCGGGAGGTAGATAAACATCTCGATTTTAAAGTAAATGGTAAAAGCCGCAATTACATCAGTCCCCAGCAGGTTAATCTGATTTTGTATCACCAGATTGGACAATGTGATGCCTACCGATTGAAGTCCTGCCGGTACGCCAATCCGGAATACCTTTCCCAGTCCGGCATGACGAACCGGCCCCAGCAGCTCCCGGAAGCTTCCACCCGACAGCGTCTTGAGCCGGTATACAGCAAAAGCCGCACAGACCGTCTGCGAGATCGTCGATGCTGCCGCCAGACCGGCGACATCCAGATGGATTACAACAGTAAAGACCAGGTCAAGGATCACATTGCAGATCCCGCCAAACAGCTGGGCCCGGAACGGAGAGCGTGAATCACCCACAGCTCTGAGGACTCCGGACGACAGGTTAAACAGAACAACCGGTATCATCGAAATCAGGTAAATCTGCAGGTAAGAAAGCGCGGAACTGAAAATTTCCTGCGGTACAGCCAGCCATTTCAGAAACAATGGTGCCATTCCGATCGCGCAGATGCAGATTACAGATGCACCGGCCAGTCCGGATGTAAAGACGGCTGTAATTAACGGATTCAGCTTTTCTGTCCTGCCGTTGCCGCTCAGGTGCGCAGCCGTGACAGTGGCCCCGACGGAAAATCCAACGAAAAATCCGGTAAGCAGCGCAGTGATCAGATCACCCGACCCGATCGCTGCAGCTGCCTGCGCTCCGAGAATACGACCGGCAACCATCAGATCCACCATACTGTAGCAGAGCTGAATCAGAGAGGTTCCGAGGATAGGCAGGGCAAACATGAGAATGCTTTTCCGGACAGGTCCTTTTGTAAGTGATTCGGTTTTCACTTGGAACCGAGACGACAGGCCAGCTGGTGATGCTCGGAAACCGGCTGCAGATGGGGCTTTTCCTCACCGCAGACAGGAAGTGCTTCCGGGCAGCGGTCATAGAAGGAACAGCCGCGGGGATCGCTGATTTTATCTGTTTCCTCGCCTGCTCCGGTTCTTACCGGTCCGCTGCGTCTCATACCCGGTTCAAACACAGAATCGATGAGCACTCTGGTATAAGGATGTTCCGATTTTTCCCGGATGTTTTCAGACACCATAGTCTCCACAATCGCGCCCTTGTACATGACCTCAATATCGTCCGCAACCTGTTCTACCAGTGCCAGATCATGGCAGATAAAGATGTAGGCGATGTTATCTTCCCTTTGGAATTTCTTCAGCAGGGCAATCATGCTTTTCTGTACAGAAACATCGAGCGCTGATGTGACTTCATCGCAGATAATGAGCTTTGGATGCAGCGTCAGTGCTCTGGCCAGGCCGATACGCTGCCGCTGTCCGCCGGACAGTTCATGGGGATAACGTCCTGCAAACTCCCGGGGCAGTTCCACCATATCCAGATACTTTGCGGCCGTCTCTGCCATCTCTTTCCTGGTAATCAGATCAAAATTAAGAAGTGGTCCGCAGATAATTTCTGCGATTTTCATACGCGGATTAAATGCTGTTCCCGGATCCTGAAAAATAAGCTGGATATCCCTGCGCATCTGGCGGGCCTGCTCACCTTTTACAGCCAGCAGATCGGTTCCGTCAAAATCAATACTGCCGGAATCAGGCGTAAGCAGCCCGACCAGCATTTTCATCAATGTCGTTTTACCGCAGCCCGATTCACCCACGATACCCAGTGTTTTTCCCGGCATGACATCAATACTCACGTGATCGCAGGCTGTTATCGTGCTGCCGTCTGAATTTTTGAATTGTTTCGTCAGATCTGTGGTCCGCAAAAGCGGCTTTAAAGAATTTTCACTGTTTTGCATACAGTCCTCCATCGAGTACCGGGACTGCTTTAAGCAGTTCGCGGGTATACGCTTCTTTCGGATGATCAATTACTTCCTGCGTGGTTCCGCACTCGACGATTTTTCCATCTTTCATGACAATAATCTTGTCGGACATATAAGCTGCAACACCCAGGTTATGAGTAACCATAATGATCGATGTGTCGAATTGATCCCGGAGCTCAGCCATCTGTTCGACAATCTGAGCCTGCGTGGTTACATCCAGAGCACTGGTGGGCTCGTCAGCCAGCAGCAGCTTCGGAGACAGGGCCATAGCCATGGCAATTCCGACGCGCTGTCTCTGTCCGCCGGAGAGCTGGAAAGGATAGCGTTTCATGATTTCTTCGGGATTCGGCAGCTGCATACGATCGAGCATGTTTACAGCTTCACGGCTGGCTTCTTCTTCAGTGAGTCCGGTGTGCTGCAGAATATACTCGATAAACTGACTGCCAATTCGCCGGATCGGGTTGAGCATGGCGCCGGAATCCTGGAAAATCATCGCGACTTCTTTACCCCGGAACCTGGTAAAGGCTTCCGCATCGAGACCGAGTATGTCCCGGCCATTATAGACGATCGAGCCTTCTGTCACCTTTCCTCCGGACGGAAGCAGGCCCAGTATAGTCCGGATCACAGTCGATTTTCCGCTTCCGCTCTCCCCGACGATACTGACAATCTCTCCCTGTCCGATTTCCATATTAAAGTCGTCGACAGCCTTATTTGAACCATAGGCGACATCCAGATTTTTTACTTTCAGCATAAACGCTCCATTCTGGAAACAAACGGACCGGCGCGCTGCACTGGTCCGTTGACTGGTAACTGTTTTGTAAAGCGGATAAACCGCCTGAGCTTTCCGCCCGGCCCGGTTATCCTGACGCTTCCAGATCTCAGGAAGCCGGTTTGATGTCGCTGGTAATCCAGTAATAGTCAGCTGTTGAAATGGTGGCTCCTGTTACCTTGTTTGTGGAAACCATATTGCTGTTGTAATAACCGAAAACCAGTACCGCTGAATCGTCAATCAGGATCTGCTGCATCTGTTTGACAATGTCTTTACGGGCACTCTGATCAGTGGTTGTTTCCAGCTGTTCGTACAGAGCATCATACTGGGCATTGGAATAACCGCAGTAATTGGCATCCGACTTGCCGTACCAGTTATCCAGATATTCCTGCGGATCTCCTACAGGCACGGTCATCCAGTTGTTGGCCAGCAGGTCATAATCACCTGAAACCAGTTTGTTCCATTCGGTATCTGCATCAGTGGTGTTGATGGTGCATTTAATTCCGACTTTTTCCAGAGCAGCAACATCTGCTTCCGTAAAGTCTGTCAGATTGCGGCTGTCGTAGGTCAGATAATTGAGGTTGATTTCCTGGCCGTCCAGTTCCCGGTAACCATCTCCGTTACTGTCGACAATACCGGCATTATCCAGTATCTCTTTCGCCTTGCTTTCATTGTAGGCCGTTGTATCGGTAAGCTGATCGTATCCATAATCCAGTGTAGATGGCAGTACCGAATAACCGGAGGTATACATCCCGCCTACCGTAACATCGCAGATGGTCTTGTCGTCAATGGCTGTGATAATCGCTTTACGCAGATCTGCATTGGCCAGGACTCCTTTTTCGTTCATATAGGCAAAACCGGTACGGACACTGACAGCAGTGGAAACATTGTAGTCACTCGACTTATCGAACTTATCCAGATCTGTGGCACTGGAGATATTTTCCACAACATCAACATCGCCGTTTTCAAGTGACATCGCCTTGGTGGTATTATCGGTAATAAAGATAATCTGCAGATTCTTGTAAGGAACGGTTCCCTGCCAGTAATGTTCGTTGGCTACCATATCGATGGAAGTGCCTTCATTTTTCTTGGAAACCGCATAGGGGCCGGTTCCGATCGGATCATTTTCCATATCTGTAGTACCGTCGACATCAAGAATCATAAAATACGGGGCAGCCAGAACCTTGGAAAGATCCGGATAAGCCTTGGAGGTGACGATTGTAAGTGTTCCGGCATTATCATCTGCGGAAATAGAGCTGTACTGCATAAAGGTAGACGGCTTGGTGCTGCCATTGCCGTTCTTTTCATTTTCGTACATGCGTTCAATCGACTTTTTGACAGCCGTTGCCGTCATGTCGTTGCCGTTGGAGAATTTGACATCCTTGCGAAGCGTAAACGTCCATGTCGTGTGCGCATCATCAACGGTGTAGGATTCTGCAAGATACGGCTTGGCGTTCATTTCCGTGTCAAAACGGAACAGGCATTCTCCGATCCCGTATCTGGATGTACACCAGGCGGCGTTGGTCATAGCTGACGGATCCAGGGAACTGGAATAATTGATACACCCGAATTTCAGGGTATCCGAGCTGCTGCTGGAACCACAACCGCAGAGCATGCCGCAGGTCAGTGCGCAGATCAGTACTGCTGCAATAATTTTCTTAGTGAATTTCATGTAGAACTCCTTATCTGTTCTGAATACTTCTATCCCTGATTTTTCGGATCGAGGATATCACGGAGACTGTCTCCAAAGAGGTTAAATACAATGACAACAATACAGATGGCAAGACCGGGGAAAATCATCAGCCATGGGTAGGCCAGCATAAACTGACGTCCTTCGTTGAGCATCAGGCCCCATTCCGGAATCGGTGCCTGCGCGCCGAATCCCAGGAAAGACAGACCTGCTAGTTCCAGAATCATCGTCCCGATGTCCATGGCTGCTGTTACGATGAGCGTAGGCAGCGCATTGACAAAAATGTATTTTGAAAGGATCACCGGTGTGCGTGTTCCTGTAACGATAGCGGCTGCTACGTAATCCTGATTTTTAATCTTAAGCGTTACACTGCGGGCCAGCCTTGCATATTTTGTCCAGCCCACGACCGCCAGGGCAATAATGGCATTGCCGATACTGGCACCGAGGATCCCGGCAACAGATATGGCCAGAACCATGCCTGGAAAAGAGATCATCATATCGGAAATACGCATGATCAGCGTATCGGTGAAACCGCCGAAATATCCGGCAACGACACCCAGTACCGAGCCGATTACAAATACACAGGCAACCAGCAGCAGTGTGGACGGAAGCGATATTCTGGTTCCGTAAATAACTCTTGAAAAAACATCGCGTCCCAGCTTGTCAGTCCCGAACCAGTGGGCAGCGCTGGGCGCCTGATAAGCCTGCATCATGTTTGTTTCATAGGGATCATAGGGCGTGATATAAGGGGCCAGAATTGCGATCAGAATCAGGATTACAGCCAGAATAGCGGTAATACAGAAAAGATTGTGTTCTTTAAAAAATGATGTTTTCATCAGACAGCCTCCCTGATTCTGGGATCCAGACGTTCATAGGACAAGTCCACCACAAGATTGATAATCATGTAGATGAGCGCGATCCACAAAACGTAGCCCTGAATAAGCGGATAATCGTAGGCTGTTACCGCGGATACGACCAGATTTCCAAGACCCGGATAATTGAAGATCACTTCAATCACAGCTGTCCCGCCCAGCAGGGAACCCAGTGAAAGGCCCAGAAGGGTGATAAGCGGCAAAGCGCTGTTCGGAAATACATGTTTCCAGAGAATGGTTTTCTCCGGGATGCCCCGGGCCCTGGCACCGGTGACATAATCCTGATTCAGTTCCTCCAGTACAGCCGTCCTTACCTGCCGTGTATATTTTGCAGACATTGCCACCGCCAGAGTCACTGACGGCAAAACGAGACTGCTGAAGGTAATTTTCGATGATACAACCGGAAACCAGCCCAGCTTTAAAGCAAATACATAAAGCAGGATAAGTCCCAGCCAGAAATTCGGTATTGAAATGCCGAAGAAAGACAAGCCTCTGACCATATAATCCGGAAAGCGGTTCTGTTTCACTGCCGCCCACATTCCCAGCGGCACGGAAACCACCAGCATCAGGATCATCGATGTAAATGCCAGCAGCAGAGTGGGACCAAGCCGCTGAAGCAGGATCGTGGCGACCGGCTTATTCATTGAAAAAGATGTACCGAGATTTCCCTGCAGAACATGAAGCAGCCATGTTCCATACTGTACAAAGAAGGTTTTATCCAGCCCCAGTGAAACTCGTGTTTCCTGAAGAATTTCTTCCGACGGAACTGTGCCGGAAGCCGCAAACATAATGCGGACCGGATCTCCGGGGGCCAGATAGATCAATGCATAGGTGATAAAACTGATTCCCAGCAGGACAATGAGCATCTGCAGCAGCCGTTTCCCTAATTGTTTTCTATTCATTTTGCGGATTCATCTCCATCCACTCCATTTTCTTCTTCCTCCCATTTGCTGTACGCGATAAGCGGAGAACCTCTGAGAACCGAAAGGCTGATCGTCTGATATAGAATAATCGACCGTTCTTCTGCTCTGTGAACTTCAAGTACATTCCCGAAATAATCTTTGACGACTCCGAGAAGATCTCCCTCTTCGACAATATTGCCGGCGTAATGCTCCGGGTACCAGCAGCCTGTATGATTTGAATCCACATAGTGTGTCTGTTCCAGGACTCTCATCTTCTGATCGGGAACTGTTTCTCCCTCGATCACGTCCAGATATTTCAGGACGCTGCGGACGTCCTCCGCCGTCTGTCCCGCCTCTTCATGACTCCACTGTCCGCTGCAGCCCCGTTCAATCAGAATAGCCGGCAGCCCCAGTGTTCCGGCATAATTATAAGCACCGCCGGTTCCCGATTCGCTTCTGACTGCATATGGCATTTTTGTTGACCTGGCCATATTCTCTGACTCTCTGCATACTTCCGGAGCTCCAATGCCCTGGCAGTAAACATAATCCGAGAGCTCTTCAAAACCGTCTCCCGAATGGAGATCAATCAGATAGTCCGCTTTGGGAAACAGTTCCTTTTCCATAAACCAGCACAGCCGTTCCGCTGTCGTGCCGTCCGGCGATCCCGGAAAGGTCCGGTTAATGTTCTTTCCGTCTTCAAAAACAGTACTCATGGTCCGGTGTTCGAAACCACTGCGGTTAATCAACGGCAGAATAATCAAATTCCCGTAAATCTGATCCGGTTCCAGCTCTTCAGCCAGTTTGAGTGCTGCCTGGATTCCAACGTATTCGGCATTATGAACCCCGGCTGTGATTAAAACTGTTTTGCCAGGCTCCGTTCTCCTAAATGTCAGACTATTACCGCCATCCGCCTGTCTGCTGCCGTTCTTGTCAGAACCTTTCAGCTTTCCGGTTCCGCGGATAATTGTAGCCGGAAGTTTCAGATCTGTGCCGGTTACCGGAATCTCTCCCTGAATCTTTTCTCCTTCATGTGCCTTAAGCCCTCCGATATTCAATTGCTCCTCCCTGTTCAACAATGACTTGGTATTCATTTCTGATCGGATTTAAAATCAAATGGTCTTAAGTACTTTCCACAAGACAGATTTCAAATCCGGCAGATCTTGTTAACGATTAATTAAGTGAAACGTGAAGAGAGCAGAAATTATTTAAGCAATAAAATAAGCACGCTCTCTAAATAAGCGTGCTTAAAAAAATCAAAAGCAAACGCCTATACACCGCAGGCTGTTGTTAAAATTGCAGGTATCCTGGCTTTAAAGCATTGTCCTTTTTCCCTTCCCGGATTTTTTCCAGTGGTATGAAATCGGACCCTTTATTCACAGTGACGGGATCGCATCAGATTCTGACTGATTTCCCTGCGTAGTATGATTCATTAATCAACAAATATGTTCTATAAATTAACTTTGATTAATTTCTTGTGTTTAAAAATTATCTCAAAAATTTAACAGAATTTCTACCTTTTCCTAAAATTAACAATTATTTCCATATACTTATCAAAATATTCCAGTTAGTTTCAACTGGTATGCTATGTAAATACTTATTTGTATACGCTATAGCAGGCAAAACTCATCATCTGGATTTTTCGCCCCGGTAGATAAGCTCTTCTGTTATTATCTTATATTTATGTTTTTCAATATTTGCAATTCTGTTCCGGTATTTTACTTTTACATGAATGAATAAACAGGTATATTTAATCAAAATTTTATAAGCTGTTTGTATCCAGAAAATGAAATGAGTATCAGATATTAAACGCAATGAACAGGCTCATATCTGTAAAGGGGAGAGTAAAACTAATGGTAAATGATATAAAACTCAGCAAAGAAATTTCTTTTGCGTTGCGGCATCATCCGGAAAAATTTGATCTGGAACTTGACCCCGAGGGATGGACTTCTGTAGAATCACTGCTTCAGGCACTCCACAGACAGAAAGTATGGACGAATCTGACAATTTCAGACATTGGAGATATGAACCGGACTGCAGAAAAACAGCGTTTTGAAATCAGAAACGGAAAGATACGGGCACTTTATGGCCATTCCCTTAAACAGCCAATCGTGCACCCGGCTTCCACTCCGCCAGCTGTTCTTTATCATGGTACAACCCATAAAGCAGCGGTATTCATCGAACACGAAGGCCTGAAGCCAATGCAGCGCCAGAACGTTCATCTGTCCTCAGATATAGAAACAGCGCTTGCCGTGGGCAGGCGCCGTGACCGTACTCCGGTGTTGTTTAAAATCGATACGAAAGCAGCACAAAAAAACGGAGTCCGCTTTTACCATGGCAATCAGACAACCTGGCTTTCAGACCCCGTTCCGGCTCGTTTCCTGGAAAAAATAAATTAAAGCAGATCTGCCAGAGCCGCCGCTCGTTCCAGTGCGCCTGTTTTATTGATATCCCCGGCTTTGTTCACATCTGGGATCAGTAATTCTGCTGTAATATCACCATGAAGAAGAGCAATGGTTTTCTCAAATGAGAATTTCATACCATCAAAGGTAGACATCGTGTCTTCTTCACAACAGGCCATAAGCATGCATTTTTTACCTTTGAAATCCTGGGTGCCCCGACACAGTGAGTACCAGCGGTCAATCATGTTCTTGATCTGCGCCGGGAATGTATACCAGTAAACCGGGGTTACCAGGACAATGGCATCTGCATCCAGAATTGCTTCTGCTGCTTCATTGAAGTCATCATTGTAAATGCATGGAGTATCCGCATCCCAGCAGCAGTCGCAGGCCTGACAGCCCTGAAGATCCATAAACGCTGTATCGAAACGCCGGACTTCCTGTCCCCTGCTTTCCGCGGCTCTGATAAAGCTGTCTGCCATGGCACTGCTGTTTCCGTTTTTTCTGGGACTTCCTGTAATCACTGCAATCATTTTGCGCCTCTTTCTATTTGTACCGGTTGCGGTCTGCATCAGTGATTTCACGGATGACCCGGCACGGATTCCCGACTGCAATCACATTATCCGGTATATCCTTACTGACAACACTGCCGCCGCCTATTACGGTCCCGCTGCCAATGGTTACGCCCGGCATAACCTGAACACCGGCACCAATCCAGACATTGTCGCCTACCGTGATCGAACGGGCATATTCAAGGCCTGCATTACGCTGCTCTATATCAAACGGGTGACCCGCTGTATGGAAGCCGCAGTCCGGTGCAATAAAAACATTGTCGCCAAAAGTTACTTTAGCCGCGTCCAGAATCGTCAGACCGTGATTGGCGTAGAAATTTTCACCCAGGGTAATGTTATAACCATAATCACACCAGAACGGTGATTCGATAAGCAGATTTTCACCTGTTTTTCCCACAAGTTTCTTGATCAGATCTTTTCTTTCTTCGCGTCTGGATGGCCGCATCTCGTTGAAATCAAAGCAGAGATCCTTACAATACAAACGCTGGTTTTCAAGGTCCTTATCATAATTGGCATCGTAAATCATGCCTGCATCCATTTTCTCTTTTTCAGTCATCGCTGGTTTCTGATTGTTGTTTTCTGTCATCTTGTCTCCTGTATTCTCTTTTTTTATTTATCATCCTGTTTAATACCCGGGCAAGCCGGTACCGGTTATATCGCTGAATCATTGAAAAGGGCAGATTGCACAGGCCGATTACGACGGCAATCGTCAGAAACAGCGGGATATTCTCAGACGGCTTCTCACAGAGCAGGCATAACAGCAGTGAAGAAAATCCAAGAACCGCAATGGTTTCATGAATCACTTCCGCCCTGCAGGTATTGTAAAGAAACTCCTGCATATAGGCAATCGTCGGTTTCTGGCTGAGCTTTCTTTTATTAAAATCATGATTGTACTGCGGCAGTTGGTCCTTCCACAACGGCAGGCCGATGCTGCGGTAAAACTTCATTTCCCGCTCACTTACGGTAAAATAAGCCCTCCTGTAATCAAACAGTTTTCTGCTTTTGTAAGCGGGAATAAAGCAGAACAGCCAGGCCGTTCCAAAATGAAGGCCTATCCAGAATACAGTACAGATCACGCTGATCTCAAGTGTTGTCACCCTCAGTCTCCCGATTTTTTGTTTCCGGTGTTATCCTTCCGGTATTATACATGACTGTCTTCCGCCGCACTCCCTGAGCTTATTCGGAGTTGTACAGAAATACCGTAGAACTGCAGCAGTCCGGTCAGCTTTTTCTATTCCGTAAAATTGATATGAATTATCTTATCACGGGTGGACCGGGACAGAAAGGTCTCGCTATTTTGTAAGCAGAAAGAAAGCTGGCTGTGTCTGATTTCCAGATAAATCTAAACTGCTGATACTGGTTTTCCGCAAAGCTATCGTATGATTAATATTTAATACAATTCAACGATTTAATAGTTGAAGCTCTGCTACTAATTGTTATATCAGTTATTCTATAGTATCATGAACAAGTACTAAACCCGTAAGGAGGTTTTATATGGTTTCATTCATTATTTATATTATTTGTATCATCGCCAGCTGGAAAGTTTACGAAAAAATGGGCAGACCCGGCTGGAACTGCCTGATTCCTATTTACAACATGTATGTGTTCTTTGATGTGTTGTACGGCAACGGCTGGAAATTCCTTTTACTGCTGATCCCCTTCTATAACATCTACGTTATCATCAAATTTTACATTGACCTGAGTCATGCGTTTGGTGAATCCGGTGGATTTGCAGCTGGACTTATTCTGCTTAACCCAATCTTTATGGCAATTCTCGGCTTTGGCCAATATCAGTTTAATGGTTCACCCTATACTGCTTAATTTTATTGATCGCTTTAGAAACGCGGCTACACCAGCCGCGTTTTTTTATTCCTCTTGAACCCCTGAAATTGCTGTCATCTCCTTGACATTCCAATATTGTGAGCCTACAATATTGTTTAGGAGCTAAACAATAAGGAAGTGAACGATGCACGATTACCGAGACCTTTCCCGGCAAATGGAACGTACGGTCCATAAGTATATACAATGGGAAAAGAAAACACACTGCTACGGTCCTGGCATTGTCCTGTCTCAGGCAGAAATCCATACCATAGCTGTGATTGGTGATAACCCCGATATTAATATAACCGAGCTGGCCAGACAGCGCGGGGTTACCAAAGGGGCTGCCTCGCAAATGATCTATAAACTGGTGGAGAAAGGACTTGTCGAAAAACAAGTCTCTCCGAATTCCGATACTGAAGTGGTCCTGAAGCTGACAGACAGTGGCAATGTAGCCTACCTGTCTCATCAGAAGTTCCACGAAGAATCGAATGAGCAGTTTATGAAAACACTGGGCGCCCTGCCTGAAGACTATGAGCAGTTTATGATGGAGTTTCTCCGTGAATTTGAGGAAACCATGGACAAACGTTTGAATGAAAAATAACCGGCTTGATTCAGCTGGCCTGTGTCAGCTGTTCTTTTTTGGCCTTATTGTTTAGTCTCTATACTTTATATTAGATATACTTTATTGTTAGTATACTTTTGCTCCGCGCTGTTGCGGTCCATACCGGTACACCAACGGGAACGTCTGGAAAACGACCCCGTTCGATTTTATTACGATTCAAACAGGAGGTTTGATGATGTCGGAAAACAGGAATTTGAAACTGCTGGCGCAGGCGCCGATCGGAAAAGCTCTGATGAAGCTGGGGATTCCCACCATGATCGGGATGATGGTATCCGCGCTCTATAATGTGGTTGATGCTTATTTTGTGGGAACCCTGGGCACCTCCCAGCAGGCTGCGGTATCGGCAGTATTCCCGGTAAGCCTGCTGATGCTGGGAATCGGGCTGCTGTTTGGCTGTGGTGCCGGAAGTTATATTTCCAGGCTGCTGGGCAAAGGTGACCGTAAAGAAGCAGACCGGTGTGCTTCCACTGCACTGGCACTGGCCGTAGGGACAGGACTGGTATTGGTCATTCTCATGCTGGCTGCACTCAATCCGCTGCTGCATCTTCTCGGCTGTACCGAAACCATGATGCCCTATGCACGTGCCTATGCAGTTCCCTTTATTATCGGCCTGGTGATTAACGTCTTTAATGCCACAATGAGTAATATCGCCACTGCAGAAGGAGCCCCTGTTTACTCCATGCGCTCCATGCTCATCGGCGGGATCGCCAACATCATCCTCGACCCGGTCTGCATCAGCATTCTTGGCATGGGCGTTTATGGAGCTGCCTTTGCCACCCTCATCGCCCGGCTGCTGTCTCTGGGTTCTTATCTGCTGTTTCTGTTCCAGAAAAAAAGCAGTCTCCATTTCTCATTCCGTTTCATTCGTCCGGATCGTAAGCTTCTGTTCGAAATTGCCCAGATTGGCGTACCAGCCTGTCTGTATCAGGCTCTCCTGAGTGCTGCCCTGACGATCACGAACAATCTTGCAGCTCCTTACGGAGACTCCGCAGTTGCTGCCGCAGGAATTGTCAGCCGCATTACCACGCTGGGAATTATGACGATTATGGGATTCTGCAAGGGGTATCAGACACTGGTCGGGTTCAATTACGGCGCCGGTAATTACAAACGTGTCCGGGAAGCCACTCATACCGCTTTGCGATGGACCACCATTTTCTGCATTGTCTGTTGTGCAGTTCTGCTTCTGTTCAGGACACCGTTAATCCTTGCATTCAGTCCGGACGACCCGCAGGTTCTGTCCATAGGATCCAGAATCCTGGCACTGACTGCGATCACATTTCTGACACTGGGTTATCAGATTGTTTACAGCACTAAATTTATGGGGATGGGCTGCGGACTGGAAGGCGGGCTGATCAGCATGGGACGCCAGGGAATCTTCTTTATTCCAGCCATTTATACTTTAACTGCTGTCTGGGGACTGAACGGACTGATCCTGTCGCAGCCTGTCGCTGATATTCTGTCGATGCTGCTGGTTGTGGTACTGGCGAGGAAAAATGAAAAGGCCGAAAGCCGATTGATTGACGAACAGATGGCAGGCGATGTAAATATCGTAAAGAAGCCTGTTGAAATTTGAAAGATAAAAACCCGGAGTCTCCATAGTCAATGGAGATTCCGGGTTCTTCTGTAATTCACCTATTGTA
>JBMNSG010000020.1:0-27151 GCA_050945075.1 Eubacteriaceae bacterium | reverse complement strand
TTCCACGTTCTCTTTCTTCCGGTGCTTTATCGATATTATCGAAAGCAACCGCTTCCCCTGTACCGTTTCTCTGGTTCAGTACAGTTGTAATTGCTGCTGTAAGTGTAGTCTTACCGTGGTCAACGTGGCCGATTGTGCCGATGTTGACATGCGGCTTGGATCTGTCAAACTTCTGTTTTGCCATGATAGCTCTCCTTCAAAAAGTTAGAAAATTTGTTTTTTAACAGTTTGCTGCAATCTGGAGCGCGTCTTACCGCGGCATTTGAAGCAGCCTGTCCATATTCACAACTGGATTTATTATACAACAGTAAATTTGCTCATTCAAGATTTTTGAGTGTATACAATCCATCAAATCAGAAATCCGTATACAGCAGCAAAGTGTGCCGCACTGCCGAGCAGTACGAAAATATGGAATATTTCATGAAATCCCAGTACACGTCCGTTCGGTTTCTTCAGGCCGTAAATCACACCACCTACTGTATAAAAGACTCCCCCGATCAGCAAAAGTGAAAAGGCAGGCGCCGGCAGATTATGATAAAAAGGCACGATTGCAAACAGAGCAAACCACCCCAGGAAGATATACAGGAATGTATTCAGCCATCTTGGCATGTCAATCCAGAATACCATCATAAACACGCCTGCAACCGCGGTAATCCACACGGCGGAAAGCAGAACGATTCTGGTCATTCCGGTCAGTCCGTACAGGCAGAAGGGCGTGTAGCTTCCGGCAATAAGCAGAAAAATCATGGAATGATCCAGTTTTTTCAGTTTTAACAGTCTGTCCTCGGAAGTATGGACAGCGTGATAATAATAACTGCCATAATACAGGCAGATGAGCCCGATGCTGAAAGCTGACACTGATGTCATGGATAAAATATTCACATCATTTGTCAGGAATATTTTCAAATACATGGCTACAGCACCTGCGACCGATAAAGTTGCTCCGATCAGATGTGTAAGCGCGTTAACAGGTTCTCTGAATTTCATTACTGCCTCTTTCATAATATCCTCCACTATTTTTATTGTTTGTTTCTTTTCTCTACATAGTTATTTATACTACTTACTGGAGTTATTCTAACACAATTCATATGCTTAGAGACTATTTTTTGACAGAAAAGAAGGAAAATGCGGTAAACTTAGATCAGAAGAGTGAGGAAAACCTATGTCTGAAAACAAAAAGCCCCCGGTACAGGATGCGTGCAGTAAAGGACTAGCAGGCATTCACCTGGAAGAGCGGCTCAAACCTGAGCAGATCCCGGACCTGGATTTGTATATGGACCAGCTCATCACGATTTTCGAAGCAGCTATGCCGCACCAGCGTCGCAGTCCGGATGACAAACTTATCACCAAGCCGATGATCAATAATTACATAAAAAACAGGCTGCTGCCGCCGGCACAGAAAAAAAAATACACCAGAGATCACCTGATGCGTATTTCCATGCTGGCACGATCCAAACAATGTGCTAATCTTGAAGATATCCGCCGGGTATTTAATGCCCTGCCGGACAATATTGATCCACTGTACCCGAAATATCTGGATATGGCTGAAGATCTTGACTGCCTTATCGGTGATTTTTCCGAGCAGGCTGCTGAACGGATAGACAGTGAAAATCTTGACAGCCAGACTGCTGCCGCCCTGACGGTACAGATGCTGTTTGAAGAAAGTGCCGCTTTGAAAAGGCTGGCTGAAGCTCTGTCTGACAAGTTACTGCCCAAAACAGAGATCTCGAAAAAAGACAAATAAGCATGTCCTTTTGAATACGGACTAAGACAACTTTAAAGGAGAAACTATGGAAAATGTACTGATTACCGGTGCCTCTTCAGGTATCGGTTACGAATTTGCAAAGATATTTGCAGAACACGGCTATCGACTGATCCTTGCTGCCAGAAGACCGGATAAGCTTGAAACTGCGGCAGAAAAGCTGCGTTATGAATACCAGACGGAGGTCATCACGATTCCATGTGATCTATCCGATCCAAAAGCACCACAGCAGCTTTGCGATGAAATCAGGAAACAGGGATTGCAGATCGACGTTCTTATTAACAACGCAGGCTCCGGGTGTTACGGACTTTTTGCCGAAACAGATCCCGAAAATTTCCACAGGATGATCAATCTCAATGTAACCGGACTGACTTTGCTTACCAGATGTGTCCTTCCGGATATGATCGCCCGCGGCTCAGGAAAGATTCTCAACGTTTCCAGTCTCGGCGGTTTTCAGCCCGATCCCTATGGCGCTGTCTACGGCGCCACCAAAGCCTATGAAATGATGCTTACAGAAAATCTGTACGGAGAACTTATTGGAACCGGGGTTACTGTATCCGCTCTCTGTCCCGGACCGACTAAATCAGAGTTTGCCGGCATTTCAGGAAAACGGGAGGCCCGCTTTGCTGCTGACACACACGCTGTTGCAGAAGCCGGATACAAGGCTCTGATGCGGGGCAAGCTTATCGAAATTCCAACGGCCCTGTATAAACTGGAAACCTCGCTGATCAAGCTGCTCACGGTCAAAACCAGAGCCCGTCTGGTCAGTATGTGGCAGTCCAGTCAGAAACATAAGAGTCCTGAGAAACAACTTTCGTAATAAAAAAGGCATAGTCGAAAAATTCGACTATGCCTTTTGTTTATGCATCAAGTGAATAAGTAAGCTTGCTCAGAATATCCGAGCCATAGAACTGAAGCCCGTTAAGCTTGTTCCCAGCTCCGTCTCTGACTTCGAAATGCAGATGTGCGCCGGTGCTCCATCCGGTAGAGCCTTCGTATCCGATAACGTCCCCCGCATTAACTGTCTGGCCTACGCTGGCCGCAATTGCGGACATATGGCCGTACATGGTGACATAACCGTCTGTGGTATTAATGGTGACACAGTTACCGTATCCGCCGTAAGTACCCGCCTGAACAACTTCTCCTGACTGAGCTGCTACGATCTTGGCGCCGTATTCCGCAGCAATATCTGTTCCGCCGTGATCGGTAGAACCGACGCCGCCAGGTGATTCACGTGTTCCCATCAGAGATGTGATCAGGAAAGCGTTAGACGCGCTGGCGTCAATCGGCCATGTCCAGCCACTGGACGCCAGAGATCCTGCAGCCCCGCCGGCAACTGTCGTTGTGGTAGTGCTTCCGCTGCTGGAACTGCCTGTTTTTTCAAGCTGCTCGACAAGATCCTTGTTTTCGGCCAGCTGCTTGGCCAGATCGGCCTGAACCGCTTCCGATTCAGCTCTTGCTGCTTCGATAGCAGCTTTATCATCTTCGAGTTTCTGTTTAGAATCAGAAATAACCTTCTTGGTGTTGATAAGCTGATTCTGAGCTGTTTTATCCGCATCCATGATTTCCTTGGACAAATCATAATAGGTCATCATGTCTGTCAGGTTGTCTGCGGAAAACATCATTTCCAGATAACCGTCATTGCCGTACATATACATGGCGCGCATACGTTCCTTAAGCTCCGCTTCCTGCTGGGCTCTGTCCGCTTCGGCCTGATCAAGCTGTGCCTGAGTGGCTGTAATCTGCGCTTCCTTGTCTGCAATCTGTTTATTATAATCTTCAACCTTGGCGTTAGCGTCATTTACCTTCTGCTGCAGCTCCGTTACTTTGGCCTGCTGCGAACTGAGGTCAGTGCTGCTGTCCTCCGCGAAAACCGGAAGATAAATGCTGAACACCAGAAGTAATACCGTTAAAATGCTGATAATACGTTTGTTCATGTAAGCCTGAATCCCTTTCCAGTGAATTCTTGAATTTATACCAGTATTTATTATTTGTCGAGAAATTTACGGATTGAGAACAAGCTGCCGCAAACTCCCATTAGAATTCCGTATACGAGACAGAATCCCAGTACCGATCCCATAACCGATCCGGGCGCAATGAGCTGGCTCTGCATCGGAAGGTAAGTGGCATTCTGCGTCATACCCACCATGTAGATGTATCCCATACGCAGTATCAGTGTGGCGAATACCGCTCCGATAATACCGAGTAATGATCCCTCAAAGAAGAACGGCAATCGGATATACCAGTCGGTCGCTCCGATAAACTTCATGATCCCGATCTCTTTTCTGCGCGAATAACAGGTAAGCTTGATCGTATTGTAGATGATGATAATCGAGATGATCGACAGAATAATCAGGATGATGGCACAGGCCCAGTTCATGAAATTGCTGAAACTGACCAGTGCATCGACATATTGTTCGCCGTATTTTACGTAATCAACTCCTTCGGCCTTCAGCTTTTCTGCTGCCGTCTTGACCTGTTCAAGATGTGACGGATCGTCCACCTGGACGATAAAAGAAGCATTAAGCGGATTGTTCGAGCTTGTAAAACCGCTGAGCAGTCCTGAATAGTCGCCCAGTGAAGCGGAGTATTTCGCAAGGGCCTCGTCGCTTGATTCATACGTGATCCCGGTGACATACTGTTCATTGGTCAGCGCATTCTGAACCTTGTCCAGATCCTCCTGCGTGTAGCTTGACTTCATGAAAACCTTGAGTTCAAGTGAGTTTTTCACATTATTGGTAATGCTGTTGACGTTGATGGTGATGATGATGAAAATACCGAGAATCAGCAGAGCGGCTACGATAGAAGCTACCGAAGCGAAGCTCATCAGATTGTTTCGTTCAATACTTTTCAGGGTGTCTTGAGAAGCACTCCTTAACATAGTAAAGAAACGATGTTCTTTTTTCTTGTTCAAAAAGTGACTCCGTTCCCAATCGTAAATGAATTTCATTTAACTTGTGTATAAATTGTAACAAAATTAAGCTGGATATGCAAGCTGTTTCAATATCAGGCAAATGTTTTCATAAGAATACTGGCATTAAATATTATAAATTAAAGAAAAGGGTACCGTATTACCCGCTTTTACGACAGCTTTGCAGGAAAAATTTCCGGGATCAAACAGCTGCTCCAGCAGCTGTGTCGAAATGCCGGAATGCAGGCAGGGTATCTTCAGAAAATCCGCCAGCTGCTGAGCCTTTTCAGAAGCAGCCGGATCCGGGCCGACCGCACAGACAGCATGGTAATCCTGATAAATCCGGGCAAAGACCCGGCGGGCCTGTTCTTCCCCGCGCTGCCGGATTACGCTCTGTATCTCTTCGAGCGGTCCGTGTTCCGAACGTGCCAGACCCGGCGTAACGAAATAAATTCCTTTTCGTTTTTCGGGACTGTCTCCGGGAAACAGCATACCGATACAGTCAGGAACCTTTAAAAAGACCAGCTCGCTGCTTCCGGCATTCAGTCCGGCCAGCGAGCCTCCGCAGGCTCCGTAAACAATATAGATTCTGTCGGCGCCCGCCGTGTCTATAAGCTTCTGCAGCTCCTGATGGATCCGGCGCGGCTCTGCATGCAGGGCAGTATCAAGATATATAACCTGTGCCTCCGGTTTCCGTTCTTTCAGGATTGGATCAAGCACCGTTTTTAACGATCCGCACGACAATACAACTTCTTTCATATCATTTCCTTAACCCGGGCAATTTTCGATTATAATGCTATAGGAGCTTATCATTTTGCATCCCAGAAGTACTCGGACTAATTCGATTCTATTAAACACAACGGAGTTAAAATGGACAAAAAGACATTCCGGAAGCTTACCCTGGCCAGGCGTGCCGAAATTTATAATGCAGAAACCGATAAACAGATTATCACCAGGTTTATCGGCTCGGACTATTATAAAAATGCCAGCTGCATATTTTTATACGTGAGCTTTGACACCGAGATACATACACACGACCTGATCCGCCAGGCGCTGGCAGATGGCAAACGGGTCGTCGCGCCGATCTGCAGAACTGCGGACCATACCATGGAGCTGCACGAAATTATGCATTATGAGGATCTGGTTCCCGGTTACTGCGGTATCCCGACCCCGCCCGCGGATTCACCGGAAGTTACTCAGGATGCGCTTGATCTGGTGATTCTGCCCGGAATGGCCTTTGATACAGACGGTTCAAGGATGGGATTTGGCGGCGGATATTATGACCGGTTTATCGAATCACTTCCTGATCAGACACCCAGGGTCGCACTGGTACGGGAAGCCTTCGTGGGACCGGTGCCTACAGAAGCACACGATCAGAAGGCAGACGTCCTGATCACTGAAGACAGAATTCTCGAAACGCCTGAGTATCTGCAGCGCCGGCATGATTTAAAGCAGGATAATCTGACAGATACTGCAGATCACACGAAGGCTTTTATCGCCAGCCGCGGTAAATGGGGAATGCGCCTGGGTCTGGAAACAGTGGGCCTGCTGCTTGATAAACTCGGCAATCCTGAACGTGATCTGAAATATGTCCATGTTGCCGGTACCAACGGCAAGGGATCTGTCTGTACCATGCTTACCGAAATACTGGTTAAGTCCGGCTATAAAACCGGAACCTATATGTCTCCTGCCCTGGAGTCCTTTAATGAACGCATCCGTCTGGATACTGTCCCGATACCTGACGACAAACTGATCGAGCTGGCAGACCGGGTCAAGGCAGCCTGTCGTGAAATGGTCAGCGAAGGAGAACCGGAACCAACCGGCTTTGAAATAGAGACAGCAATTGCCTTTCTGTATTTTAAAGAAGCCGGTGCCGATATCTGTGTATTTGAAGTAGGTCTGGGCGGAAGACTGGATGCAACCAATATTATTCCCAGTCCGGAAGCCGCCGTTATTACCCGTATCAGCCTTGAACATACTGAGTATCTCGGCGATACCGTCGAAAAAATAGCCGGGGAAAAAGCCGGTATTATCAAGAATGACTGCTCCGTCATTATCTACCCGCAGAAACAGAGTGTTGAGAATGTCATTGCCGGAAAAGCGCATGAAGCCGGTGCCCGTGAGATTATCACATCAGTTCCGGAAGAAATCAGCTGTGTCAGCGGCGATTTGTTCGGGCAACAGCTCATTTACAATCCTGCGGATGCTGCTTCGTTTTATGGAAACAGCGTGCCCGGGGCATTTGACGGTTTTGCCTTTACCCTGAAGCTTGCCGGTGCCCATCAGCAGCTGAACTGCCTGACTGTGCTGAAAACAGTCGGCGTCCTTCGACGCAGAGGCTGGAAGATTCCGGACACAGCGATTCAATCGGCACTGGAAACAGTCGTTTTCCCCGGCCGTATGGAGCTTCTCTGTACCTCGCCGGTTGTGCTCATTGATGGTGCCCACAACCCGAATGGAATTCAGAGTCTGGCTCAGAATATAGAACGCTATTTCCCCGGAAAAAAAATAACGTTGTATTTTGGCATGCTGGCAGATAAGGACATCGATCTGGCACTTGATCTGCTTCTCCCCTGTGCCGGTGAAATCTATACCTTGACGCCGGACAGTGCCGAAGCCGTTAAGTCTGAACAGATGGCCAGACGGATCCGTGAAAAAACCGGTCCGGCTGTCCCCGTGACCAGTCTCAGTAGTTCAGAGGAAGCAGTCAGAAGCATCGATCTCAATGATACAGAGCAGATTAACATATTTACCGGATCTCTGTATATGATCGGACATATCCGCAGTACCTGGAACAGAATCTATCCGCATTAATAACAAAGGCCAATGTACCCGCAGAAGAACAATCCGCAGATGCATCGGCCTTTACTTTTTTATCTTGATGAGTTGTCTGAATTCTGATTACTGGAAATTATCTTCTGACGGCGTCAGTGTTACAGATAACATTCCGTTTTTGATATTCAGTTCCTTGTCACTTCTGAACATTGCCTTGTATTCGCCGTTTACCTTGTCAGAATAGCGGCTGTCGGTGGTATTAATGGTAATATTGGCCTGCAGTCCGTCATCCGTGACATCGGCAACACTGTAGGTAAAATCTGCTTTGTCTGCATTATCAAGCTGGGCGGCACCTGTTCCATCAGCAGTAAAACTCACCAGTATCGAATGGCCCGCCAGGCTGGCCGTCCAGCGCGTCTGTGTCAGTTCTGAAATAAAATAAGCCGGATCCGCTTTTTCTGTGTTCTGTTTCTGCTGGCCGCATCCGGCAGCCGTCATAACAGTAAGCAGCAGGGCGGCGGTAATGGCAAATAATCGATATCTTCTCACGGTTGTTCCTTCACTTTCATTCTGTATTCACAATTCTGGAGATCAATTCACTATTCTATGCAAAAGATTCTATGTAAAATCGATCTGTTGAGCAATCAGATTCTTTTCACTGATTTTATATCCAGAACCGCTGTCTTCTTTCAGCAGCTCCGGAAATTGACAAAAAATATATACAGCCGGCTTCCACCGGCTGTATATATAGATATTTAAGGAGAAAAGGGTGTTTAACCCGGAGCAATAAGGAATTATTGCCTGTTTCTTTTATATCCACGAATCCTGATTCAAACCATTTCAGGACAAGATTCCCCATATTTTTTAGAGTTCTTCGGTTATTCCGTTTTCCTGGAAGGTCGTCGGGAACGGATGATCTCCGTCTTTATGAACGAACACCGATTTTCCGAAAATCTGTTCCCAGTTTGCTTTGTTAAAAGCTTCCAGGGGAATTTTCAAATCGACATGCTGAATACAGGTCTGCGTATAAACAAGCAGGACCTGTGCATCATCGAGGCCTGTGACATTAAACAGAACCACTGCTCCTGAATCGATTGTTTCTGCCGTATCCGAAAAAATTCTGAAAATAAGCCTGCTTTCCGGACTCATGACTGCTTTCAGTTCACTGAATTTCATTGGTGTCTCCCTGTTTCGAAATTGAGACCGGACGTTCCGGCCTGTTTTTTTTATACCCCGGGAAACACATGAAACCAACAGCCTTTACCGCCCGAAAACTTCCCGGGCAATATCCACACCGCTTTTGGCATCGCGGCCGTAATAATCCGCACCGATTTCTTCTGCATATTCCGGTGTCAGCACAGCGCCGCCGACCATAACCTTTGTTTCCGGAGAAGCCGCCTTGATCGCTTCGATGGTATCCTTCATGGCACGCACAGTCGTTGTCATGAGTGCAGACAGACCTACCAGGCCGATGCTCTGCGCTGTCACGGTATCGACAATAGTCTGAACCGGCACATCCTTGCCCAGGTCGATAATGTCATAACCGTAGTTTTCCATGATCACTTTCAGGATATTCTTGCCGATATCATGCACATCGCCCTCAACCGTTGCCAGAAGGACTGTACCTTTTGCTTCCTGATTTCCGCTGTCCATATCCGCTTTGATCCGTTCAAAAGCACTCTGCACAGCTTCTGCCGCGAACAGCAGATTGGGCAGGAACACTTCACCGGTTTCAAATGCGTCTCCGACTTTGTCCAGCCCCGGGATCAGGCACTGGTTTACGATAACCATAGGGCTGCTTGTCTGCAGCAGTTCTTCTGTAAGAGCCAGTGTTTCCTCTTTTAAACCATCTGCAACTGCTTCAATGAGGCGTTCTTCCGGCGTCAGGTGTCCGGAGTTTTCTCCGTTCTCCTGCTTTTCATCGCCCTCCGGTTTATTCATATAACGGCGCGTGTAGGCGGCACAGCCTCTGTCTTCACCTTTGAGAACACGGAAAGCATCGACCGTTCCAGTCATTCCTGGATCCATAACCGACAGGATAGGCGTGTCCAGTCCGTTTTGCAGCGCAGCAGCCAGAAAGCTGCGGTTCATCAGGCCTCTGTGCGGGAGACCGAACGAGATATTACTCACACCAAGCGTCGTTGCCAGTCCCAGATCGTCATGAATACGTCTGACTGCTTCCAGCGTTTCCGGAGCAGCATCCTGCTGGGTGCTCGCAGTCATTACCAGCGCGTCAATAATCAGATTCTGTCTGGGAATGCCATACAGAGCAGCTTCACGAACCAGTTTGTCCACAATGGCGAGCCGTTGATCCGCTGTTTCCGGGATTCCGTTCTCGTCAAGCGCCAGCCCGATGAGAAGCGCGCCGTAGCGGGCCGCTGCCGGAAGTATTTTTTTCATACTTTCCGGATCGCCGTTTACTGAATTGACAATGGCACGGCCCGGATAAACTCTCAATGCCCGTTCGATGACTTCAGGATCCGTGGAATCGATCTGGAGCGGCAGGTCACAGACTGCCGTGACGGCCCGGATCACTTTTTCCATCATTTCCTTCTCGTCGATGCCCGGAACGCCCACGTTGATATCGAGGATATCGGCGCCGGCCTCCTTCTGGCGTATGGCCAGTTTGGCAGCATAGCCGCTTTCACCCTGCTGCAGTGTCTCCTTGAGCTTCGGATCGGCCGTCGGATTAATTCCTTCACCGATCATCAGAATCCGTTCACCCGGCGTTACCATACGGCTCTGTGAGGTACAGTGCGGCCTGTCCGCTGCAGCGTCTGCGAGGCCTGAGACAGCCGGCCTGATTCCAGGCATAGCCATCTGGATTCCTGAATCCTCCGGCTGTATATCCTGTACAGTAGAAAACGGATATGGCAGTTTCCGGGTCTTTTCGCATGTCTTGCGGATATGCTCCGGTTCAGTGCCGCAGCAGCCGCCCAGTACTGATGCGCCGGCCTCTGCGATCTGTTTCATAACATCGGAAAAACGTTCACTGTCGATATCGTAACAGGTTTTCCCGTCTCTCATAACCGGAAGACCTGCGTTCGGCTCCACACAGACTGGCAGCGAAGTCACAGCCATCATCTTTTTCGCATTTTCCAGCATCTGCTCAGGGCCAGTCGAACAGTTGGTCCCGATAATGTCTGCTCCCAGTGATTCCAGAACGACCGCACAAACCTCAGGTGAGGACCCGGTCAGGGTTCTGCCGTTTTCTTCAAAGGTCATGGAGACCAGAACCGGCAGTGACGTGTTTTCTCTGGCGGCCAGCAGGGCGATTCGTGCTTCCACCAGATCGGTCATGGTTTCAATAACCACCAGGTCCGCCCCTGCCTGTTCTCCGGCAACCATGAGCTCACGGAACATCTCGTAGGCATCTTCCTCGGATACGTCGCCCAGTTCGCCAATGAGACTGCCAATAGGACCGACATCTATGGCCGCGTATCTGGCGCCCGCCGCTCTGACATTGGCCATGGCAGCTTCAACGATCTGCTGCTGCGAATACTCCGGATTCCGGCCCAGTTTATAACGGTTGGCTCCGAAGGTGCAGCTGAGTACAATATCGGCGCCGGCCTTTACATAATCGCGGTGAATCCCCTGAATGAGCTGCGGATGAGTGATCCCCATAAATTCCGGTACCGTACCGATTCCCGGCAGTCCGGCTTCTTCCGCACGCTCCTGCATCAGCGAACCCATGCCGCCGTCCAGATACAGACGCCTGGCTGCGAGCTCCTTTAAAAGCGGTGATTTTCTTTTCTCTCCCGGCAGTGTTCTTTTCTCTTCCATAGATGAAATGCTCCGTTATTCTAAAAAAGGAACCCGCAGGTTCCTGAAATCTCTGAATGTTTATTCCTGTATTTTTTTCTGAATCTTTTTTTCTTCTTCAGCTGCCATTTTCTGAAGCGAAGCATTCATAAAGATATCGATATTGCCGTCCATGACCGACTGAATATTACCCACTTCCGCATCGGTCCGGTGATCCTTGACCATGGTGTAGGGATGGAAGACATAGGAACGGATCTGGGAGCCCCAGGCAATCTGCCCGTAATCCCCTTTCAGGTCATCCAGTCTTTCCTTGTTTTCCTGTTCCATGATTTCGACCAGCTTGGACTTGAGCATGTTCATGGCGACTTCACGGTTCTGATGCTGCGAGCGTTCATTCTGGCACTGCACCACGACACCGGTCGGGATATGTGTAATCCGGACCGCTGATGATGTTTTATTGACATGCTGTCCGCCTGCACCGCTGGCACGATAGGTATCCACGCGCAGATCATCCGGGTTGATGTCGATCTCGGTGTTGTCGTCTACCTGCGGCGAAACGTCAAGGCTGGCAAATGAGGTATGACGGCGTCCGGATGAGTCGAACGGCGAGATCCGGACCAGACGATGTACGCCACGTTCGGTTTTCAGATACCCGTAGGCATTGAGTCCTTCGATCAGAAGTGTAGCCGATTTGACACCGGCAACATCACCCGGCTGCAGGTCCAGAGTCTTGACCTTAAAGCCGCGGCTTTCAGCCCAGCGGGTATACATTCTGAGCAGCATTTCCGCCCAGTCATTGGATTCAGTACCACCGGCTCCCGGATGGATGGCGATGATGGCATTATTGGAATCATATTCGCCGGACAAGAGTGTTTCAAGCCGGAAGCTTTCCAGCTTTTCACCGTAATCCTCCAGACTCTGATTCATATCGTCGACGGTTTCGCCTTCTTCGGCCAGCTCGTACATGACATTCAGATCGTCAAGTCCTTCACTGAGATCATCGACAGAATTTTTCTTGCTGCGGAGAATCGTCAGTTTCTTCAGAATTTTCTGAGCTGCTGCCTGATCATTCCAGAATTCGGGATCCTCGGTTTTGGCATTGAGTGTCGTAATTTCCCGGGAAATCAGCGGAAGATCCAGTGATGTTTTCAGTCCGTCCAGTGTTCTCTCAAAATGTTCAATCTGTTGTTTGGTTTCGTATAAATCTATCATTTACTCTGTTATCACCTCTGCTGCAGATGCTCAGGCATTCTTGCCGCAGCATTTTTTATATTTCAGGCCGCTGCCGCAGGGGCAGGGATCATTGCGTCCGACCTTTTTCGTCGTTCTGGGCTTCTTGTTCGCGGGTTCGTCCGTCTGACCGGTAATTGCGCTTTCATTGGTGTTCATTTCCTGCTGAACAGGTTTCTGAGGCTGAACTTTAATGGTCAGACCATAGAGATATTTGACGGTATCTTCCTGAATTTCGTTATTCATATCGTCAAACAGGTTAAAACCTTCTTTGGTATATTCCTTGACCGGGTCATTCTGGCCATAAGCACGAAGTCCGATCCCCTGTTTCAGCTGGTCCATATTGTCGATATGATCCATCCAGTTGCGGTCTACCGTACGCAGCAGAATCTGGCGTTCCAGATCCTTCATATTATCTTCCCCGATCATTTCCTTCTTCCTGTTGAAGTTGGCGTGGAAGATATCCAGCAGAGCCTGTTTGAGTGTATCTACTGAATCCGGCTGCTTCGGCAGTGAAAACTCAGTATCCGCAAAGTAATTCTTGCGGAAGTATTTTTCCAGTCCTTCAAGATCCCAGTCGTCATAGTAGTTGCCGCCGTTGGTGTACATGGCAACATAATCCGAGACCAGATCTTCTGTCATTTTCCAGATCTGTTCATCAATCGGCTTGCCGTCAATAACGTCCTGACGCTGAGCATAAATCAGTTCTCTCTGACGGTTCATGACATTATCGTACTGCAGGACCGATTTACGAATATCGAAGTTGCGTCCTTCAACACGTTTCTGGGCATTTTCAATTCCCTTGGTCAGCATCTTGGCTTCGATCGGTGTATCATCATCCATACCGAGATTGTCGACCATGCTCTGGACCTTTTCTGATCCGAATACACGCATCAGATCGTCATCAAGCGAAATGTAGAACTGTGATGACCCCGGGTCTCCCTGACGTCCGGAACGACCGCGGAGCTGGTTGTCAATACGTCTGGATTCATGGCGTTCTGTCCCGATAATATGAAGTCCGCCCAGTTCCGGGACGCCTTCACCGAGCACAATATCGGTACCACGACCGGCCATGTTGGTGGATATCGTGACAGCACCCGGTTGTCCTGCATTAGCAACAATTTCTGCTTCTTTTTCCAGGTACTTGGCATTGAGGACATTATGCGGAATTCCTTCACGTTTCAGATACTTAGAAAGTTCTTCCGATTTTTCAATGGAAATAGTCCCGATCAGTACCGGCTGCCCCTTGGCATGCCGTTCTTTGACATCCTGGGTAACAGCCTTGAACTTGGCTTCTTCCGAACGATAGATACTGTCGTTCATATCGTCACGGATCATTTCTTTATTGGTCGGAATGGTAATAACGTTCAGGTTGTAAATGGTCAGGAATTCTTCTTCTTCCGTCTTGGCTGTACCAGTCATCCCGGACAGCTTGTTAAACATACGGAAATAATTCTGGAAGGTGATTGTGGCCAGAGTCCTGGATTCACGGTTTACCTTGACGTGTTCCTTGGCTTCAATCGCCTGATGCAGACCGTTGGAGTAACGGCGTCCCGGCATCAGACGGCCGGTGAATTCATCGACAATGATGATTTCACCTTCCTTGACAACATAGTCGACATCCTTGGTCATCATGGTGTTGGCATGCAGGGCCTGCTGGATATTATGGAAAACCTCCATGTTTTCGACATCAGCCAGATTGTCCAGTTTGAAATAGCGTTCAGCCTTGGCCACACCGGTTTCAGTGAGCATGACCGTCTTCTGCTTTTCGTCTTTTTCATAGTCCGCAGGACGCAGTGTCTTGGCAAATGCATCCGCGACTTTGTAAAGCTGCGTGCTCTTGTCGCCGCTTCCGGAAATGATCAGAGGGGTCCTCGCTTCATCGATGAGGACCGAGTCGACTTCATCGATAATCGCATAGTTGAGGCTGCGCTGGACCTGCTGACTCTTTTCCTGAGCCATGTTGTCTCTCAGATAGTCAAATCCGAATTCATTATTAGTCCCGTAGGTGATATCCGCGTTGTAGGCAGCCTTCTTTTCATCAAAGCTCAGGCCATGTACAACCAGCCCCACATCGAGGCCTAGGAAACGGTGGACCTTGCCCATCCATTCGGAGTCACGTCGTGCCAGGTAGTCATTTACGGTTACGATATAAACACCGTTGCCCGTGAGTGCATTCAGGTAGGCTGGCAGTGTGGAAACCAGTGTTTTCCCTTCACCGGTACGCATTTCCGCAATGTTACCGTTGTGAAGAACAATTCCGCCCATGAGCTGAACCGGGAAGTGCTTCATCCCGATGGTACGGGAAGCAGCTTCGCGGACTGTTGCAAAAGCTTCCACCAGAATATCATCCAGTGTTTCCCCATTTGCCAGACGTTCTCTGAATTCCGGTGTCTTGGCTTTCAGTTCTTCGTCAGTCAGGGCTGCATACTGGTCTTCCAGCGCCAGAATCTGCTGAACCCGTTTGTCCTGTTTCTTCAGCTCCTTGGTGCTGGAGTCAAATAATCTGTTAAAAAAACCCATTTAATACTCCTTGTTGACAGTCTGTGTTCCTTTTCATGCCAGACTGTTGAATAGACAAAAAAGAGGGAGCGTATGCGTCCCTCTCGCTGATCAGTCTTTTTTCTTTTTCCAGAATGATACATCTCTGCCGCTGATCTGAAAACTTACTTTTTCATATCCGGCAGCGATACGGTCTGCATCTGTCATAATGACATCTTCCACTGTATCTTCAGAAGGGCTTGCCGCTTTGACAACTTCTTCCGTGCGCGTGTTCTGGTAGTTCTGTTCCGCGAGCTTTCTTTCCTGCTCCCGGATTTCTTCCTGAGCTTCTGCTTCTTTGCGTGCCAGCTCTGCAGCTTCCTGACGTTTCTTTTCTTCAAGATACGGATTGGATTCTTCAGTGCTGTAACGGCTCTGACGGCGCCTGCTGTTCTTTAACTTAACCTGGTCATCTGCAACCTGTGCCCAGATATTCTGCATTTCCTCTTCTGTTCTGTCTTTTCTGGCCATTTCTTCCTTGTAAGCTTTTGACACGATATACTGCGAACTTTCTTCAGGTTCATAGCGTTTCCGGGGCGTTGGACGTGAAAAATATTCTTCAAACGCGTCCCCGTCCAGATCCTCTTTCGGTTCATCGAAAACGATCGAGTCTGTGAGCTCAACCTCCTCTGGATTGTTGTTTTCTGTTTCAGCTTCCGGTTCTGACTGTACTGCAGCCGGAGCGGTGTTATCGGGAACCGGTTTTCCCGTATTCAGTTCATCTGTGTTCTCATCGGTAAAGACCTTCTGTCCGATGCTCTTCTGTGCATTGAAACTCTGAGTGAAAAAGCCCTGTGGCAGAACGTCGTCATGCCCCATTGCCGGTTCGACTTCAGTATCCGGCGCCAGATAGTCCGGAAGATCTTCAAGTGTATCAATGACTCTGGTTTCGGAGGAAGGATCGTAATCTCCCATATCTGTCTGTCCCAGTGCCGAACCGCCGAGACGGTTTCTGATACCGGAAATATTCTGTGTATTCAGACTCGGGATGACTTCTGTTTTACCGCTGTTCTCCGGATCATTGCTGAAAAAACTATCCAGCGGATTTTCCGGGAGCAGCTCATCTTCAAAAAACAGTTCTTCGGTTCTTGATTCAAAATGCTGCGGTCTGGCGGCATCCCTGTTCTGGGTGATAACACCCTTATGATCTGCTTTTTTTACGGGAACGCCTGATTCGCGAGCCATCAATCCCTGTACCCAGCCGATGAGGCCGATAAACATAAAAATCGTACCTGCAGAAATTCCCGGTACAGATCCGGTATAAACACTCAGATTGGACAGGAATGAAAGCGGCAGGACGTCACCGAGAAACCACAGAAGCGTTCCGGGCGACTGGATTATTGTGTAAATGGGATTGGTTCCGGCGAGAATCGTCGATGTAACTACGGAAGCCGTGGGCATCAGATTGACAATCGTGGCCTGTACCGGCATAAAACCGCCGTTCACAAAGGTTACCACAAAATTGCCGGTAACTCCAACTGCCAGTATAATGGCAAAAATATCATCCAAGTTAAAAATCAGTGTGATCAGTATCAGAATATAGCCGATAAAACTGACGATCGGCAGGTATGATGCAAAAGATGTTCCGGCTGCAAAGTAGCAGGAATAGTGTAAAACGATCTGAATCAGAACGCCGGCAAGACCCAGCGGCCATTTGGAAATACCGGAGAAACCACGCAGGCTTCCACGACGTATAAAACCAATAATTAATCCGATTATTACTGCAGATAGTATAATCATATAGAATTTCCTTTTATCTTAATCAAATGATATATTTTGCTTATTCATTCTATTATCCCTGGTATCATTATCCCTTCTATTTTAGTCGAAGATTCAGAAGCTGTCAATTCAGGGAGCCTTCGCCGGGCACTCCCGGGGGCACAGTGATACCGGATTTTATCAATCCCGACTGTCAGGCCACACTGTCATTCCCCGGCAATCAGGTAAATCTGTTTCGTTAAAAAAAGCCTGTCCGAAAGGACAGGCCTGTTTATTCTTTTTTGTTTCAGAGTCTCAGATATACGGTTCAATCAATCCGTAATTTCCGTCTTTACGCCGGTAAACCACGCAGACACCGTCTGTTTCCGCATCCTGAAAAACAAAGAAGTCGTGTTCGAGCATATCCATCTGCAGTGCAGCTTCTTCTACATGCATAGGCTTGATCGGAAATTTCTTGGTTCTGACGACTTTGCCTTCGCTTTCTTCGTCATAATCCGGGATATCTTCGAGTTCGTCGAAATGATACTTCCTGGCTTCTTCCGCGTAGTTTTTCTGGAGTCTGGTTTTGTGCTTTCTGAGCTGACCTTCAAGCTTGTCAACTACAATTTCGATCGCCGAGAGAAGGTCGTCCGCTTTGACTTCTGCTCTGAGCACGGTTCTGCCCAGCGGGACGGTTACTTCCAGCATCTGGAAGTTCTTTTCTTTACTGAAGGTTGCATACACTTCGGTATCCGGACCGAAATAACGTTCAAACTTTGAAAACTTCTTCTTGAGCGCATCCTTAAGGCCATCGGAAACATGCATGTTTTTCCCGTAGATCGTGAATTTCATAATCCGTCTCCTTCCGAACAGGCATATTGCAGTCCTCTGAATCTCCGGGCTGCTGTCTGTTTTCTCAATTATAGCATAAGCCTGCACTCGGTTTCACATTGTTAGAACAACTCTGTGTAAAATTAATACGAAAATTTATCGTCTGAAATGTATTTTCCGGCTGCTGCGGATAGCAGTCCGTCACGGGCTGATCATTTAAAGCCTGCTCCCTGCTGCCCTGATTGCCCGCAGAAAACTCGTACAAAAAACGGAAAATGCGCATAAAATCTGATTCAATAAAAAAAGGGGCGCATAAAGCACCCCTGGCTGTCCCGCCTGACCTGGTTTTTAACCCCACACTCGCCAGCTGGAAGTTTGGCTTTGATCTCACGACTCCTTCTCTCGGTTTAAACCGGCTGGTCTTACTTCTAGGCCGCACTATGATCGCTCTGCCGTTTTTGGCGGAACTTACGTGGATTGCTTTGCCTGCGACTGGCATCAACTTTCAACCACAGACACGGAACAGCCAAATTATACCTTAAGAGAAGTCAACTTTCAAGAAAGCCTTCTTCATTCTTTTCCTGTTCCTTTATATAAATCATCAGACCGTTTTCAACTCTGCAGCGTTCCATTTCGCAGGCTGTTTCATATGGCTTCTTCAGATCTTTATTAAAGTTCCAGGCATTGGCATGACAGCCGCCGCCACAGAAATAGCGGGCCCAGCAGCTTCCGCAAGCTTCCTTATTCAGCATATGTGCTTCGGTAAACTGTTCCCGGATATCTTCCCGGACCACGCCGGTATCAAGGTTTCCGAGACAGAAATCGGTATTGCCCACAAACTGATGGCAGGGATACAGATCCCCTTCCGGCGTTACAGCCAGATAATCCGCTCCGGCTCCACATCCCGAAAGACGTTTGTAAACACAGGGTCCGCCGTCAAGATTCAGATTGAAATGAAAGAAATTGAAATCCGGATGTTCTTCATCCGTTCCCCGTTTGAGATAATCCTGTGCCAGTTTGTCATATTGCGCCAGAATCTGCGGCAGATCTTCTTTTTTCAGTTCATAACCGCAGCCGTCTTCTGCAACCACCGGTTCCACAGAAATGCTTTTGAATCCTTCATCTGCAAGGAATCTGACATCTTCCGAGAAGTCCAGATTGTTGTGTGTGAAGGTACCGCGCACATAATAATCCTTTTTTCCATCGCGCATCTGCGCCATTTTTAAAATATCGTCCTTAATCAGATCGTAGGAGCCTTTTCCGTTTACAGTTTTCCGCATGCGGTCATTGACTTCGCGGCGTCCGTCCAGACTCAGGACCATATTATTCATATTCTCGTCCAGCCACTTCATATTTTCATCACTGAGCAGAACACCGTTGGTTGTAAGTGTAAAATTGAAATGCTTGCCGGAATCCGCTTCCCTGGAACGGGCATATTCAAGAATCTCTTTAACCGCATCCAGATTCATGAGCGGTTCGCCGCCAAAAAAGTCAATTTCGATATTTTTGCGGTTTCCTGAATTGGCGATGACGAAGTCAATCGCCTTTTTCCCGGTCTCGGGCGACATCAGCAGACGTTCGCCGTTAAAGTCACCCTGGGCGGCAAAACAGTATTCGCAGCGCAGATTGCAGTCGTGGGAGACGTGCAGGCAGAGCGCTTTGACATCGTGTCTTCTCATATCAAAGGGATTATGTTCGGAAGCATCGTTCTCGGTATAGAGCATATCCTCGCGGATCAGTTCTCTGATTTCAGAGAGCGCTGCCCCGATGGCTTCATCGGTATATTCGGGATGCGAAGAAATGAGCGCAATCTGTTCTCCGGGTGTAACAATTCCTTTTTCCCCGAGCAGGTCATAGACCAGAGCGTCCACTGAGAGAACGGTTCCACTCTCGACATCCAGTACAATATTACAGCCGTTTTTTTTGAATTTATGAATCATATTTTCTCCATTATGCAGCATTCTGCCGTCAATACAAAGCCGCCGGTATCTGAGCCGGTATTCCGGCTGTGATTTCCGGTCAGAATATCAGATTTCTGCCAAAAAGAAAAGCAGCCCTCGGGCTGCTTGTAGAATCCGGGAATATTATCTGCCGGCTTTTGCACATTTCTGATTTCCAACCGTGCAGGATGTCTTGCATGCTGACTGGCAGGAAGTCTGGCATTCGCCGCAGCCCTTGTCTGCTGTCTGTTTCAGAGAACCTTTTTTAACGATTTTGATGTGTTTCATTTACTTTTCCTTCGTTTCTGATGTTTCATCAGCCGGTTCTTCATCGACTGTTTCGACTTCGATTTCTTCGACTTCTGCATCTTCGACCTGATTATCGTCTGCAGCAGTTGTCTTGTCTTCTGAATTGTCTTCTTCAGCTTTATCGGATTCGGTAATAACCTTGGAAATAGCAGATTTTACTACCATTGCCTTGTTGAAATCCGGCAGCATTTCCAGTACGACATTCTGATCATCGATCGCGTAAATCACTCCGTAAAAACCGCCGATTGTTAAAACTTCATCGCCGACCTTCATGGTGCTGCGCATATCCTTGATTTCTTTCTGTTGTTTATTCTGCGGTCTGATGACGAAGAAATAGAAGAAAACAACGATAAGCAGAAGAGGCAGGAAAGACATGAGATTATTCATGTAGAGCTCCTTATTCTAGTCCGTATTTATTGAAAACATCCTGTTTCAGTTCCAGAAGCGTATCGTTCTGAATGGCTTCCCGAACTTTTTCCATAAGCTTAAGTGTAAAATATAAATTGTGATATGTCAACAGACGTGCCCCCAGGATCTCATTACATTTAATCAGATGCCTGATGTAGGCGCGCGTATATTTCCGACATACCGGACAGTCGCATTCAGGGTCGAGCGGCGAAAAATCATCCGCATATCCGGCATTTCTGACCACTACTTTTCCCTGAGAAGTCATAGCCGTGCCGTTTCTGGCAATTCGTGTCTGCAGAACACAGTCAAACATATCGACACCGCGAATCACGCCTTCAAGCAGCGCATCCACCGATCCCACACCCATCAGATAGCGCGGCTTGTCTTTCGGAAGCAGTGGAACCGTCGTATCCAGTATATGATACATCGTTTCTTTTGATTCTCCTACTGACAGTCCGCCGATACTGTAACCCGGAAAGTCCATGGCGACAAGATCATGTGCACATTTTGCGCGAAGATCCTCAAACATCCCACCCTGAACGATTCCGAACAGTGCCTGATCATCAGGCCGGGCGTGGGCTTCCTTACAACGCTTAGCCCAGCGGGTGGTCATTTCCATTGATTTGCGCGTGTATTCGTAATCTGCATCCGCAGGAGCACATTCGTCAAAACACATCATGATATCCGAACCAATGGTATTCTGAATCTGGATGGACTTTTCCGGTGTCATAAAATGACGCGAGCCGTCGAGATGGCTCTGGAATTCCACACCCTCCTCGGATATCTTTCTGAGATCTCCCAGGGAGAAAACCTGAAATCCACCGGAATCGGTAAGAATCGGGCGGTCCCAGCTCATGAATTTATGAAGCCCGCCGGCCTTTTCCATGATTTCCATACCCGGTCGCAGATAAAGATGATAGGTGTTTCCGAGAATAATCTGAGCGTTCATTTCTTTCAGATCGTCCTGATCCATCGACTTGACTGTCGCCTGTGTCCCCACCGGCATAAAAATAGGTGTCTGGATTTCACCGTGGCTGGTTGTGATTTTCCCCAGACGGGCGCCGGTATTCTTTTCTTCTTTTATAACTTCATATTTAAACATCAGATAATGAGCATCGCGTCTCCGAAGCTGAAGAACCGGTAGCGTTCCTCAACCGCGTGTTTATAAGCGCGAAGCACCTCCTCTCTGTCGTAAAGTGCCGACACCAGCATCATCAGGGTCGACTTGGGCAGATGAAAATTCGTAATCAGAGCATCGATGACTTTGAGCTCTTTACCGGGATAAATGAAAATATCCGTTTCTGCATGTCCCGGCCGGACGGTTCCGTCAGGTTCAGCCGCACTCTCGAGCGTCCTGACACTAGTAGTTCCTACAGCAATGACCCGGTTGCCTGCTGCTTTAGTCTGTGCAATCAGCCGTGCTGTTTCTTCCGGAACGTAATACGATTCCGTGTGCATATGGTGATCGGTAATCTTTTCCGCCTTAACCGGCCGGAATGTTCCCAGTCCCACCGACAATGTAACAGGCGCAATGAGCACGCCCTTTTCCTTCAGCGAAGCCATAAGCTCCGGAGTAAAGTGGAGACCGGCTGTCGGAGCAGCAGCGGAACCATCGTGCTCTGCGTAAACCGTCTGATACCGGCTCTTATCCTTCAGTTTTTCATGAATATAAGGCGGAAGCGGCATTTCTCCCAGTTTTTCCAGTTCTTCTTCGAAAATACCCTGGCAGTCAAACAGAACCGCTCTCAATCCGTCTTCGCGATGTTCAAGCACTTCACATGAAAGTGTATCCGAAAAAATCACTCTGGCGCCGGTGCGCAGCTTCTTCCCGGGCCGCACCATTGCTTCCCAGATCTGCGGCTGTTTCAGATCTGCAACACGGTCTGCGGCCTGTTCACCCAGCATGTCAGCCGTCAGCCGTTTAAGCAGCAGTACCTCCGCCTTACCGCCGGTTGGACGGTTTCCATACAGGCGGGCCGGTAAAACCCGGGTATCATTAATAATGAGAAGATCTCCCGGAACCAGATAGTCACCGATATCCGAAAAATGGCGGTCTTCGATGGTATGTTTGCTGCGGTCCAGTACCATCAGCCGCGAATGATCTCGTTTTTCCTCCGGATGCTGCGCAATGAGCTCTTCCGGCAGTTCATAATCGTAATCGTCGGTCCGCATCCCGACGCGTACGTCTTTCAGTTCTGTATCCTGTTCAGTCAATCTTTTCCTTTCCGGTCCCGTGACCTTTCCGGGAGTGAATAAATCTGCTGATCCTTAACAACCCGGTCACTGATCCAGCTCCAGTCTGAGCTGTTCGGCAACCGCATCCGGGTACTGAGACGCCAGTTTTCCGGGTATGGGAATCCCGAGATGCCGGCAGCCCGCCGGGGTAATCATCCGTCCTCTGCTGGTTCTGACCAGAAAGCCCAGCTGAATCAGATACGGTTCGTAAACATCCTCAATAGTCGAACGTTCCTCCCCTATAGCTGCCGCAATGGCATCTACTCCGGCCGGACCGCCGCCATAATGAGTAACCAGCGTATTCAGAAGAATCCGGTCAATCTGATCCAGACCTTTCTCGTCTATTTCAAAGAGTTCCAGTGCTGTTTCAATGGTTTCCTCATCAATTTCACCGCCCCGCATCACCTGAGCGTAGTCCCGGACCCGTTTTAACAGCCGGTTGGCCACACGCGGGGTACCGCGCGAACGCACTGCCAGTTCCTGAAGCGCCTTTTCCGAAATCGGAACATCCAGAATCCCGGCAGACCGGGCAAGGATCTGCTTCAGATCCTTTTCGCCGTACATTTCCAGACGCTGGATCACGCCGAAGCGGTCACGCAGCGGCTTGGTCAGTGATCCCTGATTTGTGGTCGCGCCCACCAGTGTGAAATGTGCCAGATCCAGACGGATCGATTTGGCCGATGCACCTTTTCCGATGATAATATCGAGAACAAAGTCTTCCATTGCCGGATACAGGATTTCCTCAATGCTTTTGGAAAGCCTGTGAATTTCATCGATGAACAGGACATCGCCTTCCTTGAGTCCGGTCAGAATGGCTGCCAGGTCTCCCGGCTTTTCGATTGCCGGACCCGATGTAGTCCGGATCCCGGTTCCCATTTCATTGGCGATGATGTTGGCCAGCGTGGTTTTTCCGAGTCCCGGTGCACCATACAGCAGCACGTGATCCAGGACTTCCCCACGATCCAGAGCTGCCCTGATGAAAATACTCATCTGCTTCTTAACGCGGTCCTGGCCGATGTATTCACTGAGCCGCTGCGGCCTTAAACGGCCTTCGTATTCCTGCTCCGCTTCCGCGGGAGCAGTGGTAATGATTCTTTCTTTCATTGTTTATCCCAAAACGTCCGGTTATCACACGCCGCCGGCAAGTGCCCGGCGGATCAGTTCTTCCAGACTCAGTCCATCCTCCATTGCCGCTGAAATCATCGAAGAAGCATCAGTCCAGGAGAAGCCGAGTGCCTGCAGGGCATCAGCCGCTTCATTGAAAAGGCTGTCCTGCTGCTGTTGTCTTTCGGAAGCACCGCCTCCGGATCCGGTACCGGCAGAAACCGGCATTTTCCCGAATTTATCCTTCAGCTCGAGGATCATCCGTTCAGCACCTTTTTTGCCAATGCCCTGGGCGCGGGTAAGTGCCTTGACATCTCCTCCAGTAACCGCCCGGATCAGTTCGTCTGCGGTAAACTCGGACAAGATCGCCAGAGCCGTTTTTGGCCCGATGCCGGAAACCTTCATCACCATTTCGAACAGTTCACGGTTGCGTTCATCCGTAAAACCAAAGAGAATAACATCATCCTCTCTGAATACCGGGCATAAAAGCAGCCGTACCTGCGAACCGACAGCAGGCAGTGCCGTGAGTGCCGATGCCGGAATAAAAACCTTATATCCGAATACCGGCGTGTCAATAATGACCCGGTCCGGAAAAACTTCCTCGAGGGTCCCTTTTATACTGTTATACATAATTTAAGTCCATCTGATAAATAAATTTTCCTGATCAATGAATTTTCTGATTTAAATAATTCATTCTGAAAAAACTCAGGATATCTGAGTGATTCCTGCAAAAGCAAAAGTCAGCTGCAGGTCTGAAAATTTATTATAACATAATCCCATGCAGGATTGATTCTCCGCCTGCAGCCGCAACTAAAAAGGGCCGGAGGGAATCCGCAACAGCAATGCTGTGCCGGTTTTCCTTCCGGTCCGTTGTTTCTGAATAAAAGAAAGTCCCGAATGTGCCGTGTCCAATTTTTGACGCCTAGCAAAAGCCAGGTGGGTACCCTGTCCATACATTCTGTCTTCTACTGAAAGCCTGACATAGCGTATGGAACTCCGGATTCCCAATACATAAGTGTAGGTTCAAAAATAAGGATTCACGAACACCTCAGGACAAGATTTGTTCTTTCAAATTCCGTTCTTTATTATAGCACGATTTTCAATCCAATGGTAAATTCCTGTAAGAATTTTCAGGATCTGCTGTGATCCAGAATACCGAGTGCCTGAGCAATATTTTCAACAGGAAAAAGTTCAATATTCCTGATCTGCTCCAAAGTATTCTTATCCAGTTTTTTCGGATTTATAGACCCTTTGGGAAGAATACACTTTTTAAATCCCAGACGGGCTGCTTCAATCAGACGGTTTTCCGCATACTGAACACTTCTGACCTCACCGGTCAGTCCTACTTCTCCGAAAACTATCATATCACCCGGAACTTCAAAGTTTCTGAAGCTTGAATAAAGAGCTGTTACTGCGCCCAGATCCAGTGCCGGTTCATCTGCCTTGACTCCGCCCACGATATTCACGTAGGCATCCTGGTCCTGCAGCATAATACCCAGACGCTTTTCCATGACCGCCAGCAGCAGGACCATGCGGTTGTAGTCCATACCCTTGGCCATACGGCGCGGGTTACCATAGCTGGTGGAAGCCATCAGGCCCTGCATTTCAATGAGCAGCGGGCGTGTCCCTTCCATAACCGGAACAACCACCGAGCCACAGGTGTTTTCAGGCCTGCTTTTCAGCATGGCCTCGGACGGGTTCTTTACAGGCAGAAGCCCTGTGGGCGCCATTTCAAAAATGCCGATCTCATTGGTGGAACCGAAACGATTTTTGACCGCACGCAGCACCCGGTAGGAATGGAAGCGGTCGCCTTCAAAATACAGCACCGTATCCACCATATGTTCCAGAACTCTCGGACCCGCCAGACTTCCATCTTTGGTAACATGCCCGACCAGAACCACTGAAATGTTCTCTTTCTTGGCCATCTGCAGCAGAGAAGCAGCATTGTCACGAATCTGTGTGACAGAACCGGGCGCGCTCTGAATATCCGGAGCGTACATGGTCTGAATCGAATCGATAATAACCAGCTGCGGCCGCTCTGCAAGAATGGTATCCAGAATATAAGGAACGTTGATCTCCGACATGAACAGAATATTTTTATTCTTAACGTTCATACGGTCGGCGCGCATCTTAAGCTGTTTTTCCGATTCTTCGCCGGAAACATACAGCACCTTCTGCCCGCTGCGTCCCAGGCTTTCCACACTCTGCAGCAGCAATGTCGATTTGCCGATCCCGGGATCACCGCCCAGAAGGATCATGGCTCCGGGAACAATACCTCCACCCAGAACCCGGTCCAGTTCGCTGTCCCCGGTAGGCGTCCTGTCTTCTTCGGTAAAGTCAATTTCTGCAATCCGCTTTGGCCTTGAATAGCTGCCGTGTTCCGGACTTTTAGCACTCTTTTTTACAGGTGCTTCAATTTCTTCCTCCAGTGAATTCCAGGCGCCGCATTCCGTGCAGCGCCCCATCCACTTCGGTGAAACGAATCCACATTCCCGACAGACAAAACGCTTCTTAAGCTTCGGCAACCGCTTCTCCGGCTTCTTCGGAAACCTTGTCTTCACCCTTGAGGTCAAGCTTCATATCGGCACCGGTGTACAGACCCGCTTTCATACAGAAATGACTGACAACCAGTGTCAATACAGCAGGAAGCACAATTTCAAGCAGCAGCATATTGGTCCAGATCACTGCATTTGAGAAACCTGCAGAGCTCATAGCCATCCAGGTTCCGATCTGTCCAACCAGACCACAGGTTCCCATACCAGCTGCAATAGGCGTACAATAGATAGGCAGGATTGTGGTCGCGAAGGGTCCGAGGATTGCAGAAACGACAATAGTCGGAATCCAGATTTTCCAGTTGCGGACAATGTTCGGCATCTGAATCATCGAGGTGCCAAGGCCCTGGGCAATCAGACCGCCAAAGCCGTTCTGCTTATAGCTCTGAACTGCAAAGCCAACCATCTGACAGCAGCAGCCTACAATGGCAGCACCGGCTGCCAGACCATTGAGTCCCAGCATAATACACAGTGCAGCAGAGGAAATCGGCAGTGTCAGGACAATTCCGACGACAACTGCAATGATAATCCCCATCAGCACCGGCTGCTGTTCGGTCGCCCACATAATCAGGTTTCCGAGTCCGGTCATGCATGCCCCAATCGGTGGTCCGATAATGGTAGCGACGAAAGCACCGACAATGACTGTAACAAACGGGGTAAGCAGGATATCGACCTTGGTTTCGCCGGAAACGGCTTTACCGAATTCAGCAGCAATCATAGCTGCGATAAAGGCACCTGCCGGACCGCCCTGGGTATAGCCCAGAGAGCCGCCAATGGTCAGTGAGAACAGCACCAGCGGCGGTGCGTTCAATGCATAGCCTACTGCAATCGCAATAGCCGGACCGGTCATTGCCTGTGCTGCAGGCCATATTGTTTCTGTCAGAAAAGTACTTCCGGTCAGGATCCCGATCTGATTCAGGATCGACCCCATCAGCAGGGTGCTGAAAAGTCCGAAAGCCATGTACTTAAGCGCATCGATCAGATAACGCTGTACCGAAAACTCAATATCTTTCTTCTTCAGAAAATCCGAAATATTCGCATATTTCGGTTCAGACTTGAATTTCATGATTCCTCCAGTATTCTTTACTGTTAT